>JBBRYO010000295.1:0-1521 GCA_038237595.1 Candidatus Limnocylindrales bacterium | reverse complement strand
CTGCCGAACCGCCGTCGCAGCAGGTCTTCGGGCAAACCGGCCAGATCGCCGATCGTGGTCACGCCGTATTCGGCGAGCACGGCCCGGGTTCGCTCGCCGACGCCCCACAGGCGACTGATTGCCAAGGGTGCGAGGAAGGCCGCCTCGGTTCCGGGCGGGACGACCACGAGTCCGTCGGGCTTGCGCAGGTCCGATGCGATCTTGGCAACCAGCTTGGTGGTCGCCACACCCACCGAAATGGTCAGGCCGAGCTCGCTGCGCACCGCCGCTTTGATGGCCACCGCAACGTCCTCGGGCGGCCCGAACAGTGCGTCGGTACCGGCAACGTCCAGGAACGCCTCGTCGATCGAGATCGGCTCGATGGCCGGCGTGAAGCGCCGCAGGAGCGTCATCACCTCGCGGCTGACGGCGCTGTACTTGCGGCCATCGACGGGCAGAAAGATGCCTTCCGGGCAAAGGGCGCCGGCCGTTCGCAACGGCATGGCCGAGCGCACCCCGAAGCGTCGCGCCTCGTAGGACGCGGCACTCACCACGCCGCGCTGGTCCGGTCCGCCTCCGCCGACGATCACCGGCTTGCCGCGCAACTCCGGCCGGTCGCGCTGCTCGACGGCGGCAAAGAACGCGTCGAGGTCGACGTGCAGGATGGTGGCGGCCCTGGCTGTCATCGCCCGCCCATCATCCGACGGGATGTCTACGGGGCTGACGGAGCCCGGGGCAGCCGCCTGGAGGCAAGCGGCGTCAGCCCTTGGGTTCGACCGCCACCGTCACTTCGGGCGTCATGCCGGGATAGACGCGGATGGCGACCTTGTACGTGCCCAGGGATTTCAGCGGCTCGTCGAGGTCGACCTTGTGGCGGTCGACGTTGATGCCGCGGCGGGCGAGCGCGTCGGCGATGTCCTTGGCCGTGATCGAGCCGTAGAGCTTGCCGCCCTCCCCGACCTTGACGCCCATCGTCAGCGTGGTGCTGCCGATCCGCTGGGCGGCGATCTCTGCATCCTCACGCTCCCGCTTGCGCTTCTCCTCGCGACTGGCGATGTCGTGCTGCCAGGCGCGGTAGGCACCGCCGGCCGCCGGCACGGCGAGGCTGCGTGGGATAAGGAAGTTGCGCGCGTACCCGTCTGAGACGTCCTTGAGTTCGCCGCTCTTGCCGAGCGTAATGACGTCCTGGGTGAGAATGACCTTCACTCGGGCTTTGCCTCCTTGGGCCTGGAGATTGGCGGCCGTCGGCCCGCGAGCCGTGTGCGGATGAGCTTCGCACCTTGATCAATGGCCTCCGGCAGGCGCCTGGCGGCGTGTCGGATGGGTCTGGGGATGACTTTCCGCATCGACTCGAGATCCCTTTCGAGCTCCCGACCGTCGATGCCCAGCTGGTACATCTTTTCGATCATCAGGTCGTGCGGAACGCTCTCCAGGAAAAGATCGATCGAGATCACCACGACCGCCATGTCGTCGATGCGGCTGATGACCGGGATCCAGTCCGGGATGAAATCGATCGGCGAGACCACGTACGCGGCCGCGATG
>JBBRYO010000294.1:0-1541 GCA_038237595.1 Candidatus Limnocylindrales bacterium | reverse complement strand
GAGGTCGTTTCGGGCACCGTCCGAAGGTTGACCCGAAGTGGTTTGTTAGCCGGCCAGGCGCGCCGTCACGCGGCCGTCAGCGGCGACCACCACGGCTGTCGGCACCAGGGCGACGCCGTACTTGCGCGCGAGCTCTGGGCGCTCGCGGATGTCGACCGTCACCAGACGACGGCCATCGGCTTCGAAGCCGCTGATCAGCTCGTGGCAGTCGGTGCACAGCGGATGGCTGAAAGCGACCACCAGCTCGCCGGCGCCCCGAGTTGCCGGGCCCATCTCAGCCAGCTCGACTCGGTCGAAATGCCGGGCGCGGATCCCACGCAGGTGCGCCCCGATGCGGTACGCCTCGCAGCCGACGCACAGGCCGGTGGTCGCAGCCAGGAGCGCCAGCCCAGCCAGCAGTAGGCCCAGTCCGGCGCCCACGGGCTGCAGACCGATCCCATAGGCCAACGTGCCCGCGCTCAGCACGACCAGGCCGACCTGATTGGCGAAGCGCGGCGGGCGACTGTCCTCGATCCGGCCTTCGCCGACGCGCGGCTGGACCAGCGTGAAGTAGGCGACGCACGGCAGGCAGTAGCGCCGCCCGAATCGTAGGCCGACGGCCAACTGCGCAGCAAGCAACGCCAAGATCGGCCACCAGCCAGTGGCTACCGCGACAAGGGAGAGGATGCCGATGGTGGCCTGGTTAAATCGCGGTGCCCGGGCGTCAATAACATCGAGGTCTCGGTAGGGATCTGCGGTGTGCACGAACGACATGGACATGGTTGACTCGTGTTACAGGTTGAGGAAGGCCGCAACCGACCTCTCCGGGCCGTGGAGGCGGGCGACGAGGCGCAGGATCATCGCTCATGCCTCGTCCTGGCCGGACTGGCCTCTGCCCGCTGTACCTCCAGGTCGAGCCAGGCCGCGAAGTCAGCAGCGCTCGTCAGCTCGTCGGACAGGCCATCGTACTCGGCCGCCGCATCCATGATGATCCACGTCAGATCATTCAGGCGTGCCATGCTGGTCGGCTCGGGGTAGATCGGGTGGGCGCTGGGGACGAGGCGTCCCCGGGGAAGGCGACGGCTCATCAGATGATCTCCACGCCCGTTATCGGCCTCGATGACCGCGCCTTCCATCTGGAGCTCCTTGTCGACGGCGGGGTTCGCGAGTGCCATCGGTCTCCTGGACTGAATCCCGACCAATTTAGTCGGTGTTGAGACCAATGATGACCGATTGCGCCGGCACGGTCAAACTGCCGTGTACGTTGTCGGGGAGCCCACCGTACGCCGCCAAGCGAGGCTTGAATTCCAGGTCGCTTTTCTGAGCGCCGGCACCTCGGCGAGCGGCTTCCGCTGCAGCGCGGTGAACTTCGGGTCCTGCATTACCTCGTCGTCCATCTGCGCCCCAATTGTTCGTTCACCACCCCTCGTGGCTACGCTGCCAAACCGGTCGGAGCGGCCATCCAACAACCGCATCCGGCCGCACCCCACGGTCCCACACCATGCTTCCATGGGTGGCGAGGCCGGAGTCAGCGTTCCCAGAAGGTGGTCCTTTCGGGTGCG
>JBBRYO010000293.1:0-1587 GCA_038237595.1 Candidatus Limnocylindrales bacterium | reverse complement strand
GCTGGACCCCGCCTGCGGCTCCGGCAACTTCCTCTACATCGCGCTCCAGTCGCTCAAGGATCTCGAGCGCGAGGCGCTGCTGTGGGGCTCGTTGAACATGAAGCTGCCGCTGCAGTTCCCGCGCGTGGGCCCGCACCAGCTCCACGGCATCGAGATCAACCCGTACGCCGCCGAGCTGACGCGCGTGACCATCTGGATCGGCGAGATCCAATGGATGCTGCGCAACGGCTTCGCGTATCTGAAGGACCCGATCCTTCGCCCGCTCAACAACATCGAGACGTGCGACGCCCTTATCGACTGGTCGGATCCCGGGCATCCAGTCGAGGCGGAGTGGCCGGCAGCCGACGCGATCATCGGCAACCCGCCGTTCCTCGGCGCAAAACTTCTGCGGCGCAGTCTCGGCTCCGACTACGTCGAGACGCTCTACCGGATTTTTGCCGGCAGGCTCCCGGGCATGTCGGACTTCGTGGCGTACTGGCACGAAAAGGCGCGAGCCGCAATCGAGGTTGGTCGCACCAAGCGGGTCGGGCTGCTCGCCACACAAGGGATTCGCGGCGGCCTCGGACGCGTGGTCGTGGAGCGGATCAAGCAAACCGGAGACATCTTCGTCGCTTGGTCCGACGAGCCGTGGGTGCTCAGCGGCGCAAACGTCCACGTCTCATTCCTGGGCTACGACGACGGCTCCGATACGTCTCGGATGCTGAACGGGAAGCCCGTCGAGTCGATCAACGCCAACCTGACTGCCGGCATCGACCTGACCAAGGCTCGGCGTCTGCCCGAGAACATGGGCATCGCGTTCATCGCCGATGTCAAAGGCGGGCCGTTCGACATCCCGGCCGACACGGCCTACCCCATGCTCGATGGGCACAACCCGGACGGACGCTCAAATCGCGACGTCGTACGCCGCTGGGTTAACGGTCTGGACATCACCAGGCGGCCACGCTACAAGTGGATCGTCGACTTCGGCTGGCGCATGTCTCGCGAGGAGGCTGCGCTGTACGAAGCGCCATACGAGTACGTTCTCCACGAAGTCAAACCGTTCCGCGACACCGTGCGACGGAAGTCGTACCGCGAGAAATGGTGGCTCCATGTCGAGCCGGGATCAGGAATGCGTAGAGCTTTGGACGGTCTCGCGCGTTACCTTGCGACACCCAGCCTGACCAAGTACCGGCTGTTCGTGTGGGTTCCCGCCGACGTCCTTGCTGACCACCAACTCGTCGTGATCGCTCGCGACGATGACTACACCTTCGGCGTGCTTCAGTCCCGCGCTCACGAGTTATGGGCCTTGGCCATGGGCACCCAGCTTGAGACCAGGCCGCGCTACACGCCGTCGACCACCTTCGAGACCTTCCCCTTCCCGCAAGCTAGCGACAACCGCGAAGCGATCGCCGCCGCCGCCGTTCGTCTCAACGAGCTCCGCGAGGGCTGGCTCAACCCGACCGGCGCCTCGGACGAAGAGCTCGAAACGCGAACCCTGACCAACCTGTACAACCAGATGCCCGCCTGGCTCCGCGACGCGCATGCCGAACTGGACGCCACCGTTTTCGCTGCGTACCGATGGCCGGCCGACGTGTCCGCGGAGGATGT
>JBBRYO010000292.1:0-1707 GCA_038237595.1 Candidatus Limnocylindrales bacterium | reverse complement strand
GAAGCCGGTGCGCCGACCAGCGCGTCGCCACGCCATCTGCATACGACGACTCGTGGAGCGTCGCGTAGATCGGGTTGCGGCTGAACCGCACGCCCGCTTCGGCATCGTGCAGGAACGCGAGCGACGCGAAGGGCAGCTCGATGACGTGGTGCAGGTGCTCGAACCCGGCACTGTCGCCGAGCCACAGCCCGAGCTGGCGGAACCGTCGTCCGGTCAGCCGATCGCCGGACGGCAGGCGCACGTCCTCGTCGTCGAGCCTGCGCAGGATCTCGCGGACCCGGGACCGGTCGTCCGGGTAGCGCTCGAAGTAACGCCGGTTCTGGTCGGAGAGGCGCCGATAGGTCGCGGCGTAGATGTCGTCCACGGGCCGGCCGATCGGCGCAAGGCCGCCCGTGATGAACGCCTCGCGCAGCCCTCCGGGCGCGATCGACAGGTACGTCATCGAGGTGAAGCCGCCGAAGCTCTGGCCGAGGACGCTCCAGCGCGCCACGCCCAGCTCCTCGCGGACGCGTTCGGCGTCGTGGACGATCGAATCGGCGCGGAAGTGCGCCAGGTAGGACGCCTGCTCCTCGGCGGTGTCGCCCGGAATCTCGGAGCCGAGCGGCGTGGAACGGCCGGTTCCGCGCTGGTCGAGCAGCAGTACCCGGTAGTCCTGGAGCGCGCGCTTCATCCAGCCGCTGGGCGGGCTCGTTGGGCGGACAGCCTCGAAGCCCGGGCCGCCCTGGAGGAAGAGGAGGTACGGGCGGTCGGCCCCGTCAGGGGCTGCGACTTCGCGAGTGAAGACGGTGATCTGCGGCCCGTCCGTGTGAGCGTGATCGAGCGGGACGGTGTGCTCGCGCTCGGTGAACGTGGCACCGACGACGCGATACCTTCGCGCGGCGGCAGGCTCCGGTGTCGGTTCCATCGCGCTCACCTCGTGCCCTGGTCGCGCCACGTCGGGCGCACCACATCAGCGAGCCCCCCGATCATGCTGGCAGAAGGTCGAGGAACGCACCTCCGCGAACGAGCTCGAGCGCGGCGGCGATGTCGGGCCCAGGGTCGCGGTCGCTCCCGAGGTGCTCGACGACCGTGCGCAGCCGGCGATGGGCCTCCGCGACGCCCGCACCCGGGGCGCCGATCCGCTCGACCCGGAAGTCCAGGCCCTGCCCGGCGCACAGCAGCTCGAGGGCGAGCACGTGCTCGACGTTTCGCAGGACCTCGCGGGCCTGGCGAGCGGCGATCGAGCCCATCGAGACATGGTCCTCCTGGTTGGCGCTGGTCGGGATCGAGTCGACCGACGCGGGGTGCGCCAGCACCTTGTTCTCTGATACGAGGGCGGCTGCGGCGTACTGGAGCAGCATCAACCCGCTGTTGAGCCCTGCGTCCTCGACCAGGAACGGCGGCAGGCCGGACAGGCGCCCGTCGATCAGCAGCGCGGTGCGCCGCTCGGAGATCGAGCCGAGCTCGGCGATGGCGATCGCGGCGAAGTCCATGGCGATCGCCACCGGCTGGCCGTGGAAGTTGCCGCCGGAGATGACCATGCCGCCGCCCGTGGCGAGAGCGCCGGGATCCGCATCCGACCCCGACGGAAAGACCAGCGGGTTGTCAGTGGCGCTGTTGATCTCGATCTCGACGACGCGGCGCGCGTAGTCGAAGGCATCGCGGCTCGCGCCATGGACCTGCGGCACGCAGCGCAGCGAGTAGGGGTCCTGGACCTTGTGGGCCGCG
>JBBRYO010000291.1:0-1707 GCA_038237595.1 Candidatus Limnocylindrales bacterium | reverse complement strand
TGGTATGCGCCGGCGGCGAGGGTGCGGGCAGCGTTCTCCCGCTGCTCCAACTCGGAGCGCAGGAGCGCGATGGCTGCGCGGCGGATGAGGTTCACGTTAGGTCAGACCCTTTTTTATGTGGTGCATCTGGTGCATCTGGCCTCCCTACTACTGAAGGGAATGGCCTGCGGCCCGAGGAATCCGGTTCCGCTCGGCCACGGGGCCTGCGGGTCCAAGGGTAAAGGCCCGCGAATGAAGCCTTGCGGCAGCGAAACGAGGGGCGCATCGTAGGTCGCGACAGATGACCATGACTTGACGACCGAGATGAACCCACCTGCGCCGAAGGCGCCCTGGGTCGAGCTGATCGGTCGCGAGGCGGAGCTGCATCAGCTCCAGGCGGCGCTCGACGAGGCGTTCGCCGGCCGCGGAAGTCTGTATGTCCTGGAGGGCGAGGCCGGCATCGGCAAGACGCGGCTGGCTGCCGCGCTCGAACGCATCGCGGCAGAAAGTGGCGGGCGGACTGCGTGGGGCACGTGTCAGGAAGAAGCGGCTCCCGCCTACTGGCCGTGGCAACCGGTCCTTGCACGTCTCGGGGTGGCCGCCGGCATGTCGGATCCGTTCGCGCTCACCGATGCGATCTGTGCGTCGATCAGAACAGCCTGGGGCGACGCATCGGCCCGGCGACAGTCCTCGTCCTCGATGACGTCCAGTGGGCTGACCAGGCCTCGTTGCGGCTCCTCCGGCTCGTCGCCGGACAGTTGGCAGAGTTGCCTTGTCTCGTGACCATCACGAGGCGGATCTCCGGACCCGAAGATCCGGCAGCGGGGCTCCTTCTTGACGTCGAGCGAGAACGCGTCGTGCAGCGCCTCGAACTACAAGGGCTGAGCGCGGCGGACATCGGCCGTCTAATGACGTCGGTGACCGGTCGCTCTACTGGTGCCGAACTCACCCGAGCCGTGGCCGAACGAACCTCTGGGAACCCCTTCTTCGTGATCGAGATCGCGCGCCTGATGCGACGCGATCACGCGTCCGATAGGGCTTCGACAGGGCTCCCCGCTAGCGTCCGCGACGTGATGGGACGCCGGGTGGCTGGCCTCTCGAGTGACGGACGGCAGATCATCGGCGCGGCCTCCGCTCTCGGCCTGAACGTCGACATCCCGATGCTCGTCGACGTAACCGGCCGGAGCCACCGGGACGTCATCGGCGCTCTCGACGAGGCGTCGCGAACGGGGCTGCTCCGCGCCGATGGCGATGTAGGCACCGGTGCTGACCGAGTGGCCTTCGCGCACGGACTCGTGCGCGAGGCGCTGGAGCTGGCGATGCCGCTCGAGGAGCGGTGGGACCTGCATCGGCGCGCCGGCGTCTACCTCGAGGCAAGTGGCGCCCAACGCCTGAGTGAACTCTCATATCACTTCGACGCGGCCGCGCCGCTCGGCGAAACCGCACGAGCGCACCGGTACACCGTGGCGGCGGCCAGCCTGGCCGCTCGGGAACGCGCGTACGACCAGGTAGCGTTGCTCTGGCGGCGCGTCCTTCGCCTTCTGGACCTTGACCCGTCCCTCGACGATCGCGGCAGTGTGCTGCTCAGGATCGCGCTGGCGCTCCAGCGGGGAGGCATGGTCGAGGAAGCATGGGAGGGATCGATGGCAGCGGCCGCCCATGCCCGCGCCACGGCAGATGCGAAGCTGCTCGCCCGTGCGGCCCTGGTCGTGCGAGGCGTTGAGGGCC
>JBBRYO010000290.1:0-1730 GCA_038237595.1 Candidatus Limnocylindrales bacterium | reverse complement strand
GGGCGGCGTCGTGGGCGGGTTCGTTGCCGCCAAGGTGCTTCACATTGGCTCCGTCAACGGCTTCAACATCGAGAGCATCGTGATCGCCACGGTCGGTGCGATCGCGATCATCCTTCTGGTGAACGCGCTCGCAGGATCGCGTGGCCTTCGCCGCACCTGAGCACGTGTCGGCAACCCAGCGGACGGCCGCCTGGGGACAAATGCGATCGTCGGCCGCCGGTGCATGGCATACGGACTGGGCCTCATCAGCCTGCCGGTGCTCGCCTATCTCGTCTACCTGGAGCTGGCCGTGATGCAGGTCGTAGGAGCAGGCCGGGATGCCGTCGAGTGCCCGGTCCTCGGTCGATCGCGTCACCACGTAGACCTCGCAGCCCCAAGTTGCGCGCCACCTGGAGCGAGAGATCGACCGAGGAGCCGAGGCCGTACGACCGGCGTCGGCCGCCGGGGCTGGATGCCGCTGATCCGGAGTGAGCGGTAGCCGATGACCCCGCCGCACAGCAGCGGGGCGGCCTCGCGGTCGCTGAAGGCCTCCGGCAGCCGGAGGGCAAAGTCCGCACGCACGAGGAGCCGTTGCGCGTAGCCGCCGTCGCGGTCGTAACCCGTGAACTCTGCGTTGGGGCACAGGTTCTCGCGCCGGGCGAAGCATGCCTCGCACGTTCCGCGGTCCCGCCCAGCCAACCCACGCCTGCGCGCTCTCCGACCGACCAGCCACGAACGGCCGACCCGACCGCTTCCACCGTTCCCACGGCCTGGTGTCCCGGGATCACCGGTGAGCGATGTGGAGGCAGATCGCCCTCGCAGATCTGGAGATCCGTGCGGCACACGGCGCAGGCGGGCACCCGCAGCAGGAGCTCGTCCGGCCAGGGCTCGAGCTCAGGCTTCTCGGCAGCGACCGATGGACGGGACTCGATCCGCCCCGGCCGTTCGAGGACCATGGCGCGCATCCGGGCACCCTGCCACGCCCGTCCGAGATCGTCCGGCGGCAATGGGCACTCTGGACACACGAAAACAGCGGAGGTCCTGGGGGACCTCCGCCGCTGATGCTGCCGGCCGGCCCGAGCCGGGTCCGGCGTGGTTACCGAGCCGTCTCGGTGACCAGTTCCGTCAGCCGAGGACGTAGTGGAGGGCTGGTGCGCGCTGCACGAACCGGAGCCGTTCGATATAGGGATCGAGTCCGTAGACCTCACCCGCGGCGACGACGCCGAGGAAGGCGGTGACAACGATGTACACGAGGTTGGCGTTGACGATGCCGAGTTCGAAGTTCCAGCCGGCGACGTAGAACAGTCCCAGCATGAGCACGCCGCTCAGGCTCGCGAAGCGGGTCGCAAGGCCCAGGATCAACGCTGCGCCGATCAGCACTTCCCCGACCGGGACGATGACGTTGATCAAGCTCAGCGCCTGCGCGTTGGCAGCAAGACCGACCCAGACATCGTGGAACGGATTGATGATTGCGTCTGGAGCGGCGCCCGGCCAGGAGCCGACGGTGCCGAACTTCAGGAAGCCGCCTGCCGACCATGTCTTGCCGGCTTCGAGCCCGACGCCGAGCAGCTTCTCGACGCCCGCATAGAAGAAGACCCACCCCATCAGGATGCGCAGGATTGCGATCCCGCGATCTCGTGTCCTGGTTCCCATTGGAACACCCCTTTGTTTCTGAGGTGGCAGCCCTTGCCACCCTCCCTCGATTGGAGTACTTGATGGTTGAACCGTAGTCCCGGAGCCCAGCGGGGGCG
>JBBRYO010000289.1:0-1732 GCA_038237595.1 Candidatus Limnocylindrales bacterium | reverse complement strand
TGGGCGACCGCCCGAACCAGATCGACCGGGTGCGCCAGGACGTCAGCGTCACCGCCGCCGAGCTTCTTGACGTCGCATCGACTCCGGGCGAGGTGACCGAGGCTGGCCTGCGCAGCAACATCAGCGTCGGGATCCAGTATCTCGAGGCGTGGCTGCGCGGGTCGGGGGCGGTAGGCATCAACAATCTCATGGAGGACGCCGCCACAGCCGAGATCTCGCGTTCGCAGGTGTGGCAGTGGCTGCACAACTCCGTAGAGCTCTCCGACGGCCAGACCGTCACCCGCGACCTGGTGGAACTGCTGATCGACGAGGAGATCCATAAGATCGAGCAGTCTGTCGGCGACGAGGCGTTCGGCAAGGGGCGCTGGGACGACGCTCGTTCCCTGTTCACTGACATGGCGTTGGCCGACGACTTCGCCGACTTCCTCACGCTGCCGGCCTACGAGCAGATGCCCTGAGCGGCGGGAGGCACTCATGGACCTGGACCGCCTGGCCGCCCGGTTGCGGTCTGAGATAGGCGCTGATGCCGTTCTCACCGACCGTCAACAGCTGCGGACGTACGAGTGCGACGGACTTGCGCACTACAAGGTGATGCCGGCGATCGTCGTTCTTCCCCACACCACTGACGAGGTCGCCGCCGTGGTCCGCGCATGTGTCGACGCCAAGGTGCCCTACGTCGCTCGTGGGTCCGGCACCGGCTTGTCCGGCGGGGCGCTTCCACATGCCGAGGGGGTGCTTATCGTCACCTCGCAGATGCGGGCGATCAAGGAGGTCGACGAGCCGAACCAGCGGGCGGTCGTCGAGCCTGGAGTCATCAACCTCCAAGTCACCAAGGCCGCAACGTCATACGGCTACTACTACGCGCCCGACCCGTCGAGCCAGCAGATCTGTTCGATCGGCGGCAACATCGCCGAGAACTCCGGCGGCGCGCACTGCCTGAAGTACGGCTTCACGACGAACCACGTCCTCGGCGTCGAGCTCGTCGCCCCCGATGGCGACATCGTTCGGCTGGGAGGCAAGGCACCAGACCCACCCGGATATGACCTGCTTGGCGCGTTCGTCGGCTCCGAAGGCACCCTGGGCATTGCCACTGAGGCCACCCTCCGGCTGATGCGTACCCCGGAGGCGGTGCGCACGCTGCTGGCCGCGTTCTCCTCCACCGACGACGCCGGCGGAGCGGTCTCTGCCATCATCGGGGCGGGCGTGATTCCGGCCGCGATCGAGATGATGGACGCGTTGGCGATCGAGGCGGCCGAAGCGGCCGTCCACTGCGACTACCCCCACGATGCGGGCGCGGTGCTGATCGTCGAGCTCGACGGTCCGGCGGCGGAGGTCGAGGCCCAGTTCGCAGCGGTCGAGGCGCACTGCCGCGCCAACGGAGCCTTTGCGATCCGGGTCGCCGCAGACGACGCCGAGCGCGCCTTGTTCTGGAAGGGCCGCAAGTCCGCCTTCGCCGCGGTGGGACGTATCAGTCCCGACTACATCGTGCAGGATGGCGTGATCCCACGCACGGCGTTGCCCGACGTACTGCGTCGGATCGCCGAGCTGTCCGGTTCCAGCGGCGTACGGGTCGCGAACGTCTTTCACGCCGGTGACGGGAACCTTCATCCCTTGGTGTTGTTCGACGAGTCCGTGCCGGGGCAGGCCGATGAAGCCGAGGAGGTGTCCGGGGCGATCCTCGACCTGTGCATCGAGTTCGGCGGGTCCATCACTGGCGAGCACGGTGTCGGCA
>JBBRYO010000288.1:0-1808 GCA_038237595.1 Candidatus Limnocylindrales bacterium | reverse complement strand
CGCCGGCTGGACGCCTCGGTGCGCCGCGCGGGGTTCGCGCCGCTGCGGCTCGACCTCGCCCAGGACACCGGGTTCGCCGCCTCCACCATCCCACTGGGCACCAGCCTCACCCGGTCCGGAGACGCCTGATGTCCACCACAGCACGGCGCAACCGCCGCGGCGGGCGCGACATGGCCGCCCTGCTCTCGGACTTCGGCCACGACCTGCCGACCACAACAGCCCCGGCCCGCGAGGCCAAGGAGCCCCGATCCTTCAAGTACGCCCCTCGGCGGGGTGCGGCACGACCCGGTCGCGGCTGGGCGCCAGCCAAGGCGCCGGCCCAGGCGTGGCGGATGACCAGCGATCAGGCACCGGTGCTCTGGCCCTTCGTGTCAGCCCCCGCACTGCCCCCGACCGGGGCTCAGATGGGCGTCGACCAGCTCTCCGGCGGCTCCTTCTACTGCGACCCGTTCGGGTGGGTGCTGCGCGACGACGTCACGGCGACCAACCCGAACATCTTCCAGTTCGCCAAGCCCGGCACCGGCAAGTCAGGCACCACCAAAGCCTTCTGCAACCGGATGATGCCGTTCGGCTACCGCACCCTGGTCCTCGGCGACCCGAAGGACGAGTACGAGTCGCTGTGCCGAGCGCACGGCGTCGAGCCGTTCGTCATCGGCCCGGGTCTGCCGGCCCGGATCAACCCGTTGGCGATGGGCCCGCTCGGACACGGCTGGGAGAACCTCTCGGCCGAGGAAGCGCAGCGGCGCACCACGATCATCTTCAAGCGCTGGCTCGTGCTGGTCCGCGGGCTCGTCGGCAGCATGAAGATCGACGACCAACGACGCGTGCCCTTCGGGCCTGACGAGAGCGACGTCGTCCGCAACGCTCTGCAGATCCTCACCGGCTACGCCGCCGGGAACTCCACGCTGCGCGAGACGACGATCCCGCAACTGTGGGAGCTGCTGCGCAATCCCTCCGAGGACCTCGTGAGGGCCTGCGAGTTCGGAACAAGACGGCAGTTCCTCGACGAGACCAGGCTGCTGCGCAACGCGCTCGGCGAGCTGGTCACCGGCACCCTGGCCGGCCTCTTCGATGACTTCACGAACATCGAGGTCGACTGGCGGGCACCGATCCAGTCGTTCAGCCTGTCGCGTCTCGACGGCCTGGGCGACGAGGCCGTGGGCATCGCGCTGCTGTGCATGAACTCGTGGGGCCGCGGGCTTCGCGAGATCGCCGAGCCCGGCGACCTGCGCATCGTCGTGCGTGACGAGGTCTGGAAGCAGATGCGGCTGGGCGTCGCCGCAGTCATGAGCTTCGACGCCGACCTGCGGCTCTCGCGAGGCATGGCCGGCAAGGGCGGCGACATCCAGTTCGCCAACCTCCACAAGCCCTCCGACCTGCTCTCGGTCGGTGACGCCGACTCCCAAGCCACCATGATCGCCAAGGACCTGCTCGAACTGGCCGACATCAAAATCCTCGGCGGCCAGAAGCCGAAAGTGGCGCGCGAACTCGACTCCATGCTCGGCCTCGGGCCGATCGCCCAGGACCTGGTCTCCGGGTGGGCGATGCAGGACAAGGGCCGGGCGCTGTGGTGCATCGGCGACGCCACCTACAAGGTCCAGACCGTGCTCCACCCCCTCGAGAAGGAGCTCTATTACACAAACGAGGCCATCGAGGCCGCGGGTTAGAAGTTCCGATGAATTCTGACGATTCGAGCCGGAACATAAGAACCCTCGGGACTGATCTGTCGTGAAGAAGCTGCTGCTCGCCGGGCTGCCCCTCCTGATCATCCTCGTCGGCATGCCGATCCTGGCCACCCTGATGGTGCT
>JBBRYO010000287.1:0-1840 GCA_038237595.1 Candidatus Limnocylindrales bacterium | reverse complement strand
CAGGGCATCGCGACCACCACGCTGCGCGCCGTCATCGGCGACATCCTCCTCGATGACGTGCTGTCGAAGCGCGACCAGATCAACGAGGTCCTGCGCGCCAAGCTCGACGAACAGACCGAGCGCTGGGGCGGCAAGATCACCACAGTCGAGATCCGCGAGATCATCCCGCCGCGCGACGTCCAGGAAGCCATGAACCGGATGCTCTCGGCCGAGCGCAACCGGCGCGCCGTCATCACCGAGTCCGAGGGCGCCCGGCAGGCGAACATCAACGTGGCCGAGGGTGAGAAGCAGGCGGCCATCCTTCGCGCAGAAGGTCAGCGGCAGTCGCAGATCCTGCAGGCCGAGGGCTTCAGCCAGGCCCTCGAGCGCATCTTCTCCGCAGCACGCGGCGTTGACGAGCGCACCATGACGCTCCAGTACCTCGAGGCGCTGAAGGCGCTCGGCGCCAGCCCGTCGACCAAGTTCATCCTCCCGCTTGAGCTCTCGCAGCTCGCCCAGAAGATCGGCAACTACGTCGAGGGCGGCTTCACGGCTTCGCCGGCACCCGGGTCTGCTTCCCCCGCGTCGGCACCGGCGCCGCGTCCCCTGACGCCGTCCGCCCCGCCCGCGACCCCGACCCCGACTCCGCCCGAGCGGCCGCAGCAGACGAACACTCCGGACTCCCCGTCGATGGGCACCTCCGGCGGCGAGCGAGAAGCCCCAGGCCCCTAGGTCTCGCGCTGGCGCTCAGGCTGACGTGCTCAACCACGAAGAACGCCGCGTCGGTGTCGCCGACGGCCAGATCCGTGAGCTCGACGCGCACCGTTGCAGTCGATCCTGAGCCGCTGGTCGCAGCCCACTCGATCGCCGTGCCCGCGCCGGTGCTCCGATGGAGGGTTGCCAGGATGAGCGAGCCAGCTTCGACTGCGAAGACGAGTTCATCGCGAGCGTCGTGGGCGACTGGGAGTGGTTCGTGTGACCGAGCTTCAACGGATCACCGTCAGCCGCGTTGACCGATGGCGTCCGCCCAGGGACATGCAGGGTCGCGACGGCGACCCCGCCGGCAACGGCTGCCAGGATGGCTCGCTCCCCTGAGGGAGTGCTTTGGCCGGTGGACGCGGGCCAGCCTCTCGGCGGGCGCCCTGCGGGCGCTTGACGGCCTCGGGCCGGGCGCGACGCCCACCGGCCGGCTTCCCCAGGGTGGCAGCGCGCTTGCCTTTTCGGGCACTCCGGCTCGGCGCCTGAGGGTGGGCATTGAGCCACGAATGAGTTCTTGTGCACCCGACGTCAGGGGAGGGGGACGAGGCCGATGTTGCCTTCCAGGCGGGTGGCGGTTTCGCCCGGCTCGTCGTCGATGTTCCATTCGGTGAAGAAGGCGTTGGCACCTTCGCGGGTTTCCCATTCGGCGAGGGCCCAGAAGGCGGAGCCGTCGGCGGCGTACCAGGCTTGGTGGAAGCGGCAGCCGTGCCGGACTGCGCTTGCCTGCATCTCGGGGCTGATCCATTTGACCCGTTTCTCGTAGAGATCGCGCGCTGTCCGGCCGTCGGGCGTCGGACAGGGAACATGGAACAGGATCCACATCGGCTGGCTCCTCACCTGGTCTTGTGTCGCCGTCGCGGAGTGTGGTTGAGCCCAAGGTAAGCGAGCGTCGACCTCCCGCCAAGAGCCGCTCGCGAGACTATGCCAATGCTGGCAACTCTCGTCACGGCGGTCATCAGTGGGTTGCGCGGCGAACTCGTCCGCGTCGAGGTGGACGTGGCACCTGGGCTGCCGATCTGCCATATCGTCGGGCTGCCCGACGCGGCGTTGTCAGAGGCGCGGGAGCGGGTTCGGTCGGCGATCCGCAACGCGGGCTTCGAGT
>JBBRYO010000286.1:0-1857 GCA_038237595.1 Candidatus Limnocylindrales bacterium | reverse complement strand
TCCAGGCGCGCGCGGCATCGTCCTTCGACAGCGTCCAGGCGTACTCGTCGATGCTGCCGTTGAGATCGCCACTGAGGCTGAACGCACCGTGCACGGGGGTCGCGGTGCCGGGATCCTGGTTCGGCTCTGCGTCGCCGTTGGCCGGCATCGGGTCGCCCTCGGCAACCGAGATCTGGTAGTCGAGGGTTGGCGGGGGCGCGCCACTTGACGTGCCACTGCGCGACACGCCGAGCACATAGCGACCCACCGGGATCAACAGGTTCGCCTGGGTGACGGGGCCAGGCGCCGACGGACCGGTGTTGAGCTCGACTGCCGGCGAGCCGGTCAGGACCGGCGTCACGCCCGGGTCCGAGGTGATGGGCAGCAGCTTGAGACCGGTGACCGTCTGCGGAACGCCCGTGAGGCTGATGGTCCAGCGTTTCGCCGCGTCGGCCGCTCCGACGTCCCAGATGAGGATGTCCTGGTCGCCGTCGGGCAGCGTGCCGCTGTAGCACGCGGCGCCGCTGAACGTCTGCGCCTGCTCCGGGGCGTCGTTGGGATCGGTCTCAGGCGTGCACGGGGTTGCCGCTCGAACCGGGCTCGCCGCGGAAGCCGCAGCGGAGATCGCGGACGCGAGCAGCACGAGCACCGCGAGCAGCGCGCGCGACGGCCTCCCTCGAGGCATCCCCACCTCCGCAGTCTGGCGCCGGAACGGCCACCGGCAGCGGCATCATACGCGGCCGCCGGACGGCCGCATCGGGTCAGGCCTGGCCGCTCTTTGGTGCTCCTCTGGCTTCACTCTGGTCCAGATCCGACGTGTCTGGATCGAGATGGAAGGCGTGCAAGAGCCGGTGGAAGATGGGGGTGAGGATGACGCCTGCCACGCCGAGCAGGATGAAGCCCGAGAACAGCGCATACAAGCCGGCAAAGACCTTGGCACCGTTCGAATGGAGGACGTCGACCGGCCCCATTCCACCCAGGATCATGGCCGCGTTCAGGAACGCGTCGACCAGGGAGAGGCCGGCCAGGAACATGTATCCCAGCATGCCCACGACGAGCGCCGACGACGTGATGGCAGCCGCCACGAGAAAATGCAGCCACAGGCGCCAGAAGAACGCTCTCCGCTCGATCATCGGCTGAGAGAAACTCTCATACACGGCCCAACCTCCTCACGTTTGGCGCGGCACCACGGGACACCGCCTCTCGTCGGCGCGCAGCATGCGCGCTGCGGCCCCGTCACGAGTCGGTCCGCACCTCTGCCACCGGGCGATGGAGCCTGCGCGGGTACAATCGAGCCCGTCCACGAGGATCGCCAGGTGCTTCTGAGCACCCGCCCAGCCGTCGCAACCCAGAGGTTCCCGTCGATGTCGCAGACCGCCACGACCGTCGAGCGCGCCCACCGGGCCGGCAAGCGCTACATCTACGCCTTCGGTGGCGGCCGCGCGGAGGGCGACGCGAGCATGCGCGACCTCCTCGGTGGGAAGGGCGCGGGACTCGCCGAGATGACCAACGCAGGCCTCCCCGTGCCCCCCGGGTTCACGATCACCACGGTCGCCTGCAACGACTACTTCGCGGCCGGCGAGAAGCTGCCCGACGGACTCTGGGACGACGTTCTCGCGGCGATCAAGGAGGTCGAGACCGAGACCGGCAAGGGCCTCGGCACGGTCGCCAACCCGCTCCTCGTGAGCGTGCGTTCGGGGGCCAAGTTCTCGATGCCCGGCATGATGGACACGGTCCTCAACCTGGGCCTCAACGAGGAGACGCTCCAGGGACTGATCGCGCTGACCGGCAACGAGCGCTTCGGCTGGGACGCGTACCGGCGCTTCATCCAGATGTTCGGGCGAATCGTCATGGACGTCGACCCGGCGCGCTTCGACC
>JBBRYO010000285.1:0-1897 GCA_038237595.1 Candidatus Limnocylindrales bacterium | reverse complement strand
GTGAAAGGTTCCCAGAAGCCGGGCGGGGCACCCCCGCCGGTTGGTGTACCGGTGTAGAAGTATCTGCCGTCGGCGGCCAGGAACATGCGTGGGTAGAGGGAGAAGGTCCGCGAGCCGGCCAGCACGGTGGTTTGGTTCGTTCGGTAGTCGAACACTTCGGCGACGTTGGTGACTTTGCCGTCGGTGCCCAGGCCGGAGACGAGGAGCGTTCGCCCGTCCGCGCCGTTGATGACCGACGGATACCACCGGCCCACCTGCATATCGGTCAGCTGGTCGTAGTGCTCGGTCGTGAAGTTGAACGCGTAGAGCGTCTTGGTCCCCGTGAACGTGCCATACGAACCGGTTCCGCCTACGACCAACGCCCGCCCGTCGGGCAGCAGGACATGGCCGGAGCAGAACACGTCCTTAGGGGTCGGAACCTCTCGCCGGACACCCGTCGAGGGGATCCAGACAAAGCTGCGGAATGTCCCTGCCGCAAAATCGGCGGCACTGTTACCCGATCCCGCCACAAGCAGTATCTTGCGCCCATTGGAGCTGGCGATCTCGTGGATGGCATTGAACTTGGCATCGAAGGGGACGCCGTACTTCCACATCCCGCCCACGCTTTTCGGCAAGGGCATGTAGGCCGGCAGCGGGTTCGAGGGTCGGGCCGTGGACGGATCCGGCAGCAGGACGTGCTGGCCCCGGTCGGCCTGCGGGTCGAGGACGCCGGCCTGGTAGTGCCGCAGTGCGGCCTCAGCCGACGCACCGGCCCGTGCCGTGGTGCGGGCCTGCGCCGTGATGCCGGACGGCGCTGCCAAGCCCAGGCAGACGGTCACCGCGGCACAGACAATGCCGACACGTCCCAGCGAGCGAGCCACCTCGAACCTTCCCCCCTCGAACCATTCCCCCGGAATCCAACGTTCTTACCCCACGTGGGATGCTACTGCGTTTCCGACGGCAAGCGCGCACTTTCGCCAAACTGCCGGTGCCGCGCATCCTCGCCGTCCCGCCTGGCAACCGGGTCGTCGGCTCGATCCGCCGCAATGACAGGATCGCGGGCATGCGGACGCGAAAGCTCGGCCCCTTCGAGGTCTACCCGATTGGGCTAGGTGCGATGCCTTTCTCTATGGGCCGCAACGAGAAGCCCAGCGAGCAGCAGGGGGTGGCGACCGTGCACGCCGCCCTCGACGCGGGCGTGACCTACATCGACACCGCCGACGTCTATGCCCCGAGCTGGGACACGATGGGGCACAACGAGGAGATCGTGTCTCGTGCGTTGGCGTCGTACGGCGGCTCGACAGGGCAGGTGGTCGTCGGCACCAAGGGCGGCATCACCCGCGGGCACGGCGACGCGTGGGGCCGGGACGGCTCGATCGAGTACCTGCGTCGCGCCGTCGAGGCATCGCTGAAGGCGCTTGATCGCGAGGTCATCGACCTCTACCAATGGCACCGCCCGGACCGGTCCATGGTCTACGCCGACGCGATCGCCAACTTCAAGACGCTTCAGGACGAGGGGAAGATCCGCGCGATCGGCATCTCCAACGCCAACGTCGAGGAGATCGATATCGCGGTCGAGGTGCTCGGACCGGACGGCTTGGCCAGTGTGCAGAACGCCTTCTCGCCGCGGTTCCGCTGCTCACGAGACGAGCTCGAACACTGCGGCGAGCTCGGCGTCACCTTCCTGCCCTGGAGCCCACTCGGCGGCACCGGTGATCGGGCCAAGTCGGTGGGGGACAGCTACTCGGTCTTCAAGGACATCGGCACCGAGCTCGGGGTCAGCCCGCAGCGAGTGGTGCTGGCATGGGAGCTGTCGCTGGGTGGCCACGTGATTCCGATCCCCGGTGCTTCCCGGCCGCAGTCGATCACAGACTCGGCTCAGGCCGTCTCCCTGGAGCTCGACGGCGGGCAGCTCGAC
>JBBRYO010000284.1:0-1931 GCA_038237595.1 Candidatus Limnocylindrales bacterium | reverse complement strand
GAAGGGCGACTTCGAACGGTTCAAGGCCGCCGGGGCGACCATCGTCGCGGAGCCCTACCAGCCGGGTGAGATGCCTGACGCGTGGATCGCCACCTTCTCCGACCCGGACGACAACTACTTCCAGCTCGTCAGCCCGGTGACGATGTAGCCGTCGTCAGACCCAGACGAACGCCACGGTTGCGGCGAGCAACCCCGCGAGGACCATGCTGACGGCCCGATGGGTTCGCCCACCGGAGAGGAGCAGGTTGAGGAGGCCGCCGCCGGCCGCCCAGAGTGCCGCGGTGGGGATGACGACCACCATCATCGTGAGCGCCACGAGGATGCTCCCCGCGACGAACGGGATATCCGTCGGCCGGAAGGTCGTGATCGCTCCGAGCGCGAAGATCCAGCCCTTTGGGTTGATCGCCTGGAAGGCGGCCGCCTGGAGCACGCCGAGCGGTCGCGCGACGTGGCCGCGCTCGAGCGCTCCGGCGCCGGCGATCCGGAACGCGAGGTAGAGCAGATACGCGGAGCCGGCCACCTTCATGGCGAGCTCGATCTCGGGGACCTGCGTCACCAGCACCCCGAGGCCGGCGGCGACGCTGAGGGCCATGGCCCCGATGCCGAGTGCCGTGCCAAGGATGTGCCGCGATGCTCGCCAGAAGCCGAACTCGGCTCCCGTCACCCCCAGGAGGATGTTGTTCGGGCCGGGCGTCACGCAGCTCACGAACGCGAAGCCGAGCAGCGCGATCCATGCGTCCACGCCGTGACCGTATGGCGGGGAGGGCCATCTGGTCTTGTACGATCCTGCGATGGAATTCCCGGTCGATGGGACCTCGGTCCGAGCCTGGAAGCCGCCGGTCCCGGGCGTGCGCGAGGTGTTCCACGCCCGATTCACCGAGCACGGGTACCCGCTCCACACGCACGACGTCTGGACGCTCTTCATCGTCGACGAGGGCGCGATCCGCTATGACCTCCCTCGTCGCGCCCACGCGGCTGAGGGGACGATGGTCACTGCCCTGCCACCCCACGTCGTTCACGACGGTCGGCCAGCCACGGGGAGCGGCTTCGTGAAGCGCGTGCTCTACCTCGAGACGAGCGTGCTCGGCGAGGATCTCATCGGTCCGGCCGTGGACAGCCCGGTCGTCCCCGATGGTGCTCTGCGCCAGAAGATCTCGGAGCTCCATGACGCGCTCGCCTGCAGGGACGACCTTCTTGGGGCTGAGCTGCGCCTCGGGTTCGTTGTCGAGCGGATCCGCTCTCTGCTCGGTGGAGCTGCGGCCGAAGGGCCGGCGGTCGCAGGCGAGGATCTGGCGGAGGGGCTCCGCGCCTGGCTCGACGCGCGCCTCTACGAGCAGGCCACCATGGCTGCCGCGGCTGATCAGCTGCGCGCGAGCCCGACACAGCTTGCCCGCGCGTTCGCCAACGTCTTCGGGCTCGCCCCGCACGCGTACGTGATGGGACGGCGCCTGGAGGCGGCCCGCGATCGGATCCTCAACGGACAGCCACTGGCCGACGTGGCAGCCGACGTCGGCTTCTGCGACCAGGCCCACCTGTCTCGCAGGTTCAAGCAGTTCATGCGCATCACGCCGGGCCGTTTCGCGCGGAGCTGAGCGAGGCCGCTCGTCAACTCGAGCGGCTCGGACACGCTGGCGCCCGGTTTCCTCGTTCAGGGGCCCCGGCTGCCGAACCCGGGCAGGTCGAGGCGGGCTGGACCTTCGCCCACCCCGCCGTGTCCGGACAGCTCCGGAGTCATTCGATCACCGTCTCGAACGGTCTAGGCAGAAGCGGAACACGAGGGTCGCCCACTCCTGGCCGCACATCTCAAGCCGCGTGGCAGCCGGATCGGCTGACGGTCGTACGCGCTCGGCTGGACCCGCAGGGCCACCCGAATCGGAGGCGGGACCCCACTGTGGCCACTCCGCGAAGACGATCGAGCTCGGCAGCGGGAT
>JBBRYO010000283.1:0-1959 GCA_038237595.1 Candidatus Limnocylindrales bacterium | reverse complement strand
TGCCGGTTTTGACGAGCGATCTCGGACTGTCGGCATCGGGCGACCAGAACTTCGAATACGCCGTCTCGTCGCAGGACTTCTACGACTTCGACGTCGTCCAGGCGGACGGCATGGGCACCGGCAGCGATCCTGCCGAGGCCTCGTCGATTGCCAAGTACAACGCCTTCCACCCGGCGCTCTCCAACGGCCAGTTCGTGCCGCTGAATCCGGGTGACCACTTCACGCTTCCGCTCACGGTCCGCATGAGCACGTACCAGCCGCTGCGAGGCATGCTGGGCTGGCTGATCGTGACCCAGGAGGATGCGAACGGCGAGTTCCAGGCCGACATGGTGCCGGTCGGACACGTGCCGCACTAGTCGATGTGAGGCGCTTCCGGCGCTGATCGCAGAGGCCCCCGGCAACAGCCGGGGGCCTCTTCTTGTAGGTGGCGACTCCTCTGCCGAGCCGCGCCTTCTCTACACTTCGGCCATGAGCTTTCACCCTGATCCACCGCGCATGATCACGGTGGTCATCGCCATCGCACTGCTCGGACTCGGCGTGGCGGGCGTCCTCCTGCCGTCGTCGGCCATCCGCGACATCATCACCGGCCTGCCGCTTCCGAAGGACATCGACCGCGAGGTTCTGCGCCTGGCTCTCGACCACACGGTCGCGTATCTCCTTGCGCTGGCGGCGCCGCTGCTGCTCGTCGTCGGCTCGTTGCTGCCCGGGATCTGAGGGGCCGCGATGGGTCGGACGCAGCACGCTCCCCGCCTCGAAACGATCATCGTCGCGCTCGTGGTGACGCTGGTCGGTGTGCTCGGGACGTTCGGGCACGCCCTGCCGATGATCGCGGGTGCGTCGTCCGAGACACTCGGCATCCTTGCCTACGTGATCGCGACCATCATCCTGCTGATCGGGGTTTTCTTTCGGCGGATCTGAACCCCGTGTCGGTGGGAGCCTGTGCGGCCGAGGTCTAGAGAGCGAGGTGAAGGCGGAGCGTCTCGTCGAGGTCCGCCATGACCGCCGCGGGTACCGTTCCGACCCGCGCACCAAGACGTTGGATCGCCACCGCCCGAACCTGCTCAGCCTGCGCCTTCGAGTCCCGCGGCAGGCCGGTGTCAGCGGCTCGCAGCAGGACCTGGAACGGATACACGCGCTCGACAGACGATGTCACGGGCACGACTGTGACCACCCCCCGTCCGAGGAGAGCGGCGCTCGCGTTGGCGCCGTCCCTCGCCGGGAAGGCTGACACTCAATTTCACTTGCATGCCACTACCGGTCGGACGCTGGTACGACCCACGGCGCCGGGGGCGAGGTGCCGAGCCCCGAAGGCACTACCCGAAGAGGGTGCCCTGCTCCATCGCCGCGGCGGGCTCGAGTGGCAGGATCAGGTCGGGGCCGTTGTTGCGCACACTGTTGACGCGGCTCGACACAGGGAAGAGGTCGAGCGCGTCGCCCGGTGCCGGCACGAGCAGGCTGCGCAGGTAGCCAAGGTCCTTTTCTTCGGGATCGAGCCACGGCCACCACGCGTCGTGCGGCAGGATCACCGGCATGCGGTCGTGGATCGGCGCGACCTGGTCGCTGGCCTCGGTCGTGACCACTGCGCTCGACGAGACCCAAGCGCCCGTGGCGGGATTCTTCCACAGCGACCAGAGCCCGGCCATCGCCAGCAGCCCGGACGCATCCCGTGAGCCGGCAGTGGCCGGCCGCAGGAAATACGGCTGGCGGCCGCCACTGCTGCGCAGCCACTCGTAGAAGCCATCCGCCGGCACGATGCAGCGCCGGCGCCGGAATGCGACGCGGAAGGCAGGGCTGGCAAGGATCGTCTCGGATCGCGCATTGATCATGCGTGCGCCGGCGCTCGGTGAATCGGCCCACGCGGGAATGAGTCCCCAGCGGTGCCGCTCGACTACGCGTCCGTCGTCGCGCTGGAGCACGACCGTGACGGGATCGGTGGGCGCCACGTTGAAGCTCGGCTCG
>JBBRYO010000282.1:0-2020 GCA_038237595.1 Candidatus Limnocylindrales bacterium | reverse complement strand
GGGACATGACCCAGCGCGATCCGCGCACCTTCGAGGATTGAAGCGATGGACCAGGAGCAGGTTCGTGAGCGCGCCGAGGCCCTCGGTGCAGCGCTCGTGGCCGGGGATGTCGGGCTGGCCACGGAGGACTTCAGCAATGAGCTGCGCCACAACCTGGGAGAGGTGCTGGTCCTCCTGCCCCTTCCGGCCACCGAGTCGACGATCGAGTCGATGGATGCCGGCGGCTCCGGCTTCGTCGTGGTGCTTCGCATCGTCGGGGAGAGCGAAGTCGTGATGATCCAGACCCGCTGGAAGGAGCGCGATGGCAAGCCAACCCTGATCGAGCTCAGCCATCTGAGCAGAGTCGCCGCCCCGCCACCTGGCGAGCCAGGGGACGAATCAGAGGACGCGGGCGGCGAAGCGACCTGATCGCTCGGGCGCGGCGACGGGCTGGTCTTCCGGGCACTGCCCGGTGCAGCCGCTCTACCTGAAGCGGGCGCGAAGAAGCTCGTTGCCTGCCGCATCGCCGAGGCGCATGGCCCAGCCGCCTTCGTCGGCCCAGCTCGTGGCAACCAGCTCGTCGCCAAGTTCCGCGGACAGCACGTACTCGAGCGTGTAGCGTCGTGGAACTCGAGCCAGGACCCCACCCTCGCCGGCGTGGAGCAGTGCCTCCTCGAGATAGTCGACGTAGGTTGCGTTGTTGACGTGCGCCATCGGGTCCAGGTCCAGCGCACGCACCCCGATGCGCGCGCGGCTGGCATGCCCTGGCGCTTCGGCCAGCTTCACGTGCGCCGGCGTGAAGGAGGCGCCGTCAGAGAAGAACCGGGACAGCGCGTCGGGCACGCGGGCGGGGCGCCCGGCCGCGTTGAGCAGCACCCAGTCGATGTGCGCTTTGGCCACCGGCCGGCCGTCGCCCGCGTCGCGGAAGGTGCTCTCGCGCCGAGCCCAGACGCGACGCCAGCCGACGACCTCGGTCGAGATCGTCAGCGTATCGCCGTTCGGAACCGCGTCGGAGATCTCGAGGTCGACGCAGCGCACCAGCCACAGCAGGCCCTGGCGCCGGTACCACTCCCGGTCGAAGCCGGCCGCCTCGCTGTGGCGCCAGGCCAGGTCCTGCGCGTAGCGCAGGTAGCCCGAGCTGCGAAGGTTGCCATCGGCGCCGCTCTCGTCGAAACGCACCCGGTAGTCGGCTTCGAAACGACGCTCCACGGCCATGCAGGGGCAGTGTAGGAGAGGCCGCATTCCACGGCCGTCCGAAGCCCGCTGGTGCTTGACAGTCCGGAGTCCGATCCCGTAGTCTGTTGGCACTCTCGTGTTGAGAGTGCTAATGTCAAAAGGGCGGCCCAAGTTCGACCGGCCCGGCGTCTCCGTGGGACCCATCCCACACGATCGCTCCGCTCGTACCAAAGCGTTCGAGCGAACGTTCGAGACCCGGCGCCTGAAGATCAGGTCCCCGGAGATCCACGCACACCTGTAGGAGGGAACCGCGTTGGCGACTGCCACTGCGACCAAGCTCAAGCCGTTGGGCGATCGAGTCGTTATCAAGCCAACTCCCCGCGAGGAGATGACCAAGAGCGGCATCGTCCTGCCGGACACCGCCAAGGAAAAGCCCCAGGAGGGCACCATCATCGCCGCCGGCCCCGGCCGACTGACCGATGAGGGCAAGCGCGAGCCGATGGACGTCAAGCAGGGCGACAAGGTGCTCTACGCCAAGTACGCGGGCACCGAGTTCAAGGTCGACGGCGATGAGTTGCTGATCGTGAGCCAGAAGGACATCCTGGCAATCGTTCAGGACTAGCCGCCTGACGGCCGATGCGGGCGTTGCCGGCTGCGCTCCCTCGCTCACGCACCGAAGTGCGCCTCGCTCGGGTGCTCGCCCGGCGCCTTCCCCTCGACCGCTCTTCTGCTTTCCCAAGGAGGAAACACTGAATCGTGGCTAAGCAATTGATCTTTGACGAGACCGCTCGACGTTCACTCAAGCGGGGCGTGGATCGCCTCGCCGACGCCGTGAAGGTGACGCTCGGCCCCAAGGGCCGCAACG
>JBBRYO010000281.1:0-2115 GCA_038237595.1 Candidatus Limnocylindrales bacterium | reverse complement strand
GTAACAACCGCACGGTATGCCGACGCGGGTGCTCGAAGCGGTGCGCGATCGTCATGGTCGGTTGCCTCATGCACGGTCGGGGAACGCCGTCGTCGCGATGGCGGGTGCCGGCACAACCGGCATGGTCGGGGAAGATCAAGCCGGAAGTACGTTGCGCGTCGATCTGCGTGCGTCGACGGCCCACCTCTCCCACGACTCTCATCCAACTCGATCCGTAGGTAGTGGGCACACCACACGGTGCGACCGACCAGGACCACGACGCAACACCATCCGACGCTGCCAGTGACGGATCGCTCGGGAGACCGCGGTGGAAGGGCTGCACCACGTACGCACCGCGCGCAGATCGCTCGGCCTCGACGCCGGACCCCGAGTGCCCGGTCAGGGCGTGGGAGGCATCCTGCGCACGGCACTGGCCGAGGCGGGCTGGCCGCTGCCGAGGCTGGCCAACAACGTACTCGCCGATGCGCGCGGGCGTGCCCACCAGCTGTCCGACGGTACGGCCAAGCCGGCCGACTGGATCAGCCAACGGCAGCAACGCGGGGCGCAGGGAATCAACGTGCGGAACTGAGGTCCGCCGAGGCACTGTTGCATTAAGGCGAAGGCACCCTAGCCATGCAGCAAAGTGGAGGGACATGCCTCTCGAACACCATGAAGAACCGAAACAACCGGGCATCGGAAAAAGCGCTCATCGCAGTTGAGGGTGTAAAGAGGGTGGGCGCGGCGCCCCTGGATAGGGGTCGAGGTCTTCCGCGACAACAACGCCTGCGCTAAGGCACGACCAGGCCAATGCGCACCAGCGTGATCAAAGTCACGGGCCAGGCCGATGTTGCGGATGCTGCGTCACTCAATCGCTCCGGTACTCCTCGCTGTGACGTGGTCGCCCGACTCGGTGTCGCCTTCGGTGAGAGACAGGTGGGTCATGAAATGGTCTTGCCTTGCGCCGTGCCAGTGCCACTCGTCGTTCTTGAAGTCGACGACGTCGCAGGATCTTGCTCGCTGCTTCCCCTGGGTCGTCGGCGGCGCCGTACGACCGACGGCCTCGCATCGTTATCAATCATTCGGTTGACGTTCGTTAGGCGAGGGCATACGGTTGCGTCAACCAAGCAGTTGAGGTTCGGGGGCCGAGATGAGTGACCCGCTGTCGCAGGTGTTCGCTGCCCTGGCCGATCCGACCAGGCGCGACCTGGTGGCGCGGCTGACCGACGGCGACGCCACCGTGGGGCAGTTGGCGGCGCCGTATCGGGTGAGCGTGCAGGCCATCTCCAAGCACCTGAAGGTGCTCGAGCAGGCCGGCCTGGTCAGCCGCTGCGCGGAGGGGCACCGCAGCCCGGTGCACCTGGAGGCGGAGGTCTTCGACCTGATGACGAAGTGGATCGAGCGCTACCGGCAGCGGGCCGAGGCCCGGTACCGGCGGCTGGACGCCGTGCTGGCGGAGATGGACGACGACGAGGAGGCCGGGCACCGCCCGACGCGCGAGGAGACGGCATGAACGACACGATGACGACCGCGGCGATCGAGGCGGATCCGACGGTCCCGATCATCCGCGTCACCCGGGACTTCGCGGCCACCCCGGTCCAGCTGTTTCGGGCGCACACCGACCCGGAGCTGTTCGTTCGGTGGGTCGGCCCGGACGGGATGACGGCCACCCTGGACCGCTGGGACGCCAGCACCGGCGGCAGCTGGCGCTACGTCGCCGCCCGGGATGGGATGGAGTTCGGCTTCCACGGCTGCTTCCACGAGGTCCGGCCGGACCGGATCGTGCAGACCTTCACCTGGGAGGGCGACCCGGACGGAGTCGCGCTGGAGACGCTCAACTTCGAAGACCTCGGCGACGGCCGCACCCGGCTGCGCGCACAGTCGCTGTGCGACAGCTTCGAGGGCCGGGACGCCTGGCTGCGCAGCGGGATGGAGGTCGGCGTGGACCAGGGCTACGCCAAGCTGGACGCCCTGCTCGCCGCCGGTGAGATCGCCGGGACCGCCGAAGGAGCGGAGGCATGACCCTCCCCACAGGCCCGGCCGGCCGCCATCGCACGGTGACCGCCGGGTTCACCGCTCGCGTGCGGGGCGCGTCCGACTGGGACGCGCCGGCCCCGGTGGCCGGATGGCGCGCCCGGG
>JBBRYO010000280.1:0-2125 GCA_038237595.1 Candidatus Limnocylindrales bacterium | reverse complement strand
GGCGTCGCCGCGGTACGCCGGCAGCTCGACGCCGTCGCGTACCTCGGTGTCACTGGAGCGAGGCTTGGCGTACTGGCCCGCGATCCGGCCGATCTTGACGACCGGCAATGACGCCCCGTACGTGAGGACGACCGCCATCTGGAGGAGCACCTGGAGCTTGGCGCGAACCTGGTCGGCGGTCACCCCGTCGAAGGTCTCCGCGCAGTCACCGCCTTGCAGCAGGAATGCCTCGCCGGCCGCCACCTTGGCCAGGCTGGCCTTGAGGTCGTCGCACTCCCCCGCGAAGACGAGCGGCGGCTTGGATCGCAGCTGCCGCACCGCGTCGGCCACCCGGTCGGCCGCTGGCCAGGACGGCTGCTGGCGCGGCCCGCGCGCGCGTAGCTCCTCCAGGCTCGGGACACTCACCCGACAAGAGTAGTTGGCCGGCTGCCGCTGCGGGACCGTCGCACGCCCGTCGGAGGCGACGCAGCTCAACCGAACAGAACCTCAGCCTCGTTGTACTGCGACGGGTCCACGGTCTTCAGCGTCCCGGTGCCATCGACGAGGGGTACCCGGACGATGTTGGTCCCCCGCAGCGCCACCATCTTGCCGAAGTCGCCGTCGTGCACGGCGGTGATGGCGTGCAGCCCGAAGCGGGTGGCGAGCCACCTGTCGAAAGCCGTCGGCGTGCCACCGCGCTGCACGTGCCCGATCACCACGGTCCTCGCCTCCTTGCCAGTGCGCGACTCGATCGCCTGGGCAAGGCGGTCACCGATGCCGCCGAGCCGGGCGTGCCCGAACTCGTCGAGGGAACCTGCGATGGTCTCCATCGTGCCTTCGACCGGGATAGCACCCTCCGCCACGACGATGATCGGCGCGTACTGCAGCTCGAAACGCCGCTCGACGAGGGCGCAGACCCGGTCGATGTCGAAAGGCTGCTCGGGAATCAAGATGATGTTGGCCCCGCCGGCGAGGCCCGAGTGCAGCGCGATCCAGCCGGCGTGTCTGCCCATGACCTCGACGACCAGCACCCGGTGGTGGGACTCGGCGGTCGTGTGCAGCCGGTCGATCGCCTCCATGGCGATGTTGACGGCTGTGTCGAAGCCGAAGGTGAAGTCCGTGGCGCTGAGGTCGTTGTCGATGGTCTTCGGTACGCCGACCACTTGGACGCCGAGGTCCGCCAGCTTCGTCGCCACCCCGAGGGTGTCCTCGCCGCCGATCGCCACCAGCGCCTCGACGCCGTTGGCCGCGAGGTTCTCGGTGATCCTCTCGACGCCGTCCTCGATCGAGAAAGGGTTCGTGCGTGACGAACCCAGGATCGTGCCGCCGCGGGGCAGGATGCCACGGACCTGGCGGATCCCGAGCTCGGAGGTGAGGTTCTCGAGCGGGCCGCGCCACCCGTCGCGAAAGCCCACGAACTCGAAGCCGTACTCTGTGACGCCCTTGCGGACGACCGCCCGGATGACGGCATTCAGACCTGGGCAATCGCCACCCCCGGTCAGGACTCCTACACGCATGGTGAAACTCCTCGATGACTTCGGGATCGATTGATCAGGGGTGCAGAGATGGGTCAGGCGCTCTTCTTGGCCTCAGCCGGGGGGCCTGCCGCTGCCTTGGCTTGCGCTTTCGCGGCCGCGGCTGCCGCCTTGGCCTCGGCGTGCGCGTCCTCCTTGGCGCGGCTGGCGTAGATGTCGACGTACTCCTGCCCGGACAGGTTCATGATCTCGTACATGATCTCGTCGGTGATCGAGCGCAGCACGAACCTGTCCTCCTCCATGCCCTGGTAGCGGGAGAAGTCGAGCGGCTTGCCGAAACGCACGACCGGACGGGCGAACTTGCCGAACACCTTGCCCGGTGGGGCCACCACGTTCGTGCCGATCACCGCCACCGGGATCACCGGCACCTTCGCCTCCAGTGCCATCCGGGCCACTCCGGTCTTGCCCCGGTAGAGGCGGCCGTCGTGGGAGCGGGTGCCTTCGGGGTAGATGCCGAAGAGGCCGCCGGATCGCAGGATCTTGAGGCCGATGGTGATGGCCCCGGCGGCGGCCGTGCCGCTGGAGCGGTCGATGGGCACCTGTCCCGCACCGGAGAAGAATGTCTTCTGCAGCCAGCCCTTCAGCCCCGGGGTCGTGAAGTACTCAGCCTT
>JBBRYO010000279.1:0-2184 GCA_038237595.1 Candidatus Limnocylindrales bacterium | reverse complement strand
CCGTCGAGGATGACGCGCATGCCGCGCGCGTGGCACGCGTCCAGGAGCTCGCGGAGTGCCGGGTTGCCTCCCAGCAGCGGGTCGACCGCCTGGTAATCGTCGGTGTGATAGCGATGGTTCGACGCCGAGGTGAAGACAGGGTTCAGGTAGAGGGCAGTGACTCCCAGATCGACCAGCTCGTCGAGTCGCTCGACGATGCCGAGCAGGTCGCCGCCGTTGAAGCCGTCGAACGTGGGCGGGGCATCCCAGGCCTGGAACGGCCCGGGGCTCGGCACTCGAGGGCTCCTCGCAAATCGGTCGGGAAAGATCTGGTAGAAGACGGCGTCTCGCACCCAGGACGGCGGATCAGTGGATGCGTCGGTCACCGTCCGGGGAAGGTAGCAGATGAAGGTGGTGGCGCGTCAGGCCGGTCGTTCCGGCTCGCCGTGGCAGAATCCCGGCCATGCTCGAACAGTTGCAGGCTATGCCGAACGGTGTGCGCGTCTTTCTCGTGTACGCGTTCGGGATACTGGCACTTATCGGACTGCTCACACCGCGTGTGATCGATCAGGCGGTCGAGGCGCCCGTGTCTCCACTCGGAGTGGTCTGGATGCTGCTCCTTGCGTACCTGATCTTCACGATCACGCTGGTCCTCCAGCGGAAGCAGGCGGGCTACCCAATGGCCCTCGGGCTCGCCAGCCTGAGCCTGACACTGGTAGCGTTCACGCTCTTCTCCCCAGCGGGGGCGCCGGGAGCCGTCATCGCGCTGATCCTTGCGATCGCGGTCATCGGATCACTGCGCCGCTCCGCGACCCGAACGTGGTTCGCCGAGCCCTGATCGCCCCCTCCATCCCAGGACCCACCAGAGGAAACGAGTGAGCAAGAGACAGCGCGGCATCCGTCGCGCGCCGACGACCCGACCCACCCACGGCGCACCGCAGCCGCCGAACGACGACCCGGAGGCGATCCCGGCCGGCAGCCCGCTGGCGCCGGAGGCCTCGAGCACGGCGGGGCGCAGCTCGGCGCCGAGAACGACCGCCGTGGGCGGATCGTCCGTCACGACCCGGTCCGCGCGGCGGCGTGCCCGCAACGCACCCGCACCGCGCAAGCGGAGCGCATTCGAGCGCTACCGTGCCTTTCTGTACGCCGCATTTGCGATCGTCGGAGTGTTGCTCATTGCGGTGGTCTACTTCGGGTCCGCCACGCAGGCTGGCTATACCTGCCTGAGCCAGCTGACGCCGGGACCGACCGAGGCCATCCCCACCCCGCGCCCTTCCCTGCCGACCCTCATCCCCTCGCCGACTCCGTCCGCCACGCCCAGCCCCGTCGCGACCACGGTGCCGTCGACCGCGCCCAGCGCGAGCGCCGCAGCATCTGCATCCGCGGCCGCGACAACGCCTGCCGGCGCGACTCCCGCTCCATCGGGGAGTGCTGCTCCATCGGCAAGTGCCCCGGCCTCTGCCCCGGCCTCCGGCGCGACCTCTCCCGCAACTTCGGCCTCACCCGTGTCGACCTCCGTCGCATCGACCTCGCCGGCTGCCGGCGCGTCGCCATCCACCTCTCCTGAAGCCAGCGCCGCGGCGTCGGCATCGCCCGTCGCCAGCGAAACGACCACTCCGTCCACCGAGCCTTCGGCGAGCCCGAGCGCGGCGCCGACGCCCGAGCCGTCGCCCACGCAGCGGCTCGGCTTCGCGACGCTCGACATGAGCAACCAGCACGTCCTCGTGAACGAGCACGTGGACTATGCCTTCTGTCCGCCGACCAGCGGCAGCCACTTCAACCAGGCCGGGGTCCCCGCTCCGCTGCCGCGCGCCTTCTACGGGCCGGACAAGGCCTACAAGCCCGGCAACTGGATCCACAACCTCGAGCACGGCGGCGTCGTGATCCTGTACAAGGGCACGCCAACCCAGGCGATCCAGGACTCGATGAAGGCGGTCATGGACGCGGCACCCGTCGGGTCGAAAACGGCCTGCGCCCCCAACCAGGTCATCGTCGTGCGCTTCGATGACATGACCTCGCCGTTCGCCGTGGTCTCGTGGGACCGCGCGATGCTGATGGAGACCTGGGACCCGGTCGCCGCCGCGACCTACGCCCAGCAGTGGCAGGACAGCCCCGCGATCCCCGAGAAAGCCGCCGGCACGTGCTGACCGGAGCGGCCGTGCCTGCGACCATGCGAGCCCTGGTCAAGGAGGCGGCCGCTCCCGG
>JBBRYO010000278.1:0-2253 GCA_038237595.1 Candidatus Limnocylindrales bacterium | reverse complement strand
CTTGGTGAGCCGGTTCTTGACGACCCGGAAGGATGCGTCGGCCTCGCGCAGCTTCGCCCGCAGCTCGGCGGCCTGGGGCACGCTGATTCCGCGGTAGTCGATCGCGAAGATCGACTCGGCGGCTTCGATCTGGCCGGCGATCTCCTCTATTGCTGCGGCTTTTTCTGAGCGGTTCAATTCGGTCCCTTCAAACGAAAACCCGCCGTGCAGGCGGGCGCAGGGACACGAGGTCTACTGGCTCGACCTGCACCGGGCTTCCGGGCTTGCGCCCTGCCGGTGGTCTCTGGCAGGCGGCGATCTTAGCTAAGCCGGCGCTGCGGCCTCCGCCTGCTCCGCCTCGTCCCCATCGTCGGCGCCGGACTCGCCACCGTCGTCGGAAGCGGCGGAGGCGGCGACGATGTCGCGCTCACCCGTCTTGCCGGTGTCGACGCGGATCCCCGGGCCCATCGTCGTCGTCAGGGTGCTGGAGAGGATGTAGCGGCCCTTCGCCGAGGCCGGCTTGGCGCGGACTATCTCGTCGATCACGGCGGCGTAGTTCTCGAGCAGCATCCGCTCGTCGAAGCTGGCCTTGCCGATCGACATGTGGATGACCGCCTGGCGGTCGGTGCGGTACTCGACCTTGCCGGCCTTCGACTCCCCGACCGCCTTCTCGATGTCCTCGGTCACCGTGCCGACCTTGGGGTTGGGCATCTTGCCCTGCGGGCCGAGGACGCGGCCCAGCTTTCCGACCACCGACATCATGTCCGGGGTCGCGACGGCGACGTCGAAGTCGGTCCAGCCCTCCTCGACGCGCTTGGCGAGGTCGTCGTCACCGACGAAGTCGGCGCCCGCGGCCTCAGCGTCGCGGGCCTTTTGGCCCTTTGCGAAGACGGCGACGGTGACGTTCTTGCCGAGCCCGTGCGGCAGCGCCAGGGTGCCGCGCAGCTGCTCCTCAGCGTGGCGGACGTTGACCCCGAGGCGCACGTGGAGCTCGACCGTCTCGTCGAACTTGGCGGTCGCGTTCTGCTTCAGCAGCCGCACCGCCTCGCCGGGCGGGTACTGGGCGGCCCGGTCGATTCGCTCGAAGCCCTCTCTGTAGCGCTTGCCGTGCGCCATTAGTTCCAGGCCGGTGCCGTCAGGCGCCGGCACATGCATGTCAGGAAACGAAGTTTCCGCATTAGCTCCCCTGGACGTCGACGCCCATCGAGCGGGCGGTGCCGGCGATGATCTTCGAGGCGGCGTCTAGGTCGTTGGCGTTTAAGTCGGGCATCTTGCGCTCGGCGATCTGGCGCACCTGGGCCATGCTGATCGTGCCGACCTTGTTGACGTGGGGCTCGCCGGACCCCTTGGGGATCCCGATCGCCTCCTTGATCAGCACCGCCGCCGGCGGCGTCTTGGTGATGAATTGGAAGGAGCGGTCCTCGAAGACGGTGATCTCGACCGGGATGATCGTCCCGCCCTCCTGCTGGGTCTGGGAGTTGAACGCCTTGCAGAACTCCATGATGTTGACGCCGTGCTGGCCCAGCGCGGGGCCGACCGGGGGCGCCGGATTGGCGGCACCGCCGGGGATCTGAAGCTTGATCTGGGTGAGGACCTTCTTCGCCATCGGCGGGCGAGGATAGCGGGGATCGGGCGCCCGCCCGGGGCCGCTATTCGCAGCTCACGGTGCGGTCTCGCTTCGCGGCTTCGCAGTGATCTGCCCCGACCCCTCCGACGACGATGTCGTGGCCGGCCCCGCCGAGGATCGTGTCCTTGCCCGATCCTCCCCTGATCCGGTCGCGCCCCGGACCGCCGAAGAGCAGGTCCCGGCCGCCGGCGCCGAACAGCTTGTCCGGGTCGCCGGAGCCGCGCACCTTGTCGGGGCCGCCGCCGGCGCGGACGACGTCGCGGCCGCCGAGACTGCAGATCAGGTCCTTGCCGCCCCCGGACCGGATCGTGTCCGGGCCAGGGGTGCCGATGATCACGTCAGGGCCCGAGGTGCCGAGGATCGGCCCGCTTGGCGGCGCCTTGACCGTCGCCGGGCGGCCGAAGCACATCGATACCTCGGAAAGCAGGGCGTACTCGTCAGCGCCGATGTCGGGCGGCCCCTGCGGCCGCAGGTCGCCGTCGAGGTCGGGACCGCTGCCAACCAGCGCCCCGTGGTCGATCGTCGCCGAGCCCGGCTGCTCGTGGACGTCGCCGCTTGCGGGGTCGACGAGCAGGGCCGGACCGGTGACGTTGCTGCCGAAGCCGGGATCGGTGACCGCGGAGTTGGCGATCTCCTGCTGGCTGTCG
>JBBRYO010000277.1:0-2268 GCA_038237595.1 Candidatus Limnocylindrales bacterium | reverse complement strand
GAACACGAACCGGCGGGCACCGTCGGCTGCGAACAGCTTCAGCAGGCCCGGCGATGGGACGTGCAGGTAGGCCGGAATACCGGCGCGTTCCAGGCGTAGCGCTTGGTCCGGCCGCCCGCCCGCGATCAGCGCGAAGGACGGCGGGTAACGCTCGAAGACCGCCATCTGTTCCGCACGCAGCTCATGCGGGACGAACCCGAGGATGCCGGCGCCCCAGGGGCGCCCGCCGAGCTCGCGCTGGGTCTCCCGCAGCAACGTCTCGACCTCGGGTCCCCGCATGAGGGCGAGCGCGAGGAACGGGAGCGCTCCGGCCTGGGCGACCTCCCGCGCGAACGCGGACACGTCGCTCACCCGGGTCATCGGGCCTTGGACGATGGGGTAACGCGTGCCATGGGAACTCGCCAGAGGCCCGTGCTCGGCGAGTGGACGGGTGGCTGCGGCCGACGTGAGGTGGCCGTCGACGGCCTTCCGGAGGCCTGCCAGGACACCCCCGACAGTGTGGAAGCGTGCGGCCAGCCGGGCGGCGAAGGAGGCGTCCTGGCCGAGTAGCCAGGCGTTGTCCGGCCCTGCCCAGCCGACCAGGCCGGCCAGCCGCGCACGCCAGGCCTCCGCCCGGCTCGGCCCAGGGTCCTCGGCGGCGAGCTTGCGCTCCAGCCCGCGTAGTTCCTCGGCTGCGGTGTGGCCCGGCCGCTCGTAGAGCCGCCACCGTTCACCGGGTTCGGGCCCCACACAGACCGTTTCGGTCCCCTCCATGCGGGTGATCACGGCCTTGACGCGATCGGGTAGCCGCGACTCCCGGGTCAGGGCGAGTTGCACGTCGAGCACCACACCGGCGGCACCGGCCATCGCGCAGGCCGCCGCCGAGTGCTCGCCGATCCCACCCTGGGCCCAGACGGGCAGGGATATCTCTGACCGGAACTGCTGGAGCAAGACGAACGTGGTGGTGTCGCTTACTCGGCCGCCGGCCTCGTGGCCCTTCGCGATCACGCCGTCGAGGTCCAGTGCGGTGGCCAGCAGCGCCTCGTCGAGCGTCGTCGACTCCAGCCACAACTCGACGCCCTTGGCGCGCAGCTGCTCGGCCCGCTCGCGGAGCACGTCCTGATCGACGGGCGTGAGGATCGCGAATCTGACGGCGGGTGGCAGCGTCGAGATCACCGCATCGGCTACGTCCTTGTCGCGTGGATCGAGCCGGATCCCACAACGGTTGCGGCCGAACCGCGCCAGCCCGGCGACCGCCTGCACAGCGAGCTGTTCATCACCGACGAAGGACACATCCACGACGCCGACGGCTCCGGCTCGGCTGGCGGCGATGGCGATTGCGGGATCGGAAAGCCCAGGCAACGTCACGGCGATAAAGTCAAGGTTCGTCATAACAACCTCTCTTCTTGAGGCGTCGGCAGGGTCACGGCGAAATCGAGCGAGGAAGCCACCAATTCGCCGGACCGGCCAATCTTCATGACCGCCGGGACCAGGCACAAGTTATCCCGATGACCAGCTCATTCAAAATAGAAGCGGATGTCGGAGCTTTCAAACCGCGGGTCATCACTTAGCGGATGGGCAGAGCGCGCAACGAAACTACAGTGCGGTGTTCTAGGTGAGAGTAAGTCACGTTTCGGAGCGTCGGTCACGGTTTCACGTTACGACAGGTTCGGATCTAGTGCAACTCAACTCGGCGGGCTGCCGGCGTATTCACCAGTGGTTTCAACAATGGAAATATGGCGAACAACACCCGTGCTCAGCGACGCGGTAGCTCCGTTGTCGTCTCGCTAACGACGTCCGGCTGAGTTCGCTTGCTTTGGCTTTGGCGCGCTCGCGGCAGGATGTCCAGATCGCATCAGAAGCGCCGCCAGCGCGCCCAGTGTGCTGAGCCCGGCGGCAATCAGGATCAGGTCGTTCATCGCGGCGACGAAAACGTGCAGCTGGGTCTGTTGATGCAAGGCGTAAAGGCCCCGCCACGTCGGCGACGCCGGGTCGAGGTGGGAGGTGCCTGCATCGTCGGGCAGCAGCGCGGCGCGCCCGGCCAGTTGCTGGGCCTGCTGGGTGGTCCAGATCTCGGTGAGCACGGCCAACCCCAGCGAAGCTGAGATCTGTCGGACGACGTTGTTGACTACGCTCGCCCCGCCGACCTCGGTTGTCGGGATGGCCGCGAGCCCCGCGGTGATGATCGGCATGACGGCCAGCGCCAAGCCTGCGGCCAGCCACACGAGCCACCACATGATCTGCTCGCGCGAGGTATCGAGAGTCATGACATGCATCTGGTAGGTGCTG
>JBBRYO010000276.1:0-2274 GCA_038237595.1 Candidatus Limnocylindrales bacterium | reverse complement strand
GCCATCGGGTCGCGGCGTACGACGCCCACCTGGCCGGTTGCCGCGGCGGTCGTCTCCGACGACAGGGTCGCGCCCATGAAGGTGCCGTGAACCCAGTCACGCGCTTCGGTCACCAGGGGGATCGTCGTCTTGCGCCGGCCGCCGAAGAAGATGGCGTCGATCGGCACACCCCTCGGGTCGTCGTACTCCGGCGCAAGGATCGGGCACTGTTTGATCGGCGTGCAGTAGCGGCTGTTGGGGTGACTGGAGAGCTCGCCGGAGTCCGGGGTCCAGTCCTGCTTCTTCCACGACGTGAGGTGCTGCGGGTCGCCTTCCATCCCCTCCCACCACACGTTGCCGTCGTCGGTAAGCGCCACGTTCGTGAACATCGAGTTGCCGATGTCGATGGTGCGGATGGCGTTGGGGTTGGTCTTCTCGTTCGTGCCCGGCGCAACACCGAAGAAGCCGTACTCCGGGTTGACCGCCCACAGCCTGCCGTCCTCGCCGATCCGCATCCAGGCGATGTCGTCGCCGAGCGTCTCGACCTTCCACCCGGGGATGCTGGGGGCGAGCATGGCGAGGTTGGTTTTGCCGCACGCGCTCGGGAAGGCCGCGGCGACGTAGTACGTCCTCTGCTCCGGCGAGATCAGCTTGAGGATGAGCATGTGCTCGGCGAGCCAGCCCTCGTCGCGCGCCATCGCCGACGCGATGCGGAGCGCGTAACACTTCTTGCCCAGCAGGGCGTTCCCGCCGTACCCGGAGCCGAAGCTCCAGATGGTCCGCTCCTCGGGGAAGTGGGTGATGTACTTCGTGTCGTTGCACGGCCAGGGAACGTCCTGCTGGCCCGGCGCTAGGGGCGCGCCGACCGAATGGAGACACGGCACGAAGTCGGCGTCGAGCTCCTCGATGCGCCTCAGGACCTTGATGCCCATCCGCGACATGATCCGCATCGACGTGACCACGTAAGCCGAGTCGGTGATCTCGACCCCGAACATGGGCGAGTCGGACTCGAGGTGACCCATCACGAACGGGATCACATACATCGTCCGACCGCGCATGCAGCCGCGGTACAGGTCGGTCATCAGCGCCTTCATCTCAGCGGGCGCCATCCAGTTGTTGGTGGGGCCTGCGTCGGACTCCTCCAGCGAACAGATGTAAGTGCTGCCTTCGACGCGTGCAACGTCGGACGGGTCGGACGCCCCCCAGAAACTGTTGGGCTTCTTGTCGGGGTCCAGCTGGACGAGGGTGCCGCTGGCGACGAGCTCCCGGGTGAGGGTCTGCCACTCAGCGTCAGAGCCGTCGCACCAGTGGATCGCGTCCGGCTGGGTCAGCTCGGCCACCTCGTCGACCCAGGCACGCAGCCGCTCATGCGTGGTGGTGGTGGCCTCGTGCGGAGCCTCTGTCGTCGCTTCGGCAGTCACTGTCAGGTTCCTCTCGCGCATCGCGGTGGCTGTCGCCGGCCGCTGTCTCGTAGCGGAATCATTGTGGAAATGCGGCATCCACGGCGTTCTATCCGTGGGATGTGGTGCATAGGGTACGCCCGAGGACGTATCATCCGCCATCCGGTCTCACTTGTGAAGGCGGACACAAACCACGAGGGCGGACGCCGCAGGGTTGCTCGTTCGTCCCGGTTGACGGCCGCAGGCTAGACTCACACGTCGCGACGGCCATGACCGTGCGCGTACGACGAAGTACCCGGCGCTCGTAGCTCAACGGATAGAGCATCTGACTACGGATCAGAAGGTTGGGGGTTCGAATCCCTCCGAGCGCGCCAGCAAAACCCCAGGTCAAATGCTGTTCGTCTCTTGATCGCGTGCTTGGGGTTGTCGTGTTTTGCCGCCGTGTCCGCGAGAACGTTTGGATCAGTCGAGAGGATGCTCTCGGTCGCGCTGACCGGCGGGCTGCTCGACAACGCGCTCGGCCTGGACGCCGGCCCGGGCCGAGCGTCTGGAGCCGTCGGGATCGTCAGCGCCCCAGCTGGACGATCTGGGCCGCGAGTTCGACGATGGTGCGGGCGCGTCTGACGAGTGCTTCGGCCTTGGCTGCGGTGACGAGAGCGACTCCGTACTCGACGTCGCCCTTCGCCGAGAGCAGATCGCGGAGGGCCCTCGAAGCTGTCGTTGCATACGGTCGCTGGCCGAGTGCCTGTTCCAGCTCCTTGGCGGCCGTTGCGTGGTTCTTGCCCTTGCTGGTGGCGCCGGTGAGTGCGGTAACGATGGCGTCTTTGGCGCTGACGCCAGCATGGATCGCGTCGCCCGCCGCGGGGTTGCGACGTCCGGCGGAAAGGTTGTCCTC
>JBBRYO010000275.1:0-2368 GCA_038237595.1 Candidatus Limnocylindrales bacterium | reverse complement strand
GCGGCCCGATGCCCGCGTAGTCCGCGACCACGTCCCAACCCGACTACCGGCAATCCAACTCGCGGAGCCCGGTCGCACGCTCTGGCGGTTGGGTGTTTCCCAGCACTTTGCGTGGAACAACGAAAGGCACGAACCCCCCGTAGGGGGCTTTCCCAGCGCGCCCGAGAGGATTCGAACCTCTGACCTTCGGTTCCGTAGGAAGGTTACGCCTGCGTGCGGCGATGGATCGACTGCCAGGTCTCACCTCGGGCATTGAATCGCGGTGGATCTGCCGGGATCATCATGGTGGATCTGCCGGGTTGCCCGTGGTGGTTCTGCCGAACATTGCGTGGTGGATTTGTCGGGCCCTGCCGCTAGGCTGGGCCGATGCAAGCCCGACTCGTTGCCAGACATGCGCAACGCGCTGTCGAAGAGGCGCTGGCCGACACCCGCGTTGTCGTCGTGCTCGGCGCCCGTCAGGTCGGAAAGAGCACGCTGCTCGAACAGGTCGCTTCCACCGAAGGGGCAGGCCGCGAGATCCTGACGTTCGACGACCAAGCGGTCCGCGCAGCGGCGACCGCCGACCCCGCCGGCTTCGTTGCAGGACTCAGGACGCCGGTCGCCATCGACGAGGTCCAGCGCGTCCCGGAGCTGATGACCGAGATCAAGCTCCGCGTCGACCGGGACAAGACGCCCGGCCAGTTCGCCATCACCGGTTCGGCGAACCTCCTCGAGATGAAGCAGGTCAAGGAGAGCTTGGCCGGCAGAGCGGAATACCTCCGCCTGCACCCGTTCAGCCAAGGCGAGCTTGCGGGGCAACCCGAAACCTTTGTGTCGGGCCTCGCCAACGGGCGCTTCCCTGCCGTCTTCGACGCTCCGGTCGGCCGCCAGGTGTATGCCGAGATGCTGGCGAGGGGCGGCTACCCGGATGCCCAGGCTCGAACGGCGAACCGGCGCGCACGGTTCTTCGAGAGCTACGTCGACGGGATCATGGACAAGGACCTGGCGACCCTGGGCGACGTTGCTGACCGCGCGGTCGTCGCGCGCCTCCTGCGCGCCATCGGAGCGACATCTGCGGAGGAGCTCAACATCGAGAAGCTCAGCAGGACGATGGGAGCCCCCGCGACGACCCTCCGGCGACACGTCGATTTGCTTGAGACCCTGTTCCTGATCAGACGCCTGCCCGCGTGGAGCAACAACCTGCTCGCCCGGTCGATCAAGCGTCCGAAGGTCCACGTTGCCGACACCGGCCTCCTGGCCTACCTGGTCGGGGCCGACGACCGGCGGATCGCTGCCGACCCGGACCTCGGCGGCATGTTCTACGAAAGCTTCGTGGCCATGGAACTCGACCGGCAGATCTCCTGGCTCGACGACCGCCCCCAACTGTTCCACTTCCGCGACCGCGACCAGCGGGAAGTCGACGTCGTCCTCGAACACCGCGACGGCTCCGTGACCGCGGTAGAGGTGAAGTCCGCCGCCACCGTCCACAAGAGCGACCTCCGCGGGCTGGCATTTCTGCGCGACAAGCTCGGGCGAGCGTTCAAGGCCGGCGCGCTGCTCTACACCGGTGCCAACACACTGCCGTTCGGAGATCGCCTCGCGGCGGTACCGATGAGTGGCTTGTGGAGCAGCGCGAGCTGAGGGTGCGCTGTCGCGCCCTCACAAACGGCTGCGCGGGACGCGCCGTACTTCGATGACGCCGAACGCGCGGCGCTGGCGTTGACGGAGGCCGTGACGCGTCTCAGCGACCAGGCAGACCCGGTGCCCGACGGGATCTGGGAGGAGGCGGTGCGCCACTACGACGAGCAGGCGCTCGGGGCGCTCGTCATGGCCATCGCGAGCATCAACGTGTGAAACCGGATCAACGTCGCCACCAGGCAGGTGGCCGGCCAGGAGTGGTGAACGGCGGGTACGTGGCGTCGGCCGAGGGCGGCGGGTCGAGGCAATGACCGACACCGACGGAGGACGTGACGATGGACGATGCCGACGTCCTGGCCGAGTGCTTCGAGGAGCACCGCCCGCACCTGCAGGCGGTCTCCTACCGCATGCTCGGCTCGCTCAGTGACGCCGAGGACGCCGTCCAGGAGACCTGGCTGCGACTGCACCGCAGCGACGCGGTGGGGATTCTCGGGGGTTGGCTCACGACGGTCGTCGCGCGGGTGCGCCTGAACATGCTGCGCTCGCGTCAGACCCGGCGCGAGGATCCGCTGGAGACGCATGTTCCCGACCCGATTGTCTCTCCCGCGGCCGGAGGCGACCCCGAGCACGAGGCCGAGGTGGCCGACGCCACCGGGCTGGCGCTGCTCGTGGTCCTCGAGACGCTCACCCCGGCCGAGCGCCTAGCGTTCGTGCTCCACGACATGTTCGCCGTGCCCTTCGACGAGATCGC
>JBBRYO010000274.1:0-2476 GCA_038237595.1 Candidatus Limnocylindrales bacterium | reverse complement strand
CGTTCACCCAGGAGACACGCCCGTGACGAAGATCGGCTACGCCGCGATGCTCGAGCAGTTTCATCCAACCGAGCTGCTCGACCTGTGCGAGGCGGCTGAGGGCGCCGGGTTCGACGCCGGGTTCATGGTCAGCGAGCATTTCCAGCCGTGGACACCGAGCCAGGGGCAGAGCGCATTCGCCTGGTCGTTCATGGGAGCGCTCGGCCAGCGCACCAAGCTGCCGTTCGGTGTGGCGGTGACGTGCCCGGGGTTCCGCTATCACCCGGTCGTGATCGCGCACGCGGCGGCCACGCTCGGCGCCATGTACCCGGGTCGCTTCTGGCTCGGGCTGGGCGCTGGAGAGGCCCTCAACGAGCATGTTATCGGGGGCCCGTGGCCGGAGATCGGCGTCCGCTCGTCGATGCTCTTCGAGGCGATCGAGATCATGAACAAGCTGTTCAGCGGGCAGGTGGTTCGACATCACGGGCCGCACTTCACGCTCGAGAGCGCGAAGCTCTACACGCGTCCGAGCCATCCGGTGCCGATCTATGTCGCCACGGCCGGCCCGCTCAACGCCAAGCGCACCGGGCGACTGGCCGACGGCATGATCACGGTGGGGGCCGCGGACGACAAGATCCACATGCTCTGGGATCGCTTCGGCGAGGGGGCCACCGAGTCTGGAAAGGATCCCGGCTCCATGCCGAAGCTGCTCCAGATCCACGTCTCGTGGGCGGCCACGGACGACGAAGCGGTCGCGAACGCCGTGAAGGAATGGCCGAACGGCGGCATGGCGTTCCCCAAGCAGGACATCAAGAACCCCGAGGACTTCGCGGCGATGGCGAAGCTCGTCCGGCCGGAGGACTTCAAGAATCGGGTGCTGATGACCTCGGACCTGGACCAGCACATCGCGCACATCCAGCATTACGTCGACGTCGGCTTCGACGAGATCCACGTCCACAACGTGGGACGCAACCAGGCGGAGTTCATCGAGATCTTCGGGCGCGACGTGCTGCCGAACGTGAAGCGCGAAGGAGGAGCGGCTCCGCTCCACGACCCGGAGGTCGAGGCCTCGATCTCCGAGTATTGAGGTCGACGTGGAGGTCGGCTGCGATCTCCGAGTACTGAGATCCGCCCGGGGTCGAGGCCGAGAGGTCCGGCCTCGATCTCCGAGTATTGAAGTCGAGCCGCCGCCCCCGAGTCAGGCCCGGCCGGAGAGGACCTCATCCAGGAGCCGGCTACCCACCGAGGACCTCGGCGAGAAGATGGGCGAAGCGCCAGGCTTCGTGGAAGGTGTTGTACAGCGGCGCTGGCGCAAAGCGGATCACGTCCGGTTCGCGGAAGTCGATGACGGCCCCGCGCTTCGCCAGCTCGTGCTCGACGCGCTGCGCGCGATCGCCGACGCGGAGTGACAGCTGCGCACCGCGAGCCGCCGGATCCCGCGGCGTGATCTGCTCGACAATCCTCATCGAGTCGAGCAGCGCCTCCAGCCAGGCGGTCAGGCGGTCTGACCGCTCCCGGATCGCACCCATCCCGACCTCGTCGAAGATCTCGAGCGACGATCGCAGGGGTGCGAGCGCAAGGATCGGTGGGTTGCTGATCTGCCAGCCCGCCGCGCCTTCGCGCGGCTCGAACTCGGCCGAGAATGCGAAGCGCGTCTCCGGATCGTTGCCCCACCAGCCGGCGTAGCGCGGCAGGTCCTCGTCGCGTGCCCATCGCTCGTGGACGAACGCCTGCCCGATCGAGCCGGGTCCTGCGTTCATGTACTTGTACGTGCACCACACGGCGAAATCCACGCCCCAGTCGTGCAGCCTGAGCGGCACGTTCCCGGCCGCGTGCGCCAGGTCCCACCCGACCACCGCGCCCGTCGCAGCTCCGGCGGTCGTGATGCGCTCCACGTCCAGCCACTGTCCCGTGAGGTACTGCACGCCGGGCAACCAGACCAGGGCCAGCCGGGAGCCTTCCTCGGCGATCCGCCCCTCGATGTCCTCCGTGCGCAGCGTCGCCTCGCCGGACCGCGGCTCCACGAGCCGGATCGCCTGGGCCGGGTTGATGCCCCGACTCCGGAGATGGGAGGCCATGGCGTACCGGTCCGATGGGAAGACGCCGGCTTCCATGAGGACGCGGTAGCGCTCGTTCGTCGGTCGGTAGAAAGTGGCCAGCAGGAGGTGCAGGTTGACGCTGAGTGCATTCATCGTCACGACCTCGACCGGGAGCGCGCCGACAACCCGGGCCGTGGCCTCAGCCAGCAGCTCCGCATACGTGAACCACGGCGCCCGCTCGCGGAAATGGCCGCCGATCCCGAGCCGCCCCCACGCGTCGAGCTCCTCGTCAACCGTCGTCCGCGCAGCGCGCGGCAGTGGCCCGAGCGAATGGCCGCAGAAGTAGATCGCGGAGGCGCCGTCCGGTCCCAGGGGCATCTCGAAGCGGTCCCGGATGCGGGTGAGCGGATCCGCGGCATCCAGCCGCAGGGCCTCCGCCTCGCTCAGGTCCAGCGCCG
>JBBRYO010000273.1:0-2481 GCA_038237595.1 Candidatus Limnocylindrales bacterium | reverse complement strand
GTTTGGCGCCGCGCTGAACAAGGCGCTGCGCGGGCTCGAGCAGGCGGGCGCCGGGTTCCTGGCCGAGGATCCGGCCTGGACGCCGACGCTCGACGCGCTCTCGGGACCGGTTCGCGGACCCGGCGAGCGGCCCGGCAGCCTGCGACGCGAGGACCTGCTCGGCGAGGTCTTCGTCGGGGAGGACGGCCTCGTCTGCGCGGACCGCACGAACGCCGTGGCTGCCTCGCGCCCGATCCTTCTGAAGCGCTTCCTTGCCCCCTCGGACTCGCGGCTGTGGCGGCTGCTCGCACTGCTGCGGCGCGGCGTCCCGGCGACCGAGCTCCAGGCTGCGACCGGGATGGCGCCCTGGTTCGTCGGGGAGATGGAGCGCCTGGTGGACGTGGCACAGCGCATGCGCGAAGAGGGTCGTGGGCTGTCGATCGGGCTGCTGGTCTCGGCAAAGCGCGCCGCGTTCGGAGACCGCGACATCGCCACGCTGACGGGCCTGACCACGCCCGAGGTGGCCGAGCGCCGCCGCGCGGCCGGGCTCAAACCCGGCTTCGCGATGGTCGACACGTGCGCGGCGGAGTTCGCCGCGGAGACCCCGTATTTCTATGCAACGTATGCGGCAACCGGTTCGCCGCCGGAGGCGGCTCCTGTCCAGCGGCCGGCGGCCCTCGTGATCGGGTCAGGGCCCGTTCGCATCGGCCAGGGCATCGAGTTCGACTACTGCGCGGTCCAGGCCGCGGCCACGCTCCGCGAGGACGGCTGGAACGCGGTGATGGTCAACTCGAACCCAGAGACCGTTTCCACCGACTTCGACGCGTCCTCGCGCCTCTACTTCGAGCCGCTGGATTCCGAGAGCGTGCTGGCGGTCATCGAGGCCGAGTCACAGCCAGGGGAGCCGATGCTTCCCGCGCTCGTGCAGTTCGGAGGCCAGACGCCGCTCAACCTGGCCGAGGCGCTCGTCGCTGCTGGCGTCACGCTTCCCGGCCTCACGATGGAGACGATCGAGCTGGCAGAGGAGCGGACGCGCTTCGCCGGGCTGGTCGAACGCCTGGGCATCCCACAACCGGAGGGCGGCATCGCGACCTCGCTGGAGGAGGCGCTGGTGGTCGCCGAGCGTGTCGGCTACCCGGTGATCATGCGACCGAGCTTCGTGATCGGCGGGCTGGCGATCGACTTCTGCTTCGGACCGGGCGACCTTGCGCGCCAGCTGACCGCTGCGGCGGTGGTGTCCGAGGACCGGCCGGTGCGCATCGACGCCTACCTGGAAGGGCTCGAAGTCGACGTCGACGCGGTCTGCGACGGCGAACGGGTGCTGATCCCGGGCCTGATGGAGCACGTCGAGCGAGCGGGGGTCCACTCGGGCGACTCGGTGGCCGTCTTCCCACCCCAGCGCCTGTCGGGCTCCGACCAGGAGTCGATCGTCTCGGCGATGACCCGCGTCGCGCTGGCGATGGGTGTTCGAGGGCTGATCAATGCCCAGTTCATCGTCCGCGACGACGGCGTGTACCTGCTCGAGGTCAATCCAAGGGCGAGCCGGACGGTGCCCTTCCTGTCGAAGGTCACGGGCGTGCCGATGGTTGCGCTGGCGACACGCGTGGCGCTCGGCGCGACTTTGGCCTCGCTTGGCTGGGGAGACGGCCTGATGAAGCCGCCGCCCGTGGTCGCGGTCAAGGCGCCGGTCTTCTCCACGTCGAAGCTGCGCGGCGTCGATCCGTCGCTCGGCCCGGGCATGCAGTCGACCGGCGAGGTGATCGGCATGCACGGCGACCACGACGTGGCGCTTGCCAAGGCGCTCATCGCGGCGGCGCTGCGGCCGCCCGTGGCAGGGGAGGGCGGAGCGGTCGCGCTGGTCTCCATCGCCGACCGCGACAAGGGTCGGCTCCCGGAGCTCGCGGAGGCGCTGGGCCGTGCCGGGTACCGCTTCGCTGCGACGCGCGGCACGGCTGCGGCACTGCGCTCGGCCGGGCACGCGGTGACAGAGGTGGCGCGCCTCGGCGAGGAAGATGGTGAGCTCCCCGGCATCCTGGAGTTCATCGCGGCAGGCGGCGTCTCCCTGGTGATCAACACGCCATCGCCGCGATCCGGCCCGGTCCGGGACGCGGCCGCCATCCGCCACGCGGCCGTGGCCGAGGGGATCCTGTGCCTGACCTCGGTGGATACGGCGGTGGCCGCGGCACGCTCGTTGGATCCCACACTGCGCGAGCGCCTCACCGACGTACGGCCGCTCGATGAGTGGCTGGCAGGCACCCCGGAGACAACCAGGGCATCTCGGCCCTTGTGCCGTAGCCGGGCCGGGTGAGCCCGGCACGCATCCCGGTCCCGGCGGACGCACTCGTGCTGCTCGTCGGGCCCGCGGGATCAGGCAAGAGCTCCTTCGCGCGGCGCAACTTCGCGCCGGGCGAGGTGGTCTCGTCGGATGCGTACCGGGCGGCGGTCTCGGGCGATGAGGCAGATCAATCGGCGACGGATGCGGCGTTCCGCCTCCTTCACCAC
>JBBRYO010000272.1:0-2488 GCA_038237595.1 Candidatus Limnocylindrales bacterium | reverse complement strand
GCGTCGCGCCCGAAGAGCGTCACGAACCACGGGACGCCCGCCGCCGGGATGAAGACGCCGCGCTCCACGGCCGCATCTTCGAGTCGCAACGCCTCGAGGTCGCGCACGGCCTGGTCCCAGGCACGCACCACGTTGGTGTTCGACGCTTCGAGCTTCACCTTGGGGAGGCGGGGCCTCCCCACCTCCTCGCCCGGACCGGCGATGGCATGGCAGGGCAGCGTGGTGGGCCGCCTCCCGCCCTGGGAGATCGGCAGCCAGCGCAGACAGGTGTGCCAGCGCGCCTTGGGCTCGATGATGGCGATGAATACGAGGCGGCCGTTCGCGAACTGTGGCGGCGAGTCGGCGTCATCGACGGCCAGCACCAGTTCGCGCCGGAACTCGCGGTTCACGTAGGTCGTGCGCAGCTCGCGGCGGGAACGGAACCAGCGTGAGTTGATCTCGCCGCGCCGGATCAGGGTTCCGGACTTGACGTCGAAGATGTCCGCGAAGTCCGAGGCGAAGGCGACCTCGATCGTCAGCCGGGCAGCGCGCCGGCCGTAGTTGACGATGTCGCAGTCCTCGTGGATCCCACCGGCGACGGTGCGGTCCAGGCGGATCGAGATGGTGTGGCGTTCGACCGGACCCTGGTCGTCGATCAGTGCATCGTTGGTGAACTCGAAGCGGGCAGAGTAGAACTCGATCGGCGAGGAATTCAGGAGGACCGGGCGCCGGCCGTTGACGAACAGGTCCCACCCCGAGACGAAGCGCGTATCCCGGGAGAAGAAGCCCTCTTCGGCCGGCTCCGCAATGCGGCCGTCCGGCTGGCAGACAAGGAAACGGTCGTCGCGATTGATCGTTACGGTCGAGGGCCCAACCAGTATCGGCAGCGTCACCTGGGTATCTCAGGGTCGCGCGGCATCGGGCGCGAACGAGACGCCACGCTCCCCGAGCTTGGCCTCGAGCCGGTCGGCGGACGCGAGCACGAAATGGCTGCCGAAGAGAGCCGCAAGCGCCACCGAGATCGTGACGAGCGCCGCAAAGGCGACGGTGCTCAGGGCGAGCAAGATGGCCGTCGCCACGGTCAGCCCCACCAGGCGAAGTGGATGCGCGACGACGAGGTAGCCCGCGAGCCTGAGCGTGCGGCGCGCGCCCCAACCCTCGCGTCTCGGGTCGACCAGCAGTGGCCAGAAGGTGACGGCAAGCATCGTCATAACCAGCCATCCCCAACCCGCCAACGTGGCGAACGCCCAGCCGATGGGGTCGCCGGACGCGAGCCCGCCAAGGAGGTTGACGGTGAAGACCGAGCCGGCAGACACCAGCGCAAGGCCCGCCGCAAGTGCCGGAATGAGGAATCGACGCCACGCGCCGATCCCGTTCCAGAAGGAGACGCTCTCCCCGCGGACGATCAGCGCGGCCATCCGGTAGAGGCCGACCGTCGGCAGGGCAAGCAGCGGCAGGAGCAGCAGCGCGCCGAACGGCCACACGAGGAAGGCCAGGTACAGCGCGATCAACCCGAGGCCCCACAGCATGTTGGCGGGCACGAGGCGCCACGAGTTGTAGTAGAAGTCCAAGAAGGCTGCGCGCAGGGAGCCACGCAGAGTCGGCGCCCTGGGTAGTGCGGGCGCCTCCACGTCGCCCGCAAGAGCCAGGTTCGCCGTCACCTCAGCCCTTGACGGCAGACGCGGCGATGCCTTCGACGAAGTAGCGCTGGAAGAAGATGTAGAGGATCAGGATCGGGATCGTGGCCATCACGATGACCGCCATCAGCGGCGGCCAGTTGGTGGCGAATCCACCGGCTGTCCGGAACCCGACCAATCCCAGTGGCACGGTCCAGTGGCTCGGGTCGCGCAACAGGATGAGCGGCCAGAAGAAGCCGTTCCACGTGCCCTGGAACTGGAGGATGGCGACCGCCGAGAGTGCGGGTCCAGCCAGGGGCAGCATCACCCGCCAGAAGGTCGTGAAGAAGCCCGCCCCGTCGATCCTGGCCGCCTCCTCGAGATCCCTTGGCATCGACAGGAAGTATTGCCGCAGCAGGAAGACGCTGGTGGCCGACACGGCCAGAACCAGGATGACCCCGACATACTGCTCGATTCCCTTGGTCAGTCCGAGCACATTGTTGAAGAGCACGTAAATCGGAACCAGGCGCAGCTGGTCGGGGATCATCAGTGTCGCGAGGACGATCAGGAACAACACTTCCCGGCCCGGGAACTTCAGGCGGGCAAATGCGTACCCGGCAAGGCTGCCGAGCACGAGATTCGTCACCGTGACCGCCCCCGCGATGACGGCACTGTTGATGAACATCACCGGGAGCGGCGGCGTCACCTTGTTCCAGGCAAATACCCAGCCGTCCAGCGTGAACGGGTGCGGGATGAGCGTCAGTTGGACCGAGTCGGGAAGCGTCTTGAACGATGTGATGACGGACCACGCGAAGGGCACGAACATCAACAGCGAGTAGCCGATCAGGAAGGCGTAGGCAATCCGCCGCCGCCATCGTGCGCCGCGATCCCCG
>JBBRYO010000271.1:0-2528 GCA_038237595.1 Candidatus Limnocylindrales bacterium | reverse complement strand
GTGCGACGCGAGGTCGCATGCATGTGAGTGAACAACGTTGATTGGAGGTTCGACGATTGATCGAAGGCGTAGTTCCAGGCTCGTGCTCAATGGCCTGGCCTCGGCCTGACGTGCGTCGCTGGCGTCCCCGGCGGGGTTCGAAGCATCAGGCAAAAGCCCAAGGGCGCCCGCTCCATCCGAGCGCTACAGGCGAGAGGCAGACCGGACGGGTGAAGTACTTGAACCTCTGGCTGATGTCTCGTTACGGTCAGCTCCGTTGGTGGGATGTAGTAGCGGGGCGCAGGGACTGGCCGCTGAGAAGCGGCAGGCGACGGCTGGGGAGCGCGCTCAGTCGGGAAGAGCACCGCCGTCCTCGGGACACAGGAGGCACCCACCCCGGTCGTAGCTCGTGCATGCGAAACGCGGTAACCCCCGTCGAGGTCCGGTGCTGTTCGGCCGGTAAGCCGACCGTGAGGAAGGCCCAGTCCCTCGGCGGGAATCTGATGACCGAGAAGCGAATGCCGGCAGCCGAAAGGCACCGGGAACCCGGGACACGAATCGCTGGCCCCCTCCGGCTGGCCGTCCCGAATAACCGGCCGGATACGGGACTTCGTGCCCGGACCCGAAAGGGTGCTGACGCGGTCAGGTGAGCCTGTGAAGCAGACGATGACCAACGCCTCGGAACCTGAGGACAAGTTAGACGCCACGACGGCCACGGTCGGCGCGGTGAACGGACTAGAGGACGCGATCCACGACTGGCGCCAGGTTGACTGGCGGGCGGTCGAGGAGAACGTACGGCGGTTGCGGCAGCGGATCTTCACGGCGTCGCAGGCGGGGGACCTTCCACGGGTCCGCAACCTGCAGAAGTTGATGCTCCGGTCTCGCTCCAACACGCTCCTGAGCGTGCGGCGCGTGACCGAGCGCAACGCTGGGCGCCAGACGGCAGGCGTTGACGGCAAGGTCGTGGTGACCCCCGAGGCCAAGATGCGTTTGGTTGAGCGGGTGCAGCACAGCACCGAGCTGTTCAAGGCCCTGCCGGTCAGGCGCGTGTACATCCCGAAGCGGGGCAGCGGCGCGAAGCGGCGACCACTCGGCATCCCCGTTATCGCTGACCGAGCGCATCAGGCTCGGGTGGTGAACGCGTTGGAGCCCGAGTGGGAGGCGCGGTTCGAACCGAGATCGTATGGGTTTCGGCCGGGCCGTGGATGCCATGACGCGATCGGAGCGATCTACCGGACGGTGAGGGGCGCAAGCCCGAAGCGCCCGTGGATTCTTGACGCAGATTTGGCTGGGGCGTTCGACCGGATCGCCCATGACCACCTGTTGGCGATGCTCGGCACGTTTCCCGCGAGGGGGATGGTCGAGCAGTGGCTGAAGGCGGGCGTGGTCGAGCAAGGTCGGCTGTCCTCGACTGAGGAGGGAACTCCCCAAGGCGGGGTAGTCAGCCCCGTGCTGCTGAACGTCGCGCTGCATGGGATGGAGCAGGCCGCCGGGGTCCGCTACTACACGACCGGCAGGGCTGCCGGTTGGACGGTCGCGGGCTCCCCGGCGCTTATCAGGTACGCCGATGATCTGGTCGCGTTATGCCATTCCAGGCACGAGGCTGAGCAGGTCAAAGCGAGGCTCGCCAGCTGGCTGGCGCCCAGAGGTCTTTCCTTCAACGAGGACAAGACGCGCGTCGTCTCCCTCGACGAGGGCTTCGACTTCTTGGGATTCAACGTCCGCCGACACTCCGGCAAGCTGCTGATCAAGCCCAGCAAGGCGGCCCGGAGACGGATCCGGGAGAGGCTCCGCACCGAGATGCGGTCCCTGCGCGGGGCCAACGCTCGGGCGGTGATCAAACGGCTCAACCCGATCATCCGGGGATGGGCCGCCTACTACCGGGGAGTGGTCTCCAGCGAGGTGTTCTCCGCGCTGGACGCCTACGAGTGGAAGCTCGCCTACAAATGGGCGCGCTGCACCCATCCGAACAAGCCGGGGTCCTGGGTCATCGCCCGGTACTTCGGTCAGTTCAACAAGTCCAGGCACGACCAGTGGGTGTTCGGCGACCGCGACAGCGGCGTCTACCTCCACAAGTTCGCCTGGACCAGGATCGTCCGACACCCAATGGTCAAGGGCGCGGCGTCCCCGGACGACCCCGCCCTGACCGGCTATTGGGCCAAGCGACGAAGCAAGGCGCCACCCCTGTCGATTGACACGACCAGTCTGCGGCAATTCGATGCCCAGCACGGCCGCTGTCACATCTGCGGGGACTGGCTCCTGCCCGTCGACGACCGGCCACAGAGCCCACGCGAGTGGGAACCCTGGCTGCTCGCCGCCCGCAAAACGATCATCACGATCGCGACGCGAGCGGACGGCACGCCGGACGAAACCGAACCCCGTCTCATACACGCCCACTGCCACGGACAACACAATCCAACCGGGGCAAGGGACCCAGCGCTTCTGCCCGCCCGCGACCCTCCGGGGCTTGCTTGAGCCGGATGCATCGAGAGGTGCCAGTCCGGTTCTGAGGGGGGCCGGGCACAGCGATGTGCCCGGCCTACCCGGTG
>JBBRYO010000270.1:0-2611 GCA_038237595.1 Candidatus Limnocylindrales bacterium | reverse complement strand
GAGCACGGACGTCGCTCAGCTCAGCCGCCCGACAGTGGCGGCTCGACGATCCGACAGCGCACGACCTCCCCGGAGTCGATGGCCACGCTTTGACCGTCGTCAATTCGAAGCAGCAGGGCGCCCGTTTCGGGATCGACGCCGCTGGCGGTTCCACATGCGCGGCTCGCCCCCAGGTCGACTTCGACCGCGTGGCCGGTCGTGCGCTGGCGGCCGGCCCAGGCTGCTGCATCGAACCGGCCGGACCTCAGGGCTTCGTAGCGTGGCTCGAGGCGGGCCACCCAGCCGGCCAGGAGGGCGTCCCGGTCGATCGATCGGCCGCCGCCGAGCTCTCGCAGGCTGGTCATCGACGTCCGCATCCCGGTCGGGAAGCTGGCCTCAGGCCAGTCGGCGTTGATGCCGATCCCGATCACCGCCGTCAAGGTGGCGCCACCGTCCGAGACGCTCTCGCCGAGCACGCCGGCGAGCTTGAGCAGCTCACCGGCGGGACCATCCGCGACGATGTCGTTCGGCCATTTCAGCCAGATGGTGCCCGCGCCGAGGCCCGCTTCCTCTTCCCCTGCCTCGAGCATGGCGAGGGCCGCGATGGCCGCCAGGCGCCACGCGTGGCGGATCGGCAGGTCAGTCGGACGGAACCCCGCCGAGGCGAGGAGCGCCGCCCCCGTGGGAGCCTGCCACGAGCGGCCCTGGCGGCCACGCCCCGCGGTCTGCTCGTCCGCGACAGCCATGCAGACCTCGGGCGTGCCTTCGTCGAGCCACGCACGGACCACCCGCTGCGTCGAGTCGACCGACGCGAACCGTTCGAGGCGTGAGAGAAACCGCTCGTTCGGCATCCGGCAACGATAGCCGCAGGAACCGGCTTCACCGGCAGCATTTGCCGCTCAACGGGCCGATCGGCCGGCGTTGGCTCGCCCATACTCCGGCCATGGCCGCCTGCCCAAGCTGTGGTGCGGACAATGCGGAGCGCGCCAGGTTCTGTCTGGACTGCGGCGCTCCTTTCGGGAACGCAAGGCTGACCGGCAACGTGCGATTCATTCGCGGCAGCTGGAGGCACGCCTCGCGGAGATGGAGACCGCCTCCGCAGCCCCGGCTCCTCGAGTTGGCTGACGCCCGCAGGACTCTTGGCCGGCAAGGAGTCCGTCACTCACCGCGGGGCCGCGCCCTTATCCCGCCGCGGCCGACGCCGCAGACGCGGAATCCGACACGGCGTCCGGCTGCTCGAGCTGGAACGCCGCGTGCAACGCGCGCGCCGCCCGCTCCACGTCGTCGCGGCCGATGATGCAGGTGATGCGGATCTCCGAGGTCGAGATCATCTCGATGTTGATGCCCGCATCCGCCAGCGCGCCGAACATGCGTGCCGCGTACCCGGGTGCGTTCTGAATCCCCGCCCCAACGATCGAGACCTTGGCGACCGCCGCGTCCGTGGTCATCTCGCGCGCCCCGATCTCACGCACGATCGCGTCGAGCAGCTTCCGCACCCTGGGAAGCTCGACCTCCGGCACGGTGAACGAGAGATCGGTGGCACCGGCGTGCCCGACGTTCTGGACGATCATGTCGACGTTGATGCCCGCTCCGGCGAGCGGCTCGAAGACGGCCCTGGCGATGCCCGGACGGTCCGGCACCTGCACCAGGGTGATCTTCGCCACCTTCCGGTCGAGGGCCAGGCCGCGCACCTTGTTGCGCTGTTCCACGTCGGGATCCTCCTTGATCAGCGTGCCGGAGTGGTCCGAGAAGGTCGAGCGAACGCGGATCTCGACGCCGTTGACCCAGCCAAGCTCGACGGCGCGCGTCTGCATGACCTGGGCGCCCTGCTGCGCGAGCTCGAGCATCTCCTCGTAGCCCACGATCGTCAGCAGCCGGGCGTCGGGCACCACGCGCGGATCGGCGGTGAAAATGCCCTCGACGTCGGTGTAGATCTCGCAGCGCTCGGCGTTGAGACGCGACGCCAGCGCGACCGCCGTGGTGTCCGAACCGCCCCGCCCGAGCGTCGTGACCTCGCCGGTGCGATGCGACTCGTCGGTCGCGCCCTGGAACCCGGCCACGATCACGACCTTGCCGAGTGCCAGCTCCTCGGAGACCCGCGCCGGATCCACGTTGGCGATGCGCGCACGGCCGTGGCTGCGATCGGTGAGGATGCCCGCCTGTGCGCCGGTCAGCGAGATGGCCGGCACCCCCTGCGCGTGGAGCGCCATCGCGACGAGCGTGCCGCTCATGTGCTCGCCGGTCGCCAGCAGGAGGTCCATCTCGCGGGGATCGGGCTCGTCGGTGATCCGCGCCGCCATCTCGAGCAGGTCGTCGGTGGTGTCGCCCATGGCGCTGACGACCACGACCAGCTCGGAGCCGCCCTGGCGCTCGCGCGCGATCCGCCGCGCCACGTGCTTGATGCGGTCGGCGTCGGCGAGCGACGAGCCGCCGTACTTCTGGACGACCAGGCCGTGCATGGCCGGGATTGTAGGACCGCTCACCCCCCCAACCCGTAGGGCCGCAGCATGTCGGGGATCGTCACGAAGGTGTAGCCCATGGCGAGCAGGCCCTGGACGATGGCCGGCAGGATGTCGGCGCTCGTCTGCGTGTTGCAATGCGTCAGGAGGATGTCGCCGGGCTGGGCCCGCAG
>JBBRYO010000269.1:0-2675 GCA_038237595.1 Candidatus Limnocylindrales bacterium | reverse complement strand
GATAGTGGGCCGTGATCGGCGAGCGCTCGGGCTCCTGGAGCGGTCGCGTGTCGATGACGACACGCACCCCGGGTGGCCGCTCGGCTCGCGGTCGCAGGTCCGCAAGCCGGCCCATCAGGCGGAACCGGCCTGTTGCGAGTCAGTCTCCGCGGACAGCTCCGGGCCGGGGCCATCGCGTCGCTCCGGATCGCTCGCAAGTGCGGACGAGCGCCGTGGTCCGCGTCCGCGCAGCTCCTCCCAGCGCAGCCGGAGCACCACCGTCAGCGCCTCGACGATGATGCGCTTTGACATCTTGCTGACACCCTCACGGCGGTCCGAGAAGACGATGGGCACCTCGACCACGCGGGCGCCTGCCCGGGTCGCGAGATAGGTTGTCTCGATCTGGAAGACGTAGCCGCCGGAGTGGACACGCTCCCAGGGGATGATCGAAAGCGCCTCGCGGCGCCAGGCCTTGAAGCCCCCGGTCAGGTCGTGCGGGCCCAGGTGCAACAAGGTCCGCGCGAAGATCGATCCGCCGCGCGAGACCATCCGCCGCGGCAGGCCCCAGTCGCGAACTCCGCCGCCGGGCACGTAGCGCGATCCGATCACGAGGTCGACCCCGACGCGCCGGTCCGCGTTCCACAGGGAACCAACCAGGCCGGGCAGGTAATCAGGTGAATGAGACCAGTCCGCGTCCATCTGAACGACGCGCTTTGCGCCGTCCGCCAGTGCCACGCCGAAGCCGTCGATGTACGCCTTGCCGAGTCCCATCTTGCCCTTGCGATGCCGCACGCGAACGCGCGGGTCGGCTGCGGCAAGCTCGTCGGCGATGCGTCCGGTGCCATCGGGCGAGGCGTCGTCCACCACCAGCAGCGTGGCGCCGGGAAGCGCCTCGAGGATGGCCGCCACGATCCCGCGGACGTTGTCAGCCTCGTTGTAGGTGGGCAGGACGACCCAGGTGTCGGCGTACGCGGGCGAGTCGGTCATCGGCGACAGTCTAGCCGCGGGAATCAGTCCGGCCCGGGCTCCGCATGGAGTCCGGGCCGGATGAGGGCTCTGGGTGCCACCGCGCCATCGGACGCGGACTGGGTCAATTCAGGGTGAGGTTGACGAGCTGGACGTCGGTGCCGCCACCGGTGTCCGTGCCGGTCAGGGTGAGGACGACCACGCCGGCCGTGCCGCCAGACTTGAGAGTGAAGCTGCCCTTGTAGAGGATGGAGGACCACTTGGCGAGACTGACGGAGTACTTGGCCAGGCCGGGCTGCTTGACGCTGAGCTTCACCCAGCCGGTCTGCGTCTCCGCGGTGTTGACGGTCCACGTGATCTTGGTCCCGGCCGTGGCGGTCCATTTGTTGGAGGTGACCTTGAAGGGCATCTGCCGCACCTGGATGCGGTGGCTGTACGTACCCGCGGCGGTATCAGACGTGATGACCATCCAGTAGATGCCGTTGGCTGCCGGGAGGCCACTGTCGTCCATGCCGTCCCAGACCCAGCTCACGACTCCGACGTCGTGCGCTTCACTGGTCATTGCGGTCCGGACGACCGTGCCGTCCAGCTGCGTGACCTTCCAGGTCAGGTTGGAGGGCTTGTCGAGAGTGACCTTCTGCGTCTGTGTCGCGGCCAGCGCATCGCCATCCGCGGCGTAGAAGAGCCCGGGTGTGACGCTCGGAGCGCGCATCGCGGTCATGACCTTGACGCTCAGGGTCTTTGGCGTGCCGGGGTTGCCGGCGCGATCCGTGGGGGTGATCGTGATGTCGAACCTGCCGTCGCTGACGATCGTGCCGGCGTTGCTCTTGCCGTTCCAGGTTTCCGAGGTAGTGCCCTCGGCGGAGTAGCCGGTGTAGTGACGGACAAGGCTGCCCGAGGAGTTGGCGATCGAGACATCCAGGTAGGAGGGCTCTGAGAGGGTGTACTTGAACGTCAGGACGTCGCTGATGCCGTCGCCATTCGGCGTGAAGACCGTCGGGGAGGAGCTGTCGGCCGGGAAGGTGTTGGAGGCCTGCGTGCCAGTCACGTCGGTGAGCTCCGGAGGCGTGGTGTCGTTGGGATCGCCAGCGCCCAACCACTGGTCAGTCGTGAAGCCGAGATCTCCGGAGACTGATCGGAGGAAGCCGGAGTACTGGTCGGGATCGAGGTGGACGGTTGCACCCGGGGTGCGGACCGAGTCGATGTAGACGTTGGGCTTCCAGCCGACCCAGCCGTGGAAGGGCAGGTAGTGCGGGTCACCGTTGGTGGCGTCGCGAGACTCGAAGAAGCCTTCCATGCTCTGGTGCGTGTTGACCAGGGCCGAGGCGAGGTCGACGCCGGGCTGCCAGCCGAGCGCGAACACGGTCCGGGCGCCTGCGGCCAAGAGGGTCGACGAGAAATTGTCAGCGCGCTGGAAGGCCACGTCCTGGGTCGGGAGCGCCATGCCGGGCTCGCCGTTACCGTCTGCGTAGCAGAGGCGGTTCAGGAGGCCAACCGCGTTGTTCGCGAGGTGAATGCCACCGCCGTAGTTCTTGCCGGGCGTGCAGTTTTCCGCGCTGCCGGGAGTGCCGCCAAGGAAATAGCAGCGTCCGTAGTACTTGACGTCGTTGGTGTTGGTGTCGCCGTCGGTGGGGTTGAGGCCCAAGCCGTTCTTGCTGTCTTCCTGGAACGGAGCGTATGGGCTCGGCCAGCCGTTGCCGTGTCCCAGGTAGGCGAAGAAGGCGGCGCCG
>JBBRYO010000268.1:0-2697 GCA_038237595.1 Candidatus Limnocylindrales bacterium | reverse complement strand
GCGAGCACCATGATGCGGATTTCGGTCATGTCCTCGATCGCCCAGCGGAGGCCTTCGCGCCCGAGGCCCGAATCCTTCACCCCGCCGTAGGGCATGTTGTCGATCCGGTAGGTCGGCACGTCGTTGACGATGACGCCGCCGACCTCCAGCTCCTCGAAGGCTCGCCAGGCATGCGCAAGATCGTTGGTGAAGACGCCGGTCTGGAGGCCATAGAAGCTGTCGTTCACCTCGCGAATGGCGTCGCCGAAATCGTCGAACGGAAAGGCGACCACGAGCGGCGCGAAGGCTTCGTTGGAGCACACCTGCGCCGTCCTGGGCGCATCGGTCAGGATGGTCGGCGGGAAGAAGGTGCCATCCGCAGTGCCGCCGACCAGGACCTTTGCACCTTCATCGACGGCTTCGCGAACCCAGCGCTCGGCACGTTTCGCCTGCGCCTCGTCGACCATCGGCCCGACGAGCGTCTCGGGATCGAGCGGATCGCCGAGCTTCAGGCTCCTGGCGCCTTCCACGAAGCGGCCCATGAACTCGTCCCAGCGCGACCGGTGCACGAAGACGCGCTGGACGCTGATGCAGACCTGGCCCGAATAGGTGAAGGCGCCCACGAGCGTGCGCTTGATGGCCCAGTCGAGATCCGCCGATTCGTCGACGATCACACCGGCGTTGCCGCCGAGCTCGAGCACCACCCGCTTCTTGCCGGCACGCTCCTTCATGCGCCACCCGACCGACGGCGAGCCGGTGAACGAGAGCAGCTTGAAGCGCTCGTCCGCGACCATGCGGTCACCCTGCTCGCGAGTCATCGGCAGGATGCTGACCGCCCCGTCGGGAAGGCCGGTCTCGGCGATGATCTCGGCGACGGTGAGCATCGTGAGCGGATCCTTGGACGGGGGCTTCAGCACGATCGGGCAGCCGGACGCGATGGCGGGCGCGACCTTGTGGGCGGCCAGGTTGAGCGGGAAGTTGAAGGGGCTGATGCCGGCCACGGGCCCGATGGGGAAGCGACGCGTGATGCCGATCCGGCCGCGGGAGGCGGGCATGAGGTCGAGCGGGATCACCTCACCGTAGATGCGCTCCGCTTCCTCTGCACCGAGGCGGAAGGTGAGCACCGCCCGATCCACCTCCACCAGGGCGTCGCGAATGGGCTTGCCGGATTCGAGCGAGATGGTGCGTCCCAGCTCCTCGCGGCGAGCCTTGATGACGCTGCTGATCTCCCGCAGCACGCGACCGCGTTCATAGGCGGGCAGGCGCCGCGTTTCCTCGAACGCTCGCACGGCAGCCTCAACGGCCTGCTCGTACTGCTCGTCACTGGCGTTATATGTCGACCCGGCCGGCTCGTCGGGGCGTGCCGGGTTGCTGACCTTGAGCACGTCCGCGGATTCGACCCACTTGCCGGCGAGGTAGATCGGATGGGGCTGCGTGCCGGCGATGGTGGCCATGGCGTTCGGTTCCTCGGGGCGGGTCAGCGGAATACCCGGATTCTACGCGCCGCCGCGCCGCGCCTACACTTCGCCGCGATGACCCGCCGCTTTCATTTTCGACAGGTGGACGTGTTCACCGACACGCCGCTGCGTGGCAACCCGCTAGCCGTTTTCCCGGAGGCCGATGGTCTGAGTGACGAGGAGATGCAGCTGCTCGCTCGGGAGATGAACATCTCCGAGACCGCGTTCGTGCTGCCGCCGACGGACGCCGGGCGCAAGGCCGGGGCGGACTATCGGCTGCGCATCTTCACGCCCGGCCTGGAGCTGCCGTTCGCCGGCCATCCGTCGATCGGCGCAGCATGGGTCCTCGCCGACGAGGGCCGCTTCCAGCTGGCGTCGCCGCGGACGGAGGTCCGGCAGGAGCTGGCGATCGGCGTGCTGCCGCTCTCGCTGTCGGTCGAGCCGCCGGCCGAGGGGGAGCCCAGAGACGCCCCGCGGCGCCTTGGAGAAGTGACCATGACCCAGGGCCACGCGGAGGAGCTCCACCGCTTCGAGACCGACGACATTGCTGACCTGTGCGAGGCCCTCGAGGTCTCAACGAGCTCGATCGGCTGGCGGCCGCTTGGCCACTCGCTGCGCACCAAAGCGCCGCCGGCGGTGATCTCGACCGGGTTGCCGCACCTGATCGTGCCCTTCGCCGATCGGGACGTGATGGCCGACATCGACCACGAGCGTCGCGAGTTCGTCGCGGAAGTTTGCCGAAGCTATGACTGCGATAGCGCCGCACTCGTCGCCGCCGGCAACTCGGGAGCGGTCGCCGACGCCGACGTGTCGGTCCGCGTCTTCGACGCCGGCAGGTTCAAGATCGACGCCGACCCTGCGACCGGGGCGGCGGCCGGACCGATCACCGTCTTCCTTGGTCGGGTGGCCGGCATCAAGGGGAGCACCTTCCGCTTGGTGATCGAGCAGGGCGTCGAAGTCGGTCGTCCGTCGAGGCTCGTCGCGGAGGTCGACTTCAGCAGCGATGGGCGCCCGCGCGAGGTGCGCGTCTCGGGGAACGTGGTGCCGGTCATCGACGGTTGGGTGACGCTCCCCTGACGGGTCTGGCGCGCAAGATCCGCAACCGCGCGGAGCGCTACGTCGCGCTGCCGTGGCGCCTCCGGTATTACGAGTCGGAGGCCGACGCCATCGTCATCGGTGCCTGCCCGCGCAGCGGCACCACGCTACTGCGGCGGATCCTCGACACGCATCCGGACATCTGCTGCGGCCCTGAGTCCAGCCT
>JBBRYO010000267.1:0-2732 GCA_038237595.1 Candidatus Limnocylindrales bacterium | reverse complement strand
GGCCCCCGCGCCCGGCTGATCGTGCCGGAGGCCGTTCAGGCCCCCGAGTCGCCCGCGGCTGAATTGGACCCCGCTTCCGACCTGACCGCCAGCCTCGCCGGCCAGACGTTCGGGACCATTCTCGCCGACCCGCCCTGGCGATTCGTGAACCGGACGGGCAAGGTCGCTCCCGAGCACAAGCGCCTGTCGCGCTACGAGACAATGACCCTCGGTGAGATCAAGGCGCTGCCGGTGGCCGACTTCGCGGCCGACAAGTCGCACCTCTACCTCTGGACGCCGAACGCGCTCGTGGCCGACGGGATTCCATTCACCGACGGTGAGTTAGCGTTTGTGGCCGCTTCTCTATTCCTGCCTAGCATTGCCCCATGAGCGAGAAGCGAACGACTGCTCGGGCATTCCACGACGCCGTCGGAGTCGAGGACTGGCGGGTCCTTTTCTCTGGCGCCCACGCCTACTTCCACGTCGGATCGTTCGCGGAAGCAGCAAGGTTTGTGGCCGCGATCGCCGAAGTTGCGGAGGTTGTGGGCCATTTCCCCGACGTGGACGTGCGACCCGAGGGAGTCACAGTCCGGACCGCCTCCGGGGAGTACGGAGCTCTGAGCCATCGTGATGTCGAGCTGGCACGCCAGATTTCGGCAGAAGCTCGGAAGTTGGGGATCGAGCCGGACCCCTCCCAGGTCCAGGTCGTGGGCATTGCGGTGGCACAGGATGCAGGCAGCGACGTAGGTCCGTTTTGGGCCGCAGCCCTCGGGTACAGGAGCCTTGGACCGAAAGGAGACGTCGTCGATCGGCACCGACGTAACCCGCACGTGTCGTTCCAAAGCCTCCGCCCTCCCAAGCCGGGGCGTGGCCGGACCCACATCGACGTCAGCGTGCCGGCCGATCAGGCCGAAGCAAGAGTCGCGGCAGCACTCGAAGCTGGCGGACGCCTGGCGGACGGTACGCATGTGCCCCATTGGTGGACACTCGCGTCGCCCGAGAACCACGGTGTCGACATCGCGGCTTGGCCGGACTTCGAGGACGACGAGGAGGACTGAGCCATGGCCGTATGACGAACGGGCTGCGGATCATCGGCGAAGAGGATCCAAGGCCGCACTTGATGGCCATCTGGCGACGGGCCGGGAGCTGCTCGACCTGCTCGTGCATCACCCCGCTCCACCGGGGGTCGCGCGGTTGAGCAGCCCGGCTCCGCGAGGTAGAATCAGACTCGCCCAGATAGGGCAACAGACTCTTTCCGTTTTCGGAATGGGCATCTGACTCATTTCGGGATGGGCACCTGACTCACCCCGATTCGGCGGCCGATGGAGGCCTGCCGCACGCTCAAAACGTGGCTCGCGAGGCCTGATCCGGGCATTTGACTCTGGATCAGGAGATCGAAGGTTCGAATCCTTCCTCGCCAGCCAGCTCCTAGGCCGCCCCCCGCAACCCGCGCCGAGGCGGTTGTGGCGGTCGAGGGCACCACGACCGGCTCGCTTACGCCGCCGTCGTCGAGCGAGCCGTTGCCGCCGCTGAGCTCGGGTCCCTCGAGGCGGGCGGTCTCGGCGTTCGCCTCGTGCTCGAGCAGCGCCGCGTTGATGGCCTCGCCCCGGGTGCGCAGCGCCGCGAGGTTGTCGAGGCGACGGCCGACCGCGAAATCGTAGGCGTCGTTGAAGGTCGTCTCGGTGCGCAGCGCACATCCCTCCTTGAGGTACTGCTTGATCGTCGAGTGCTTGTAGCGGAACGTGATGGTGGGCGTGGTGTAGGCATCCACCACGCGGGTCTCGAAGCGGCCCTTCGTGGCGCGGGTGACGCGCCGCCCGAAGAGCAGCCCGATGCGCTCCGGTCGTCCCAGTGTGAGCTGCTCCCCGATGGTTGCCTCGAACCACTGGCGCGCCCGCACCGGACGATCGAAGACGCGCGTGTCGGAGACCTCGACCTGGAGCATCGAGAGCGCGTAGCCGTAGCCGGCCTGGCGGTCCTCCGGCGTGAGTGGCTGGGGCAGCTCGGCCATCTGGCGCGCGAAGAAGGCGCGGATCTGATCTGGCCCGAGTGAGGCGGTGACCGCATCGAGGATGCCCGCGTCCGCCACCCCCGGAAGCCGTTGTCGAGCCTCTCGTAGGCGACACCATGATCGGCAGGAGACCGTCCACCCCGGTGCCGACGATCAAGCTGGGGCGGTCCCAGGGGATCGACTCCTCCGCCGAAAGCGGGGTGTGGCCGGACCGATCGCGGTAGGGCTTCGAGGGCTTCTTGTGGCGGGACGGACATGGCCGGATTTGATGACGACGTTGGCGTTGTGTCGCTTTCCCTCGAGCTCGATATCACCGAAGCCCAGGAGTCGCGCCCTCATCGCGCACATCCTTGCCCTCGGCCAGTGGCACCCAAGGCCGCTCCGCCCAATGAGTTGGCGCCGGCGGGCCCGGCGCCGCCTGACCTGCTACGGCGCCACGGTTCTCAAGCCGGCGAGACGGGCTGCCGCAGCCTGGCGCTCGTCATAGCTCACGAAGGCGTCGAGCGGCGAGAGGTCGGCCGCCGCCGCCACGTGAATGGCATCGAGCGATCGCAACGCTGGCTCGCTGAACGCGCCTGCTGCCGACAGCAGGCCGCGGCCAATCGGCAGAAGTGCGATGGCGTCAATGATCTCTCCGGCGCGGGCGATGAGGACGTCAAGCGGCAGGCGCGGGTCCCCAGCTGCCGCTCGCCGGATGGCTCGAGGCACCTCGGTCAGGACGAGCTCGCAGGAAACAAGGTCG
>JBBRYO010000266.1:0-2763 GCA_038237595.1 Candidatus Limnocylindrales bacterium | reverse complement strand
GTCCATCACGGCGTCGCGATTCAACAGAAGGTCGCCGGCCGGCAGGAGCTGCTGGGATCGGATGTGATCGTGGTTCACCGGCTGCTGAAGAACGAGGTCGTCGAGAAGCTGGGGGTCAGCGCCTACGCACTGATCACCCAGAAGTGCATCGATGTCACTGACCTCGACCCCGGAGCTCTCGACATGCGCGAGATCACGGAAAGCTACGACCGCATCGGGGACGTGCCGGCCTGGGTCCACGATTTGGAGCGCCGCTGGCAGGAGGAAGAGGCTCGCCAACGGGTCTTCGTCTCGCCCGAGGAATCCATGCTCAGCATCTCGGTTCCCACGAGCGTGCCGCCGCAGGTGGCGTGGGAGTACCTCACGACGCCGGGGCTGAGGACGAGGTGGCAAGCCGGCGTGACCGACGTGATCGTCGAGGGATCCACGGGCGGCCGGCGTGGCCCCGGCTCCACCAACCACTGCATGCATGGCAAGGATGCCGTCCTCGAGGAGATCCTCGACTGGCGCCCGTATGACTACCTCACGGATCGCACCATCGTCAATACGCCCGGCGGGCCCGTGAAGATGCTCCATACAACCGAGCTCGAGCCCGGCACGGAGGGCACGGTCATCCACTTCCGCTTCGCTCTGCCCAAGACCAAGCGGGAGCTGGCTATCGTCAAGGAGATCGCGTCGGCATACGAGCTCGGCTTCCGAGAGTCCCAGCGGAACCTCATCGCCGAACTCGAGGCCGCGACCCTGGCCCGCGAGGCGAACGGTGCTGCGGAGCCCGAGTTGCCCGGGCCCAGGCCGGACGGCCCCTTGTCCGGTGTTCAGCCGCTGGTGATCCTCGGCTGACGGACGACGTCGCGGGCTGTCCGGGCTTCCTATCGGCGGTTCAGGATCACCACTTCGTAGCTTGCCGCGGTTGGCGGGATGCCGGTGTCGAACTTGGCGTTGACAATCGCCAGCCGGTTGCCATCGCGTGCCACGGTGGTCGGCACCTCGAACAACGGGCTGGTGAGGACTCGTTCCACCGTTGCTGACGAAAGGTCGGGGCTCAACCGCAGCTCCGTCACCTGGTTGATGAGGTTCTGCACCGCCCACAGGCGGCCCGCCTCGAAGAGGATGCCGTCCACGTCCGGAACATCGGCACCGGCGATTGCGGCACTCGCTCCCGTCTGGGGATCAACGGTGTAAAGGGTCCCGTCCCCGGAATGGGCGACGATCAAAATCCTGCCATTGGGGGTCGCGGCGATGCCGTTCATGTTGAATGCGCCCGAGAGGTCAGCCGCCGGTCCGGTGACCACCAAGGTTGATGGAGCACCGATCGTCCCATCGGCCGCGATCGGCACCCGGTAGAGATGCGGTTGCGCTGAATCCGTGAACCACGCCGCGCCGCCCGCGACGACCAGGTCGTTGATGATGGTCCCTGGTGGATTGGCCAGCCGAAGCAGCGCCACGTCATCGCCCGTGCGAGTGTCGTAGACATAGCCCTGACCGGTGAAACCGCCGGCCACGAAGAGCAGCTTGTGCCTGACATCCACCTTCATTCCCAGCGCCATGCGGCCGTTCGGCGCATCCACCCACAGTGAGACGGCCCCGGAGCGCAGGTCCCCGCGGTAGATGTCTCCCTGGAACAGGTCGCCCGCGAAGAAGCTCGACCCAATGCCGGTCGCGACGCCTTCGGCGGAAGTCGCTCCGGGGAGGGTGATGACACCCGGGAATGGCTTGGCGGCTGCAGTGCCTGTCAACCACGTGCCGACGAGGAGCGCGGCCACCGCGAAAGCGCCGATGAGACGTCGCATGGGAACCTCCACACTCTTGTCCGTACTTCTACCCGAGGACGCGGTCACGAGGAAAGTTTCGGCCATGCCAAAACCTGCAGACCCGGACCTCCAGGCCCGACTGCGAGGACTGGCCGCACATCTCGCGCATTTCGGCGCTCCAGATTTCGAGTTCGGGCGATGGGAATTGTCCCGTACGCGGGACGATGGCGTCATTGTATTGCCCTGGTATTCCCTGAGCGCAGAGGCGTCGGCGTTCGTACGCGACGCCAGCAGGTTCGGCTGGGTGCTCATGGGCTTCGACTGGCCGACCTGGATCCAGACACCCGAGGCGAGGGTGTTTGTGGACGATCGCGCCGCTATCGGTCGCGCGACGCCCGACGAGCTGGCGAAGCTCCTGACAGTTCTGATCCGCCAGGACCGTTTCGTGGAGGGCGAGCTGGCGGCAGCCTTCGAATCGGGAATGGTTACCGCGATCCTTCGACGCGCGAACGAGCTCGCGGGCGGACCTCAGTATGCGGGTGAGGGCACCTCCGGGGCGTCGCGATCCTGATTGTCGACGGAGCGCCATGTACGATCGGTGATCACGATTCATGCTTGACATGGCGGTCTCATGAACACATCATTTCGCTCATGAAGCGAACCACCATCTCACAGGGCGGGCAGGTCCAGGTGCCTGCCGACGTTCGGCGTCGCTGGGGCACCCGTGATGTGGTTCTCGAAGAGCGTGGCAACTCCCTCGTGATCAGACCTGTTCCCGGCGATCCGATTGGGGCGGCCCTGGCCTCGCTCGCCGGACCAGGGCCAACCAGCGAGGAGATCCGTCGCCAGACTCGAGAAGAGGACGCGGAGCTCGCCGAGCGCAAGGCCCGCCTGTGACCGTCCTCGATGGATCGGCGTTGATGGCAGCCCTGCTGGGCGAGCCGGCGAAAGCGGAAGTCGAGACGATCCTGCGGTCGACGGATGACCAACCTGGAATCTCGGCCGCGAACCT
>JBBRYO010000265.1:0-2782 GCA_038237595.1 Candidatus Limnocylindrales bacterium | reverse complement strand
GCCGATGGCGCGGCGCGTCGACGAGCCCGCGAAGATCAGGTCCTCGGCGCGGCGCGTCCGCAGCGAACGGCCCTGCTCCCCCAGTGCCCAGCGCAGCGCGTCGGCGAGGTTGCTCTTGCCACTGCCGTTCGGTCCCACCACCGCGCTGATGCCCGGTCCGAACTCCACGACGGTGCGTTCCGCGAAGGACTTGAAGCCGACCATGCGAAGTGACCGCAGGCGAGCCTGACTCACCGCGCCCTCCCCGCCGCCTCCGCATCGGGCGGAACGCTCCCCTCTGCCGAGGCGGCCGCCGCCAGGACCGCGTTCGCATCAAAGCCGATCAACGCGTCCGCGCCGGCCTCTTCCGTGGCGAGGCCGACCAGGGCCGCGGCGGCTGCCTCCGTCTCCGCCTCTCTCCGGTTGCGGCCCTCGCCCCGGCCGAGGAGGTTGCCGGCGATGCTCGCCTCGACCACGTAGTGGCGGTCGTGGTCGGGACCCTCGACGCTCACGACGCGGTAGGTCGGAGGCCGTCCCGAGGTCCGGTAGGCATGCTCCTGGAGGCGGCTCTTGGGGGCCTTGAGGGCGAGCGGCGGGGCCTCGGCATCGAGCTCTGGCGCGGCGACGCCGAGCACCCAGTCGCGCACCGCCGCGAGGCCGAGGTCAAGGTATATGGCTGCCGCCACCGCCTCGAAGACCGACGCCAGCACGGAATCGCGGGCGCGCTCGCCGGAGCGCGTGGCACCCATGCCGAGGACGAGGTACTCGCCCAGCTCGAGGCGCTTCGCTAGCCGCGACAGCCCGTGGGCAGAGACGATGGCCGCACGGCGCGTCGTGAGGAGGCCTTCGGATTCGATGGGATGGCGCGCCCACAGCGCGTCCGAGATGACCAACGAGAGCACGGCGTCGCCGAGGAATTCGAGGCGCTCGTTTGAGAGGCTGGGCCGCTCGGGGTGCTCGTTGACGTAGCTGCTGTGGACCAGCGCCTGTTCCAGCAGACCCAGATTGCGGAAGCGAAGACCGAGACGCGCCGCCAGCTCGGTCGCGGGCGACGCCACGTTCAGGGCAGGACGGTGGCGCGCGCGGCGGGAGGAGCTACTGGCTGCTGTGCTCGTCGATGTAGTCGGCGGCGTCCTGGACGGTCCGGATCTTCTCGGCATCCTCGTCCGAGATCTCGGTGCCGAACTCTTCCTCGAGGCTCATGATCAGCTCCACCAGGTCGAGCGAATCCGCGTTGAGATCGTCGACGAACGACGCCTCGGGCTTGACCTCTTCCTCGTCCACCCCGAGCTGCTCCACGACGATCTTCTTGAGTCGCTCGTATGTAGAAGCCGTCACCTCGTGCTCCCTCCTGTGGGCGGCGGTCCAACTCCGCCGTTGCTGTCCGGGTTCGTGAGACGGCTCTCCCGTCCCGAACCTTCCACGCCGGTCGCATCCTTGACGACCCGCCCGAGCACGCCGTTGAGCAACCGCCGGGCCGGCTCGCCACTGTAGGTGCGAGCTAATTCGACCCATTCCGAGATCGCAACCCGGGCCGGCGTCGTCGGGCAGTGTAGCAGTTCACCCATGCCCGAACGCAACAATGCGCGGTCGATTCGAGCGAGCTGGGTGACCGGGTAAGCGGGTGCCAGCTGCTCGATCCGGGCGTCGATCGTGTCGCGGTGACGGGCGACCGCGTCGACCAGGGTGCGGGCGTGCCCCGCGGTCTCGGGCGAGGCGCCTTCCTCCTCCAGGCGACGCTCCAGCACGCGCCCTGGCGTGTTCTGTCCGAAGTCCGCCTCGAAGATCGCGCCAAGCGCCAGGCGGCGAGCCTCGCGCTCCGCACGGTGGCCGGTCCCCGGGCTCGCGCTGGAGTCATCCTCGTCCACACCCACGGGACCTTCCGGGATGCTCAAGCGTCCGCGACCGCGGGTTCGGCCGCCTCTGCGGGCACCCGGGCGCCGGACTTTGCGTCGGGTTGCTCCGGCGGCAATCCCGGCGCCAGTGCTGCCGCGATCAGCTCCGGGATGCGCGCTCGCGCCGCCGCGGCACCGACACCCACCGCAAAGCCGATCATCCGGCGCTTGGCGCGACCGTGCGTGATGAGGACCGTGCCCCGGACGCCCAGCAGGGGCGCGCCGCCGAGGCGTTCGTAGTCGAACTTCCCGCGGATGCGGGCGATGCCCGGTCGCATGAAGAAGTAGCCGATCGGTCCCCACGGCCAGCGCCGGAACTCGGCGCGCAGCAGGTCGAAGATCGCGGTCGAGAGCCCCTCGAAGAACTTGATGACCACGTTGCCGACCGAGGCGTCGCAGACCACCACGTCGGCCGCGTGGCGCGGCAGGTCCCGGCCCTCCACGTTGCCCAGGAACCGCAGGTCCGTGGCCTGGATGAGCGTCGTCGCTTCCTGCACGCGCTGCTCGCCCTTGCCGCCTTCCTCGCCGATGGAGAGGAGAGCCACGCTGGGATCCTTGACGCCCAGCACCTCGCGAGCGTAGATGGTGCCCATCTGGGCGTACTGCGCGAGGTTGAGTCCGGTGGAATCGGTGGTCGCGCCGATGTCCAGCAGCACGAACGGGCCGCGTTCGGTGACCATCTGCACGGCGAGTGCCGGCCGGTCCACGCCGCGCAGCCGGCCGAGGTGGACGATGGCGGATGCGACGCCTGCGCCCGTGTGGCCCGCCGTCACGACCGCATCGGCGGCGCCCACGCGCACCAGCCGCATGCAGACGTTGATGCTGGCGTCCCGCTTCCGGCGCACGGCCGCCGCGGGCTGGTCCTCCATGCTGATCGATTCGTCGGCCTGCACGATGGTCACGTGGTC
>JBBRYO010000264.1:0-2807 GCA_038237595.1 Candidatus Limnocylindrales bacterium | reverse complement strand
GAGCACAACATCCACATCGGCGGGAACTCGATGGCCTTCGGCGCGGTCTACGGCCCTCCGTTCGTGCGGGCCGGCGACGTACGCCGCGACGCGACGATGGAGGACTACCGGAACTTCTGCCGGCTGGCGCAGTCGTTCGATGTGCTTGACTCGGCCGGTGGCGTGGTGTGCGAGCCGAACGACACACCGCTGGACTCCCGGCATCTTGACATGACGTACGCGTTGCAGACCATCACCGACAAGATGTACATGGGCAACGTCGTCTCGGGCGTGAACGCCGCGGACACCATCGCGATGGGTGCGATCCTGTTCGGCGGCCGCGACGTCATCGAGGAGTCGCCGGTCTCGATCTCGTTGATCAACTGCAACTCGCCGCTGCGGTGGGACGACCGGATGCTCGACGCCCAGTTCGAGTACTCGGCGGCGAACCAGCCTGTCGTACTAACACCGTTCCTGCTGATGGGGGCCATGTCGCCGGTGACCATTCCAGCGGCGCTCGTGCAGCAGATCGCCGAGGCGCTGTCGGGAATAGCGCTCAGCCAGCTGATCCGGCCGGGATGCCCGGTCATCTTCGGGTCGTTCCTGTCCAACATCGACATGCAGTCCGGATCGCCGACGTTCGGGACCCCGGAGTCGGCGATCGGCTTGCTCTGCACGGGCCAGATCGCCCGGCACTTCGGTCTGCCGTTCCGCTCCGGTGGCGGTCTGACGTCGAGCCAGGTGCCTGACGCGCAGGCTGGCTACGAGGCGCTGATGACGATGCTGCCGACGTTCCTGGCCGGCGCGAACTGGGTGATGCACTCCGCGGGGTGGCTCGAGGGCGGGCTCGTCGCCGGCTTCGAGAAGTTCATCGTCGACATCGAGCTGCTGCAGATGATGCAGGTGGAGTTCACCCCGCTCGAGATCAACGACGACTCGCTGGCCTTCGGCGCCCACCAGGAGGTGGGTCACGGCGGTCACTTCCTGGGCGCCATGCACACGATGGAGCGCTTCCGGACCTGCTTCTACCGCCCGATGCTCTCGTCGTCTGACAACTACGAGAAGTGGATGCGCGGCGGCGGCCTGGACGCAGCGGCTCGCGCCACCAAGATCTACCAGGCCAAGCTCGCGTCGTACGAGCAGCCGCCGCTCGACGACGCGATCCGTGCCGAGCTCGAGGAGTACGTCGTCCGCCGCCGTGCCGAGCTCGGCGACTGACGATCCGAGAGTTCTCACCCGACGATCCGAGGGTTCCCGCCAGACGGTCCGAGGGTTATCGCCCGACGGTCCGAGGCTGGGCCGCTTACCAGCGACGCGGCAGTTGCGGCGGGATGCCGATCCAAGCCCCGACCTGGATCTCGAAGGCAGGACTCTCGCCGAAGATGTCCTCACGCGTCGCGACGCAGAGCCGCCACCCGCGGGTGTCCTCGAGGTAACCGCGGCGCTTCTCGTCGTGCTCCTTGTCATCATCTTCGGTGTGGAACTCGCGTCCGTCATACTCGACACCTACCTTGACCCTCGAGTAGCCGTTGTCCAGCCTCGCCCGCAGGACTCCGCCTCGGTCGCGGATCTCGATCTGCGACTCGGGTATCGGGAACCCGGCGTCAACCAGTCGCAGCCGTTGCCAGGACTCGCCGGGCGACTCTGACTTGTGGTCGATGAGAGGGGCGAGTGACCGTGCTTGAACGATGCCGGGGAACCGCCTCATGGAAGCGACATAGCTCATGACCTCTTGCCTGGTCACGAATCCTTCGTGCGCCATGGCGTCCGCGGCAGCAAGGGCGTGCGGCCGCCATAGAGTCCGAAGCAGGTCCACAGTCGTGCGGACAGGGTTGGTGACAAGCAAGCCGCCAATTTCGTCGAGGTCAGTCTGCGGAAGGTATCCCTCCCGGCATCTCACGAACAGGGCAGTGCACCGGGTGGAGTGATGCGGCACGATGCACTCGGGTACGAACGCGAAGCGGGCTCGCGGCGGAAAGGCGTCCACACCGAGAAGAAACGCGACGGTGGTGCCGAAGAACACTCCGTGCGCGGGCTTGACGAGGTGCAGCGACGCAGCACGGATTGCCCTGGTGTCCGAGACTGTGGTGTCGACGTAGACGCCGCGGAACACTCGTCGAAGCCGATGCGTGGCGAAGAGGGTCCTCAGGTCTTTCGGCGAAATGCCATGCTCCCGAGATTGCGATCCGAGGAACGGTCGTCCCTCGTTGATGAGCTCGTCCATAGCGACCATTGAGCGTTACTGCGACCACGCTGACCATGGGCAAGCCGGCGGCTGTGGAAAAGTTCTGGCTGCCTGGTTCTCCACAGGTGATGTCTCGAATGGTGGGGCGGTGAGTCTCGGATGGTGGGGCGGTGAGTATCGGATGGTGGGGCGGTGAGTCTCGGATGGTCAGGGGAAGACGACGGTCTTGTTGGCGTTCAGGAGGACGCGTTGTTCGGCGTGCAGGCGCACCGCGCGCGACAGCACCCGGCTCTCCACCTCGCGGCCGATGCTGACCAGCTGCTCGGGCGTCATCGTGTGGTCGGCCGCGGCGACGTCCTGCTCGATGATCGGCCCCTCGTCGAGCTCGCCGGTCACATAGTGCGCTGTGGCGCCGATCAGCTTGACCCCGCGCGCGTGCGCCTGGTGGTAGGGCCTGCCTCCCTTGAAGCTCGGCAGGAACGAGTGATGGATATTGATGGCGCGTCCGGACAGCCGCCGGCAGGCCTCGTCGGACAGCACCTGCATATAGCGCGCGAGCACCACCAGGTGGATGCCGAGATCGTCCACCAGCTCGAACAACCGTGCCTCCGCCTCAGTCTTGGTCTCCGAGGTCACCGGCACG
>JBBRYO010000263.1:0-2878 GCA_038237595.1 Candidatus Limnocylindrales bacterium | reverse complement strand
GCATGCGCGACGCGGAACGCCTTCGCATCACGGGGCAACCTTGACCAGCTCACGAGAACAGTCGGTATGTCGTTCATGAGTCCAGTCTGCGATCGAAGCATGAAGCAGCACCAGTGCCGTTCGGCACGCGCCGCCCGCCCGCTTTGGCGGTTTTTACAGGCCGATCACCTGGTTGCGTCCGGCGCGCTTGGCGTGGGCCAGCCAGACGTCGGCCATGCTGAGACCGTCCGAGATGTCGCGGTCGTCGCCGAGCTGGGCGACGCCGGCCGAGACGGTCACCCGGATCGGACCGTCGGTCGAGTCGATGGTCGTGCTTTCTAGCGTAGTGCGCACCGATTCGGCGATCCGGACGGCGCCTGCGGAGGTCGCCCTTCGACAAACGCGGATCATGGGCATATGAAGAGGGCCCCGGGCGACGAGCCCGGGGCCTCCAGTTCAGCTGCGCCGAGCGCTTCCCTTACGGCAGCGCCGAGAGGATCGTGGCAGCTGTCGTCGGGTCGACGCTGCTCAGGAACCACGCCGTGTCGCCGTTCGGGTAGTAGTAGTCAGCCGAGTCACCGGGGTTGGCAACCTGGACGTTCTTGCCACCCACGTTAGCCCCACTCAGCGTGATCGGGCTTCCCGTCGCCTGTGCTATCGCGGCGAGGGACTGGATGAAGCGATTGGCGTCGCCGCCCGGCGAGCGGATCGCCTGGATGCTCTCGTCGCTCCCGCCGACCTTGCACTGCGCCGTGCCGAAGGTGATGCTGTTCGGATCGATGCCTGCCTGGTTGGCGAAGGCAATGAACTGGTCGATTTGCGTCTGGGGGGTCTGGAACGCGGCGAGGATCTCCATGAAGCGGAAGGTCTGGACGTTCGTGACCGGCTGCCCGTCGACTGTCGTCGGGAACTTGGCCGCGAGGTCTGGATCCGCGCTCGTGTTGAAGCTCGGAATCGAGAACGACGGGATCGCGAAGGAGGGGAGCGCGAAGGACTCGCCCGCCGGGATGGACGGCAGGACGATCGAGGGGAGTGCGATGGACGGAATGGCGATCGATGGGATCGCCACCGACGGCACGGAGACCGAGGTTCCCGGCGTCGTGCTGGTGCACGCACCGAGCGCGATCGACGCCGCGAGCGCGACCGTCCCCGGAAGGATCAGGAGTGTGCGGTTCATGGGCTGCTTACTCTCCTCTATGTGCGTACGTGCGGCCAGTATCGCCGGCTCTGCACGTCGATCACGGCAATGCGCCCATCAGGGTAGCGGCAATCTTCCAAATGGTAGCGGCTTCACTAGACTCGTCCCCGCGAGGATCGTTCCCGTGCCGAAGTGGCGGAACCGGCAGACGCAGCGGTCTTAAACACCGCGGAGGCGCAAGCCTCGTCCGGGTTCAAATCCCGGCTTCGGCACCAAATCCACGCCTGACTCTCCCGGCGCTGCGCGTCTCGGATGCGAGCCCGTCGACCAGGCGAACAGAGCAAAAGGCGCTGGTCGGCCGGCGCGCCGCTCGGCGTAGCGACCCCGGCCTGTCCGCAACGGTACGCAGGACCCGTCGATGGAGCTGTATCAGGCAGCCGAACCGCATATCGGCCGCGCGACGGCCGCGTTTGCATGACGATTGCGAGATGGGACCAGCCCGGCGCACCTGTGGCGGACCGCCAGCCCCTTGACGATGCCATCTACAAGGAGGTCGGTCATGCTTCGTATGCTGCGTTCGCTGGGTGTCACGCCCGATATTGCCTACTCTGCCTCGCTCGGCTCCAACGCGCTGAGCCTCGTGCCCTGGTTCCTGCCAGAACCGGCAGATGACCGTGGCCGAGCTGGCCGTCTGGCCGTCTTCGTGGGGCTCTGGGCACCGACACTGATGCTGATCGGCCATGCCCTGGGCGTGGAGGACCGCGCCGAAGTCGTCACGTCGGTCGCGTAACGATGGGCTGGTTGCGGTCTATCTGGCTCTTGATCACCGTCGTCGCCTGACCCGCTACGCCTCGCGCGTTCCCGTTCGCGCCAGGTCGTGAATGCGATGCCGTCCTGCTGATAGTGGTCCAGCGATAGGCCACCCTGCCGGTCCCATTGGTGAGCTGTCGGATCGAAGAGCAGGAGACGCGGACTGATGGCGAGCCAACAGTGGCCCTCAACGGTCCCCGTGTCGGCGCGGCGGTAGCCACTCTCGCGCCCGGAGAGCGGATCCCCCAGGCTCTCAAGCTCGATGCCCCTTGCTTGTAGACCCGCCGCAAAGAGTGGAACGGCCAACCAGCAGTTGCAGGGGTCGTTTCGAAGGGTTCTCAGCACCCCTGGGGCAGTTGCGCGGATGGCGCCATGGGTGCCCTCAGTGAGTCCGCGCTCGACGACCCCGTAGGAGATCGGGTCGTCCTCGTAGAAGACCCCCTCGAAACGCGAGTCGAGCGGCAAGGTCGCATCAGGATCGCAGCGCGTCATGGCCAGAGCCCTGGCCCTGGCCTCCTTCGGAGCCTGACCACCGGCCCGTCGCCGATGTTGACCTCGTACCACTGGCCAACCGACGCTTCGATGGCCAGCCGCAGACCGGCCTCGTCGGTGGCCAGCACCATCGCCGAGCTGATCAGGACAGCTCGCGGCGCATAAGGCTCGAGACGCGGATCGTCGTGCCGGATCCGGACCTGGCGGCCGCGCCACGGAATGATGAGTGGCGCGGGCATACTCAGATCCTGAGGCGCATCGAGCGGCTACTCCTCCTCGAAGCCCGCGTCGCGGAACTTTAGGGTCCGCGCGTTCTCGGTGACGGTTCGGACGGTTGCGTCCGAGAACCCACTCCTCTTGTTCGTCGCCTCGATCTCGACCGTCACCTGAACGCTTGCTCCGTCGAGGCCAGACAGCCGAGAGATGACCTCGTCAGCGATCCGTGAGAACTCCGGTGTG
>JBBRYO010000262.1:0-2909 GCA_038237595.1 Candidatus Limnocylindrales bacterium | reverse complement strand
GCTCCCGGCGGGGGCCCCGGAGCGGCCTCAACGACAGCGACCGAAAGGAGGAGCAGCAGAAGGACCACGACGGGGCCGACCCGACGAGCGTGCATGCGGTCGACTCCTTCTGGGCAGACGAACGGCGGTAGGCGACAGTGTAGAGCTACCAGACCACTGGTAGCGGCGAGTTGCCGAGGTCCTCGCGGTATTCGTTGAGCTGGCGGTAGGCGTCGCGCAGGTTGGCCTCCCCAGGCGATCCGTTCGGCCTCGCTGAAAATCGCTCACCACCTTGGCCTACGTACCGCGCGCGGCCGGGATTGGTTTTTGCCGGGCGGGAGTCGATGGACATGCAGCCTACGGTTCAGCCGTTCAGGGCCGCGTCCATGCCAGCGGCCACCTGCTGCTGGCGCCCCTCCAGCACGTGCCCGTAGGTGTTCGACGTCAACACGATCGAGCTGTGACCGAGCAGGTTCTTGACGTCCTCGAGCGTGAACCCCTGGGCCAGCAGGAACGTGGCGGCGGCGTGGCGCAGGTCGTGGAAGCGGCTGTGCGGCAGGCCAGCCCGGGCCAACGCCCGCTGGAAGGCCCGAGTGACCGCCGCCGCCTCGATGGGCGTGCCGATCGTCGTCGCGAACACATGACCCGAGTCCACCCAGTGCGAGCCGGCGACCAGTCGCTCCATGCGCTGCCGGGTGCGATGGGCGCGCAACGCGGCCACCACGACCTCCGGCAGGACGACGATTCGGCGGCTCCGCTCGGTCTTTGGCTCAAGCAGCTTGAGCTTCCCGTCCACCCGCGCGAGCGAGTGACGCACTTGGAGTCGCCGCCCCTCGAGGTCGACATCCTCCCACCGCAGGCCGAGCAGCTCGCCCTGACGTAGCCCGGTACCCAGCGCCGTGACGTAGAGCGCATCCAGCCGATCGCCGACGGCGGCTTCGAGAAGGCGGTGTGCCTGATCGGGGGTCAGGGGCCGGATCTCGTGACGAGTGACTCGCGGTGGGTCGACGAGCTTGGCCACGTTCCGCGACGCGATCCCCCAGCGCTCGGCTGTTACCAGCGCGCGCCGGAGGACGGCGTGGAGGTACTGGACTCGTCGTGGCGAGAGGCCGCTCGCGCTCTTGGCGTTGAGGAAGGCCTGCACCTCCGCGGGCGTCAATTTCGCGATTGCGATCCTGCCCAGGCCCGGGATCAGGTGGAGGCGCAGGATGTCGTCGTAGCTGTCGTAGGTCGAAGCCCGGATCGTCGGCTTGGCGATCTCGTCGAGCCAGCGCCGTAAGAATGGCCCCAGCCTCTCGCGCTGGTTGGGCACGGGACGGCGCTCGTCGCGAGCCTTGAGCACCGGGGCGAGCTTGGCAGCGACCTCGGCCCGGGTGTGGCCAATGACCCATTTCCGGACGCGCCTGCCGTCCTGGTAGCCCATGTGCACGCCGGTTGCCCAGCGGCCGTCCTTGCGTTGGTAGATGGTGCCTTCCTGCGGGCCCCTGCGCGTCATTCCGCAGGCTGCCCGAGTGTCCCGATCGATCGTGGACCCACCTCGTGCATCTTCGCGATGGCCTCCACTGCGGCCCGTTCACGGTCGACGCGCTTCCGCCGCTCTCGCTGCGAGAACCGGAAGCGGTCCTTGTCGGTACAAAAACTCGAGCGTCGCGCATCGAGGGTCAGGAAGGGTTGTCCGCACTCGCGGCAGAAACCGGCCCCGCGCTGGCCGTCGGTGATGCGGCGCAGGGCTTCGAGAAGCTGCAGATAGATCGGCGGCAGTGCCGAGCGCCACCGCCGGCGCTCCCTGACGAGGAGTGGGTACTCGGCTTTGGGCCACAGCAGCTCGACCTCGAAGCGGGCGCCGATGCGCACATGCGGTTCCAGTAGTCGGCGCACGAGCTCGATGTGCCCCGCGCGGCTCGGCAACAGCGGTACGAAGCTCTCTGCGTTCGACAAGTCCTGGCCATCGGGGAGGCCCGACCAAGCTTCGTACCACTGCTCAGCCGGAACCCACAGGGTCCCGATCGGGTGTGGCGCGGGGGACTGGAGAGAAGCGCGGAAGCGGATCTTCCGTCGGTCCTCCGTGTCCAGCCACAGGGATTCGCCTGCGCCCGCGACGGCAACCTCCATCCAGCGCGGTTCCCATGCCTCCTCGCCGAGGCTGAGGCGGGCAAGGGCGAGCAGCAACCACTGCACGTTGAACTGCTGCTGCCAGACATCAACCGGAGCGTCATGGAACGAGTCACCCGGCGGGACGGCGCCACGCGTCCGCCACTTCTCGCGGGGGAAGAGGTCATGCAGATCGAGGACCCCGTGCTGCAGGTACCACTCGGCGGCAGCGTCGAAGGCCACCAGGTCGGCACGCGCGAAGTCCTCGGCCAGCAGGAGTCCGCCTGGCGTGCGTTCGAACGGATCCCAGTCCCTGTCCGGCGCGAAGCTGCCGATGACGTCCCCGACGGTCCATCCGAGGAGCGGCTCATCGCGCACCCCGGCCGGGCGCGTGAGGAGCCCTCCGTCGCCAAACCTCGGCCGGAGGCTCACGACTCGACCTTCCGACGGCTCTTCGTCATCACCATCTTGGAAACACTCAGTTCAGCTCTTGCAGGTGACATGGCGGTAACCTATACTCAAATACGTGCTCCGGCAGTTCCAGTGGACGCGATGACATGTGGAGGATGGCACAGATGGTGACGCAAAGCAAGACGGTGGACACGGTGGATGGTGCGACGCTGCGCCTGCTTCGGATCGAGGACATCGCCGAGCGTCTGGCGGTCAGTCGCAGCATGGCTTGGAAGCTCATCGCCATCGGTGTGAGTGAGCACGAATAGCGCAGGGAGATGATCACGAAAAGTGCAGAGGCCCTCGGGGTGACCCGGGGGCCTTCCCATATCTCCCCGAGACGGGGCGTCCCCCCTGTCAGGCTCTGGGTGTCTAGCTCAGAACCACGG
>JBBRYO010000261.1:0-2993 GCA_038237595.1 Candidatus Limnocylindrales bacterium | reverse complement strand
GCCGACGAAGGGGTCGGCCGCGATCTTGAAGGCGAGCGCCGAGAAGGGCTCCGTGTCGTCCACGGTGCGCAGCAGCTCCGCGCCGGTGCTCGGATCGAGCCCGATGACCGGAGGCACGTCCAGCGGCGACGGGAGGTAGTAGACCACCGCGTCGAGCATGGGCTGGATGCCCTTGTTCTTGAGCGCCGAGCCCGTGAGCACGGGGATCAGGCGATTCTGGAGCGTGCCCAGGCGCAGGCCATGGCGGATCTCGTCGGCCGTCAGCTCCTCGCCCTCGAGGTACTTGTGGGTGAGGTCGTCGTCCATCTCGGCGGCCGCGTCGATCATGTAGGCGCGGTGCTTCTCGGCCTCGGCCCGAAGCTCCTCGGGGATCTCTTCCTCGTGGATGTCCTGCCCGAGGTCGTCGCGGTAGAGGATCGCCTTCATCTCGATCAGGTCGATGACGCCGACGAAGGTGTCCTCGCGGCCGATCGGGATCTGGAGCGGGACAGCGCGCGCACCGAGGCGGTCGCAAATCGACGTGACACCGCGCCAGAAGTCAGCGCCGGTGCGATCGAGCTTGTTGATGAAGCAGAAGCGGGGCACTCCGTAGCGATCGGCCTGGCGCCAGACCGTCTCGGATTGCGGCTCCACGCCGGCCACGCCGTCGAAGACGACCACTGCACCATCGAGCACTCGCAGGCTCCGCTCGACTTCCATGGTGAAGTCCACGTGCCCGGGCGTATCGATGATGTTGATGCGATGGTCGCCCCAGTACGCCGTCGTTGCCGCGGCCGTGATGGTGATGCCCCGTTCCTGTTCCTGGGGCATCCAGTCCATCGTGGCCGCGCCCTCGTGGACCTCGCCGATCTTGTAGATCTTCTTCGTGTAGAAGAGGATCCGCTCGGTGACGGTCGTCTTGCCGGCGTCGATATGCGCAATGATTCCAATGTTCCGCGTTCGTGCGAGCGGAACTTCTCGTGCCACGGTGTTAGCTACTTCCCTGTTCTTCTGACTGAGCTCTGCTACCACTTGAAGTGGCTGAAGGCCTTGTTGGCCTCGGCCATCTTGTGGGTGTCCTCGCGCCGCTTGACCGCGGCGCCGAGTCCGTTCATGGCGTCGACGAGCTCGAAGGCGAGCTTCTCGCTCATCGACTTGCCGCTGCGCCGGCGGGCCGACTGGACGAGCCAGCGGACACCGAGCGACATGCGGCGATCTCCGCGGATCTCCACGGGGACCTGGTAGGTGGCGCCGCCGACGCGGCGCGGCTTGACTTCGATGATCGGAGTGGCGTTACGGAGCGCCTGGTCGAGCACCTCGAGGCCGGGCCGGTGGGCGGATGCCTCGGCGCGGGCGAGTGCCTGGCGCAGGATCCTCTCGGCCAGACCCTTCTTGCCGTCCCGCATCAGCTTCACGACGAAGCGATCCGTCGTGCGCGTCAGCGTCGGTGCGTACTTTGCCTTGCGGGGGGTTCCGGTTCGACGCGGCATCTACTTGGGCTTCTTGGCGCCGTAGCGCGAGCGGCTCTGCTTGCGGTCGCGGACGCCGGCCGCATCCAGGGTTCCGCGGATGATGTGGTATTTCACGGACGGGAGGTCCTTGACCTTGCCGCCGCGCACCAGCACCACCGAGTGCTCCTGGAGGTTGTGCCCGATCCCCGGGATGTAGGCCGTGACCTCCATCTGGTTGGTGAGCCGGACCCGGGCGATCTTGCGCAGCGCCGAGTTCGGCTTCTTGGGGGTCATCGTGCGCACCTGGAGGCAGACGCCGCGCTTCTGCGGGGCGCCCGGAATCGGCTCCTGGCGCTGGCGGAGACTGTTCCAGTTCTTGCGCATGGCCGGAGCCTTGATTTTCGTCTGCTTCGGCGTGCGACCCTTGCGAACCAGCTGGCTGATCGTGGGCACGAAGGCGAACTCCCTGTCTGAACGGCGATGGATCGGACTCTGCATCTGGCCCCGCACCGGGCGATCTGCGCGGCGCACATGGCGAGAGGGGCGATGGTGTTGGTGGTGGTCAGGCCCGGCTCGTCGATCTCCCCATCCGGGCCGCTGGACCTGCGTCCGGGGACGTCTCGGTCAACCGGCACGAGCACAGCGCGCGGCATTCAAACCGCGGACGGGAAGTGTATCAGCGACGCGGCGAAATCGTCAACGGCGTTCACGCTCGCGCCACTCGTCGCGGCGCAGGCGATACAGCACGTGCGCGCGGAGCGGATGACCCTCGGGCCGGCGGGGATGGTCGAAGTCCTCGGCCGGGTCGCTGTGCATGCCGAGCCGCTCCATGACGCGGCGGGAGGCGGTGTTCCCATGCGCGGTCCACGAGAGGATCTCCTCGAGGCCGACGCGCTCGAATCCATCGTCCAGGGCGGCCATTGCTGCCTCGGTCGCGAGCCGTGACCCCACGCATCCGCGACGGAAGCCACCCGATCTCGACGCACGGCGTGAATGCTGCCTCGAAGTTGGGCACGCTGAGCCCGGTGAAGCCCAGCAGGCGCCCGTCGGCGGCCCGCGCGACGGCCCATGGGGCGTAGCCGAAGGTCTGGAACGCAGCCTCGATGCGGTCCAGGAGCGCGTCGCTCGCGTCGCGGTCGAGAGCCGCCGGAAAGAGGCGCATCACCTCCGGGTCGGCGTTCATCCGCGCAAAATGCTCGCGGTCCGCCTCCCGGAAGGCCTGTGGTGAAAGCCGGGCGCGCGAACAATGACGTGGGCCGTTCCCGCGGCGAACGAGAAGCCGGCCGCTGGCGGAGCTTCGGTCGGAGGCTGTGCGGCGGATCGCGGCTGCATGCCGAGGCCGGGCGGCACGCCCCGATACCGGAGATGTGCCGAGCCCGAGGGAATGCCCTGGGCAGGCATGACCGGGGCACCATGCAGCGCCTAACTGATGTTCCCCGGTGACGATGCGACTCCTCAAGCCGCCTCCGCCAGCAACTCCGCGAGGAGCTCGGCGACTGGCGCGAGCGCCGGCACGTGCTCGAAGCCACGGTCGGTGAAGGGAGTGCCGTCGAAGCGTTCGGC
>JBBRYO010000260.1:0-3027 GCA_038237595.1 Candidatus Limnocylindrales bacterium | reverse complement strand
CCCTCCGTGGATGAGCGTTCCGACCTTCTCGCCGAGCGCGACCCGGCGGATGTTGTCCGGCTTGTTCATGTCGAAGACCACGATCGGGAGGTCATTCTCCATGCACAGCGATACCGCCGTAGCGTCGAGGACCTGGAGCCGGTCGTTGAGGACCTGGCTGTAGGTCAGCTCCTCGTGGCGCTGCGCGTCGGGGTCGATGGCCGGATCGGCCGTGTAGACGCCGTCGACCTTGGTCGCCTTGAGCAGCACCTCCGCCCCGATCTCGACGGCACGCAGGGCGGCCGCGGTATCGGTCGTGAAGTAGGGATTGCCGGTGCCGGCCGCGAGGATCACAACGCGCCCCTTCTCGAGGTGGCGCATGGCGCGGCGGCGGATGTAGGGCTCCGCGACCTCGTTCATGCCGATGGCGCTCATGACGCGCGTCGGCACTTCGGCCTTCTCGAGCGCATCCTGGAGCGCCAGAGCGTTCATGACGGTGGCGAGCATGCCCATGTAGTCCCCGGTGGCGCGGTCCATGCCGCGCGCCGAGGCAGCGAGCCCCCGGAAGATGTTGCCGCCGCCGACCACGATCGCCATCTCGACGCCCGCCGCGCGGACCTCCCGCACCTGGCCGGCGATGAAGGCGCATACCGCGGGATCGACGCCGTACGTGCGGTCGCCGAGGAGTGCCTCACCGGAGATCTTGAGGAGGATCCGGCGATAACGCGGCGTCTCCGGCTCCGCGGGCGCAGGCGCGGCCGCTGCCGAGCTGGTGGCCGTGGCCGTCGGCGCGACGGCAGGGGCGCCAGATCCTGCGGTGATCGTGTCGCTCAAATTTCCTCTCCGAGCGCGTAGCGGGTGAAGCGTCGCACACGGATGTTCTCGCCGATGCGCGCAATCGCATCGGTGATCAGCTGCCCGACCGTATGGTCGGTGTCACGGAAAGGCTGCTCGTAGAGCACGACCTGCTGGTACCACTTCTTGAGCTGGCCATCCACGATCTGCTCGCGGATGTTCTCGGGCTTCTTCTGCACCGACTCGTCGGCCAGCAGCTCGGCCTTCTTGCGCTGGATCACCTCTGCCGGGACGGCCTCGACCGTGGTGTACTCCGGCGCGAGCCCCGCGATCTGCATGGCGATATCGCGCACGAGCTTCTGGAAGTCGTCGTTGCGCGCCACGAAGTCGGTCTCGCTGTTGACCTCGACGAGCACGCCGACGCGGCCGCCCGTGTGGATGTAGCTGGACACGACACCCTCGCGAGCCTCGCGTCCGGCCTTGCCGGCGGCATGGGCAACGCCCTTCTCCCGGAGCCACGCCTGGGCCTTCTCGAGGTCGCCGTCCGAGGCCTCGAGCGCGCGCTTGCAGTCCATGATGCCCGCGCCCGTGCGCTCACGGAGCTCCTTGACCATGTCGGGCGTGATCGTTTTCTGGTCGGCCATCGGCGTGCGGATTCCCTTCGTAGCAGTGAGTTCGTTCGGTTTGGCTCGGGCGGTCAGCGGGTGGGGACGGTCTCTTCGTCGGCTGCGATGTCGAGATCGTCGATGCCACGCTCACCTGGGAGGATGTCCTCCTCGTCAGGCTCGGGCGTGAAGCTGAAGGTTCCGCCGGCCGCGAGTGCCGCGACCATCTCGTCGCTGGCCTCCTCGGCCTCGCCGACCTCAGCCTCCATCATCGGCTCGGAAGCCGCCCGCGTGGCGCGCTGCGCGATGCCCTCGATGGCCGCGTCCGCGACGAGCCGGCAGAGCAGCCGGATGGCGCGGATGGCGTCGTCATTGGCGGGGATGATGTAGTCGAGCATGTCGGGATCGACGTTGGTGTCGCCGGTGCCGATGACCGGGATCTCGAGCTTGCGGGCTTCGGTCACCGCGATGTGCTCGCGGTGGGGGTCGATCACGAAGAGTGCGCCGGGAAGGCGCTTCATCTTGCGGATGCCGCCGAGCGTGCGCTGGAGACGAGTCATCTCGTCGGTGAGGCGCGAGGCCTCCTTCTTCGTGATGCGCTCGAAGTCGCCGTTCGTCTGGCGGGCCTCGAGCTGGTCGAGCAGGCCAATGCGCTTCTTGATGGTCACGAAGTTGGTGAGCATGCCGCCGAGCCAGCGCTGGTTGACGTAGGGCATCTCGGCCCGCGTCGACTCCTCGGCGACGGGCTCCTGCGCCTGCTTCTTGGTGCCGACGAAGAGCACGGAATCGCCGGCGGCGACGGTGTCAGAGACGAACTCGAGCGCAGCATCGAGGCGCTTGACGGTCTGCGCCAGGTCGATGATGTGGATGCCGTTGCGCTCCGCAAAGATGTAGGGGCGCATCTTGGGATTCCAGCGCCGTGTCTGGTGACCGAAGTGGACTCCGGCTTCCAGAAGCTGGCGCATCGAGACTGTGGGCATGTGGGGCTGGACCTCCTGTTCGGTTGGAACCTCCGCGTGCCTCGTGGTCCGCGGACCGGCCCGGCGCTCCTGCGCCGTCCGGCACCCCCGCGGGGAGCGGCACGCGTGTGGGATGCGCGGCGTGACGCCGCACTCTGATGCCCTTTAGGGCTCGCGAAGTCTAGCACGGCGAGTGGTGGCAACCGTGCTCGTCTTCAGTTCGGGGTGACTCCGCGGACGTGCCGGAATCGAGGGCCGCCAAATCCCTTGCCGATGATCGGGCTGATGTCCACGGCCACCAGGTCAACCCGCCAGGCGAGTGACGGCGATGGCGTTCCGTCCGGCAGGCATCCTCCGCGAAGGAGCGTGAACGCCGCGCGGTAGGTGCCGGCCAGCTTCCGGGCAGTGACCGACTCCTCGGGCGTGCCATACCGACCCGTGGAGTGGCTCCGCACCTCCACGAACACGAGGCAGGGCGAGCAACCCTCCGCGGCAGGCTCGAGTGCGATCAGGTCCAGCTCGTCCCGCCCGACGACAATGTTGCGCGCCAGGATGGTCCAGCCCTGCGAGACAAGCCAGCGTGCAGCAACAGCTTCGGCCCGATCTCCAAGCCTCCGCCGCGGAGACCTGCGCGTCGAGGCCGTTGGAAGCATGGCAGCAGACTAGGTGGCGGGACTCACCTACGGCTT
>JBBRYO010000259.1:0-3061 GCA_038237595.1 Candidatus Limnocylindrales bacterium | reverse complement strand
GGCGTGTAGCGCGGCAAGAGTGCTCCTCCTCGATGATCGATCGATGCGGTGGTGGCCGGGAGGTCGCGTACACTCGCCGGCCATGGAAGGGTATCTGACGCGCGCCTCGCTTGCGGTGCGCGAGCGGCGCATCTCCGCGGTGGAGCTGGTGGAGACGAGCCTGCGCCGCATCGCGGCTGCCGCCGATCTGAACGCGGTCGTCGCCCTTCGGGCCGACGAGGCGATGCGCGACGCACGCATTTTGGACGACCGTCTGAACGCCGGAGCCGCAGCGGGTCCGCTGGTCGGCCTCCCACTGCTGGTCAAGGACATTGAAGACGCCGCTGGCCTGCCGACGACCTTCGGGTCGCTCCTCCATGCCGAAGCCCCGCCGGCTGCGGCCGATGGCCTCGTGGCGGGCAGGCTGCGAGCCGCCGGCGCGATCCTGGTCGGCAAGACGAACGTGCCCGAGTTTGCCCTGGAGGGATACACCGACAATCGCCGCTTCGGACCCACCCGCAACCCGTGGGCACCAGACTGGTCGCCCGGCGGATCGAGCGGTGGTTCCGCGGCGGCGCTGGCGGCGGGCCTGGCACTCATTGCCACCGCTACCGACGTCGGCGGGTCGGTACGGATCCCGGCGTCGGCCTGCGGCCTCCTCGGGCTCAAGCCGACGGCGGGGCGGATCGGGCGAGACCCGATTCTCGCCTCGCTCGAGCTCAACAACCACGGGCTACTCACGTGGACCGTGGCGGACTCCCGACTCCTGCTCGACATCCTGGCAGGACCCGTCGCCGGCGATCCTGGCGCGCTCCCACCGTGGCGGCCGCAGCCGAGTGGACTCCCCGCACGCCTGGTCGCCACCGCTCGACTGGGTCCGGGACCGTCCCTGCCGGCATCGGTCGAGCAATGCTTCGGGGATGCCCTTGCCGCGGTGGAAGATGAGTTGGGGCTTGCCGTCGAGATGGTCGACTCCGGTGTGATCTTTCCGTCCGGCTACGACCCCGCCGACTGGTTCCGGATCGCCGGAGCCGAGCAGGCCTGGACGCTCGGGCGCGACGTGGTAGAGGGACGGGCCGCGGAGCTCGATCCCGCCTTTGCGCGGCACATGCGGCGTGCGATCGCGATCGGTATCGAGGAGTACCTCGCCGCTCGGACGCGGCGCCTTCGGTACGCGCGAGAGCTCGACTACCTGCTGCGCGGAGCGACGGTCGTGCTCTCGCCGACCCTCACCGTCGACGGCTGGTCGCCCGAGGGTCGGCTCCCGGGGTCGGTCGATCCCGGGCTGCCGAGCGAGGCGTTCAATACCGAACCGCCGAACTTGACGGGCCATCCGGCCATCTCGCTACCCGCCGGGCGCCTCCCGAATGGCGTGCCATTTGGCCTGCAGGTGATCGGCCCGCGCTTCGGGGAGGAGCTCCTACTTGCGTTCGCGGCGGCGTGGGAAATGGCTCGTCCGTGGCCCCCGGTGGCCGACGGATTCGCCCCCTTCCCCATCCCTTGAGGCGCCCGGGCGCGCCGTATACTGCGCCCCGCCATGAGTACGCCGCGAACTTCGGCTGAGGCGAGTGGTGAGTCGCTCGACGACCCGCTCGCAGAGGCATTGCGCCTCATCGAGTTGGCAGAGAGCGCGGGTCTTCAGCTGCGGCTGATGGGTGGCCTTGCCTTCCACGCCGTGGTGCCGACCTGGAGCGCGCCGGTCGAGCGCACGCGGCGCGACATCGACCTCGCCACGCGTAGCCACGATCGGCGCGGCGTGGCCGAGCTGCTGACAGGCGCCGGCTACGAAGCAGATCGCCAGTACAACGCCCTCTACGGACACAAGCAGCTCTACTTCGTTGACAGGCGCCGAGGACGGCCGGTCGACGTGCTGGTCGATCGCCTGGAGATGTGCCACACCTTCGAGTTCGCCGACCGGCTCCTGGTGGAGCCTCGCACGCTGCCGCTGGCGGACCTGCTCCTCTCCAAGTTGCAGGTGGTGAAGATCAATCGCAAGGACCTGCTCGACGCGCTGATCCTGCTTCAGTCGCGTCCGTTGGGCGAGGACGACGCCGGCGTCGTCAACGTGCGCCGCATCACCGATCTGACCTCGAGCGACTGGGGCTGGTGGCGGACGGTCACCGGCAATCTCGACCGGCTGGCAGCCTTCGTTCGAGATGAGCTGGCGACCGAGAAGCTCGCCACCGACGACCCGCCGCCCCACGACCCAGAGGCGCAGGTCGCGTCGCTGCGTGCCGCGATCGATGCCGCCCCAAAGTCGTTCGGGTGGAAGGTGCGCGCCCGGCTCGGCGACCGGGTCCGCTGGTACGAAGAGCCGGAGGAGATCGGCCATGGCCATGACTGAGTCGGTCGTCGAGCGCATCGTCGTTCCGGCACGGGAGGGTCGCGCAGCGCGGGTGGCGCGCGGGCAGCGCTTTCGCGTCGTCGATCTCGAGGGGAGCCAGGTCGGCGACCTCTTCGCCTTCGCATCCGACGATGTCGGCGAGTTCGCGAGCGCCGAGCACACGCGCGTCTCCATCTCGCGCCTCTTCCCGCGGGTCGGGGAGAGCTTCGTCTCCAACCGTCGCCGTTCCGTTCTGACGCTGCTCGATGACCGCAGCCCCGGCCACCACGACATGCTCTGTGCCGCCTGCGACCCGACCCGGGTACGCTGGCCTTGGCGTGACTGGCTGGCACGCGTCGTGTCAGGAGAACCTGGAGCAGGCCATGCTGGGGCTCGGCTTCCAAGGTGTCGGGGGGCCGCAGCCAATCAACCTGTTCATGAACATCCCGGTTCACGAGGGCGGCACTCTCGGCTGGGAGCCGGCCCGCAGCCGGCCCGGCGATTACGTGGAACTGCGCGCCGAGATGGAGCTCATCGTGGTCCTCTCCTCTTGCCCGCAGGACCTGGTGCCGATCAGCGACGGCGGTCTGAGCGAGCTGGCGATCGAGCTGTTGGGCGAGAGCTGAGCGTAGGTGGAAGCCGGTGGAGGACGGCGCTCGCGACGGTCGGCTCGTCACGCCAACCGGATCATCCCACTCGCGACGCCCTACGATGGGAATGGTTGCTAGCGCGGCCCCGTCACCTGCCGGGGACGCTATC
>JBBRYO010000258.1:0-3100 GCA_038237595.1 Candidatus Limnocylindrales bacterium | reverse complement strand
TCAGACCAACGCACCGCAGCCCTCACCGGCTGGCTGGACTTCTACAATCACCACCGCAAACACGGCTCCCTCAGCCACCAGCCCCCGACCAGCCGACTACACCAGCTGAACGGGAACAACCTGATCGGTTCTTACACCTAGATCACGTTCGAGAACACGAGCTCCCAGAAGGCCGCGCCGAGCGCGGCTGCGCTGAAGCCCCACAACAGCGCCCATCCGACGCGCTCGTTGGGCTTCATCTGGGGTCGCGCGAGGCCGAAGATCAGCACCATCTCGAGCACGACGCTGATGACGACGAACGGCAAGAAGGCGATGTCGCCGACGAAGGCGCCGACGATCAGCAGGATCACCGGGATGATGACCGAGGCTCCGACCGCCGAGACCACGAACACGACGAGCTCGTTGAACGGGTCGCGATAGATCCGCTGGCGGGGGTCGAAGGCGGCGCCGAGGCTGCTCTGCTGCGTGTTGCTCTCCATTGTCGACATCATATGGGTGCGGCCACCCGCTACCATGGCCGCTGGCCTATAGCCGTAGCCGTCCTTCGATCAGCGCTCCGCCACATATCGCGGAGCCTCGGGACGGGGTCCGTGATGGCTCGAAAAGCCCCTAGTTAGGGGGCTTTCAACCGCCCCATCGTGGGCGGTTGTCGCTGTGCTATTCTAAGCGGTCGCGCTTTTTTCGAAGCGCCCTCGCTTTCCCGCCGAATCTCGAAGGAGTTGCCGACTTGGCACGTGTTGATGCCTCCCGCCTGCGCCGTAGTTTCTCGCGCCTGGAGAACAAGCTCGAAGTCCCGAACCTGATCGACATCCAGCGCCGCTCGTTCGAGTGGCTCGTGGACACCGAGAAGGGGGGACTCAGGGAGACCATCGACGACGTATCACCGATCGAGGACTACACCGGCAACCTTGCCGTGGTCTTCGAGGAAATCACCTTCGACGACCCGGTGGCCACCATCGCCGAGTGCCGCGAGAAGGACCTCACCTACGCACGCCCGCTGACCGTCAAGGTCGCGTTCCAGAACCGCGAGACGGGCGAGATCCGCGAGCAGTCGGTGTTCATGGGCGACTTCCCGTGGATGACCGACTGGGGCACGTTCATCATCAACGGCACCGAGCGCGTGGTCGTCACGCAGCTGGTGCGGTCCCCGGGCGCCTATGTGATGGAGCCCAAGGACAAGGAGAAGCAGGTCTTCGCCGCCAACCTCATGCCCGCGCGTGGGTCCTGGCTCGAGCTCGAGATCGACAAGAAGGGCAAGGTGTTCGTCCGCATCGACCGCAAGCGCAAGCTGCCGGTCTCGGTGCTGCTGCGCGCCATGGGTGAGGTCCTCCGCGAGAGCGGCCTGGCCCCCAACTGGACCGGCTCCGACGACGACATCACGGGCCTGTTCGACAACTCGCTCTACATCCGCAACACGGTCGAGGCCGACACCGAGGCCACCAAGACCGAGGACGGCGCGCTCATCGAGCTGTTCAAGAAGCAGCGTCCGGGCGAGCCGCCCTCAGTCGACGCCGCCAAGAACCTGCTCAACCAGTTGTTCTTCGACCCCAAGCGTTACGACCTCACGCGCGTGGGTCGCTACAAGCTGAACTCGCGCCTGAACTCGGACGAGCCCCTGGACACCCGCACGCTCACCCCGAAGGACATCGTCGAGCTGATCAACGAGCTCGTCACGCTGCCCAAGCTGCTCGGCATCCCCGAGTCGGGCGAGTTCGAGGGCGAGCCGATCAAGGACTACGCCCTGGAGGCCCGAGTGCTTCCGCGCGAGCCGATCGAGGAGCGCCTCGACGAGTACGAGCACTTCGGCAACCGCCGGCTGCGTACCGTCGGCGAACTGATCCAGGAGGCCTTCCGCATCGGCCTCTACCGGATGGAGCGCGTGGTCCGTGAGCGCCTGACCACCGAGGACTCGGACACGATCACCCCGCAGACCATCATCAACATCCGGCCCGTGGTGGCGGCGCAGAAGGAGTTCTTCGGCTCCTCGCAGCTATCGCAGTTCATGGATCAGACCAACTCGCTGTCGGGAATGACGCACCGGCGCCGCCTGTCGGCGCTGGGCGCGGGCGGCCTGACGCGCGAGCGCGCGCCGATCGAGGTGCGCGACGTGCACCCGACGCACTACGGGCGCATGTGCCCGATCGAGACCCCGGAGGGCCCGAACATCGGCCTGATCGGCACTCTGTCTTCCTACGCGGAGGTCTCCCACCACGGCTTCGTGACCACGCCCTACCGGTTGGTCAACAACGGCGTGGTCAGCGACGAGATCGTGCACCTCGACGCCAACGAGGAAGAGGGCAAGGTCATTGCGCAGGCCAACGCGGAGATCGACCTGAAGACCAGCAAGCTCAAGGGCCCCGGCGTCACGTGCCGCTCGGGTGACTCTGAACTGGCGCTCCAGACCCCGAAGGACGTCGAGCTGATGGACGTCTCGCCGAACCAGATCTGGTCGGTGGCCGCCGCCCTGATTCCGTTCCTCGAGCACGACGACGCCAACCGCGCGCTGATGGGCTCGAACATGATGCGCCAGGCGGTTCCGCTGCTGAAGACCGAGGCGCCCCTGATCGGCACCGGCATGGAGGCCCGTGTCGCGCTGGACAGCGGTGACGTCGTCCTGGCCGAGGGCTCAGGCGAGGTCACCTTCGTCGACGCCGAGAAAGTCGTGGTCGACAAGGCCGAGTACCCGCTGCACAAGTACATGCGCAGCAACCAGGGCACGATCATCCACCAGCGGCCGCTGGTCTCGGTGGGCGAAAAGGTCAAGGCCGGCGATCCGCTGGCCGACGGCTCCTCGACCCGCAACGGCGAGCTGGCGCTGGGCAAGAACTGCCTGGTCGCCTTCATGTCCTGGGAGGGCTACAACTTCGAGGACGCCATCATCCTCTCGGAGCGCCTGGTCAAGGACGACGAGCTCACCTCGATCCACATCGAGGAGTACGAGGTCGACGCCCGCACCACCAAGCTGGGCGACGAGGAGATCACCCGCGACATCCCGAACCGCTCGGAGGAGTCGCTGCGCAACCTCGACGACCGCGGCATCGTCCGCATCGGCGCCGAGGTCCGTTCCGGCGATCTGCTGGTAGGCAAGGTCACGCCCAAG
>JBBRYO010000257.1:0-3158 GCA_038237595.1 Candidatus Limnocylindrales bacterium | reverse complement strand
TTACCGGAGCCGGGGGTTCTTGCCCAACGGGGACGTGCGGGACGGCGAGCCCATCTGGTCGCTGAACCTCAAGCGAGAGTAGGTTCCACTACACGCACCCGCGGCACCGAAGGTGGGTGCCGTTCGCCACTCCTCGATGCGACACCGTCCCGCTGGTCCTTCCGTTATCGCGCGCGCGCTCAACGCGGTAGAAGCGTGCGTCTTCGAGCGCACGCTCAGCGGCTATGGTCGGGCTCCGCCCGCACGGCGGCCAATCCGGCCACTTACCTCTTGGCGCATCTGGACCGGCGCGACGGGCTGCGAGACTGCCCGAGTGGAGTACGACCCGACCCAGTTCAACGGCACCGCTCGGTACTACCGGCAGGGGCGGCCGCCCTACTCTGCTCAGCTGACCGATGTGCTGGCACGTGAGCTGAAACTCGACGGCACCGGCCAGTTGCTCGATGTCGGGGCAGGCCTGGCACGGTGGGTCTGCAACTCGCCTCGCTTTTCGAGCACGTAACGCTTCTCGAGCCAGATGCGGACATGCTTGCCGAGGCCCGAGCCTGCGCGGCGGCAGAGGGATTGGCGGCGGTCGACGTCGTTACGGCCACGGCTGAGGACCTCCCAAGCCTGGAGTTGCCGCAGATGCGAACGGTGACGTTCGGACAGTCGTTTCATCGCACTGATCGCGTCCGTGTCGCTGAGGCCGTCTACGACGTACTGGAACCAGGTGGGGCAATCGCGCTCATCGTCCACGACGCGACTCGCCTCGCTTCGCGGCAACTGCCGGACACGCCACCCATCCCGCATGACGAAATCGATCGGCTCATCAGGGCCTACCTCGGGCCGGAGCGGCGCTCCGGTGCCCGACGAGCGGCGTCATACAAGACGGAGCGCTTTGAGCACACACTTGCTCGAACCCGCTTCGGGAGTCCGCGCGTCTTCTACGCGCCGGGACGGCCCGACATTGTTCGTGATGTCGACGGCGTCGTCGCCGGCTACCTGTCGATGTCTTTCGCTGCACCGCACCTGTTCGGGTCCAGGCTGGAGGCGTTCATCGCGGAGCTTCGCGCCCTGCTGGAGGATGCATCGCCGACCGGTCGCTTCTGGGATTGGCCCGGTGACACGGAGATCCCAATCGCCAAACGACAGTGACGACGTCCCCCGTGCCGATCCCGCACTGGTCACACTCCGCGTGACGATCGGCTTGCGGGTGAGCGAAGTGGTCGAATCCGAGGTGGTCGATGCCAGTGCTCTCCACCGTAGGCTCGTCCCATGGAGGCGGTTGAGCGGGCGGCTCGCCCCGAGCAGGCCACGATACTCGCGCGCGGCGCTGTCGAGTGGCTTCTCCGCGGCCACGCCGCCGCATCCGAGGACTCCTCGCTTTATTACGGGCAGGCTGGCGTCCTGCTGGCCCTGAAGGAAGCCTCCGAGCAGGTTGGGGATGAGCGCTGTGCGCGTGAAGTCGCCGACGGTGCGGATGCCTTGGCGGCGCGTGTCGACAGTCTCGAGGATTGCTCCCTGTACTTCGGCCTGGCCGGGCTCGCGGGGGCGCTACGGTCACTTGGTCGGGACGAAGCGGCGGATCGCGCACTGAGGCACGTACGGGATCGCTTCGACGGCGAATGTTGGAGCGAAATGTTTGAGCTCCTCGCCGGAAACGCCGGGATCGCGCTCGGCGCGCTGTGGGCCGACGACGTCGATCTGGCCGTGCTGGCGGTGACGCCCTACCTCACCACGGCGGACCGGACGGAATATGGGGTGAACTGGGCAGTGCGGCCGTCCCCGGCGCGTTCCCATCACCTCGCGCACGGCACCTTGGGCATCGTGTATGCGCTGGCCGCGGTCGGCCATGCCGCTGGGCGGGAGGATCTGATCCACATGGCTCTCGCCGGAGCAGCAGACGTCGTGGGCCGCAACGAGGCCGGCCTTGACGGCTTTCTCGTCCCGCATTCCGACCCGCCACACCGGCCCGAGCTGATCGAGCGGTACAGCTTCGGTTGGTGCAATGGACCAGCGGGCGACGCGCAAGTCTTTCGTCTGCTCGCGCGGGTCACCGAGGACTCGATCTGGACCGACCTCGTGGACCGGTGCTGGCGCACAGTCACGCAGTCCGGACTCCCGGACCGAATCCGGCCGGGCTTCTGGGACAACAGCGGTCGCTGCTGCGGAACAGCCGGCGTCCTTGCGCTGGCCTGTGACCGGATCGTCGAGCGCGGTGACGACTTCGAGTTCTCCGACATCCTCGCTGACGACCTCACCGCTAGGGCGACCATCGACGACAATGGTGCGCGCTGGTCGAACCACGAGTACCGAGTAACGCCGCCCGTCCTCGCGCCACTCCCTGGATGGGCCATGGGCAATGCGGGCATCCTCCGCGAACTCCTCCGGTACGCGCGACTCAGGGAAACCGGCGTCGACGGCTACGTGGTCCAGTGGCCCGACCATCCCGCCACCGCTCCCAACCAGGCGGCCGAACAGTCCCGCTGACCAAAGCTGATCAGGCGATCCAAGGCCCAGAACAGCCCGATTGACCATCGGCATCCAGGACTGGCCTGATGCTCGCATCGAGACGTGGCGGAACGCGGCCCGCAACCACAGGCATTACCAGGTCCGTATCCTGCTACACAGCCACCCGGCAGACATGCCGGCGCACCCGCTTGAATGTAGGCCACCACGGCCAACTGCGGATCAGCCGGAAAGAAGGACGCGCATCATGAGTCAAGCGTTCTACTCGCACGCGAGGCTGTACGACCTCATGTTCCCGGGCGGCGGGCCCGCGGTCGACTTCTTTCGGGCCGAGGCCAATCGGCAAGGCGGGAGCGTATTGGAACTCGGGTGCGGCACCGGGCACAAGCTGATCCCCATCGCGTCCGACGGGCATCCGTGCGTCGGCCTGGACTCCTCGTCAGACATGCTGGCTGAGGCTCAGCGTAAGGCGAAGTTGCGCGGTGTAGCGGTGGAATGGATGCAGGGTGACATGCGGGCCTTCGACCTGGGCGGCACCTTCGACTTCGTGTTCATCACAGCCAATTCTCTACTGCATCTGCATGAGGGTGAGGATCTGGTGAGCTGCTTCCGGTCGGTTCGCCGACACCTGGCGCCTGGAGCACGGTTCCTCTTCGATGTCTTCAACCCGAGCGTGCGCCTACTTGCCGAGGCTGATGGCGTGCGGC
>JBBRYO010000256.1:0-3176 GCA_038237595.1 Candidatus Limnocylindrales bacterium | reverse complement strand
CGGGCAGGAGGAGTCCTGCATCGGCCACCAGGCGATCGTCGTCAAAGGCCGTTTCGAGCCGATCGGGGCTGTGAGAAGATCGCATCAATCAGGTGCTCCTCTGTTGGGTTGATGGGCTGGTTCGCAACGCCATCTTCCCAGCACGAAGAGCGCCTGATTCGTCGTTTCAGCAGGTCGCGACCGTCAATGCGTCGGTGGATCCGGGCTAAGCGGAGAAGGCGTCCATCAATCAGTCCGGATGGCGCTGCCGACCGCCCGAGCCCCCTGGGTCCTTTGGAGTTCCTCTACACGGGTGCCTACCAAAGGAGCACCGAAGGGGGCCCCATCGCATGAGCATTGGAGCTGTCCTCGGGAACGACATCCACGCCCGCCGCCGCACCGATATCCAGCGCGACGAGGGAGGCGAATTCCCCGATGCGGCAACCACGCATGCGGGTGCACTGGTTCGCCGGCGCAGGCATACTCACCGCGTGCGCCGAGCTGGGCGGCAGATTTCCTGATGTGCTGCCATCAGGCCCGCCATGGCCCGCCGGACATAGCTCGATTGAGGGGCGAGCATGGATGAGAAGTTCCGTGAGGCAATGCGGCAGGGCTTCGGCTTCAGTGAGCCGACCGTCGTACTCGGAAGCCCGATGCTGAGCCTCGAGGTCGCACCCGACATCCGGGTCCAGGCACCGCTGGCCATGCTCACCCGGCACGGACTGGTGGCGGGCGCGACCGGTACCGGCAAGACCAAGACGCTCCAGATCATCGCGGGACAGCTGTCCGACGCGGGCGTGCCCTGCTTTCTCGCTGACATAAAGGGCGACGTGACCGGCATCGCCAAACCGGGCGATGCTGCAAACCCCAGGGTCCAGGAGCGCTCGACCCAACTCGGATGGACTTTCCGGCCCGCGGGTCATCCGGTCGAGTTTCTGTCGCTCTCGGGACGCCTGGGCGCGCGGGTCCGCGCGACGGTCCACTCGTTCGGCGCCGTCCTCCTCGGCAAGGTGATGGACCTCAACGAGACGCAGACATCCGTCCTCTCGATGGTGTTCAAGTACTGCGACGACAACGGGCTGCCACTGCTGGACCTTGCCGACCTGCGGACGACGCTCCAGTACATGAGCTCCGACGCCGGCAAGGTGGCGCTGGCCGATTACGGCGGCATGTCCACCTCCACCGTCGGCGTGCTCCTGCGCTCGATCCTGACGCTCGAGACCTCGGGCGCGGATGCCTTCTTCGGCGAGCCTGAGTTTGACGTGGCCGACCTCCTCCGGATCACGCCGGACGGCAAGGGCATCGTCACGGTGCTGGAGTTGTCGGACGTGATGGACAAGCCTCGCCTGTTCAGCACGTTCATGCTCTGGATGCTGGCGCAGCTCTACCACGCGCTTCCCGAGAGGGGCGACCTCCCCAAGCCGAAGCTCTGCTTCTTCTTCGACGAGGCGCACCTGCTGTTCTCGGAGGCCTCGAGCGCGCTGATGGAGCAAATCGAGCTGACCGTCCGGTTGATCCGCTCGAAGGGGGTTGGCGTCTACTTCGCGACCCAGGCACCCACGGACGTGCCCAGCTCCGTGCTCGCGCAGCTGGGCAACCGGGTGCAGCACGCGCTGCGCGCCTTCACGCCCGACGACGCCGACGCGCTGCGCAAGACGGCCCGCACGTTCCCGACATCGGACTTCTACGAGCTGGAGAAGGTGATCCCGGCACTCGGCATCGGAGAGGCACTGGTGACCGTACTGACACCGAGAGGGACACCGACTCCCGTTGCTGCGACCCGCCTGATCCCTCCCGATTGCTCGATGGACGCGCTCGATCCAGCCACGTTCCAGGGACTGGTCGCGGCCGGCGGCCTGCGTGCCAAATACGCCGCCACGATCGACCGCCAGAGCGCCCACGAGATCATCGCGGCGCGGATCCAGGCAGCGCAGGCGGCCGCAGGGCCGGGCGTGACAGCACCGGGCGCCTGGTCGGCGCCTGGCGCCGGGCAGCCCTCAGGTGCGTCCCAGCCTTCGATGACCCAGCCGCAGTACGAGCGAGAAGTTCGCAAACAGGCTAGCGAGATGGCACGCCAGCAGCGAGCGGCTGAGCGGGACGCGGTAGCTCAGCGGCGGGCGCAAGAGAGCGCGGCTCGGGCCAACCAACGGCGCGACGACCAGCTGCTTCGGACCGGAACCCGGATCTTCACGTCGAGCGCGGGCCAACGCGTCATTCGGGGAGTGTTCGGGACGTTGTTCGGCAACAAGAGGTAGATCGAGCGCGCACGTTCTCGACCCTCGCAGTGGTCCCGTGACGGGCTATCTCGGAGCTGCCGCCCAAGGACGACGAGCGGGCAACCGTGGCTCGATCAGGCCGATGAGACTCGTACGCATGCCATCTCCTGGGGCCTTGAGTCCCTCTCAGATTGTGCTCGTGCAGGCCCTGCAGCGCGTGGCATCAACGGCGTTCGCCTCGAAGCAGACGTTGCACGTTTTGGAGAGGCCCGCGACCTCTTCCTTGACGAACCTCTTGCCGATGAAATAGACGACGAACGCAATCACGATGAATGCGATGACGACGTTGATGAAACGGCGGTACCGGATCGCAACCGCTCGCGCCGGGAGTCGCGCGAGCGATCCGACGCGCGATGTGCTCGAAGGCAGCTCGGGCGATTCTCTTGATGCTGTCGATGTCAGCGCGGCCGGTTGGTCTCGCTCTCTGGAGATGCCGTCATTGGCTCGATGGTCCGTCCAAGAACGTCTCTTGCGTCAGTCACTCGGTCTGGCAGAAGGATCTGCCGCCCGTCTGTCTGATCGAGTTGTAGAGCCGATGCCGCCATGCCGCCGAACGCGATCACCAGGGACGGGCTTGCCGCGATGAGCGCGATGCGCGTTTCGTCTGCAGATCCGACATCCGCTGGTGAAACCACGCCGATCGCTGCCGCCGTGGCGCCAGTGTCGGCGACGGCTTCCACCCAGCTGGTCAGAGGCACGTCCGCTCCCAGATAGACGACGTGGAAGGCACGGCGACGCAGCGTCACGGCAAATGCCAGCGCTCCCAACTCATGACGCGCGCCGGGCGGCAGTCCGATGAGAATGCGGGGGCCCGAAACCACCTGCGCCGCCGCCTCGAAGGCTCCAGCGAGCCGACGGAAGATCGCGGCGGAACCCAGATGCTCTGCGCCGACATCGAGACGCCCGTCCGCCCATGCGTCG
>JBBRYO010000255.1:0-3177 GCA_038237595.1 Candidatus Limnocylindrales bacterium | reverse complement strand
CCGGGGTTCAGCAGGACGATGAAGATGAACGATAGCGCGAAGAGCGGCAGGATCGAGGGGAGATAGAAGATCGCCCGGTAGATCGCCACTTCCTTCACGCGCGTGTTCATCGCGAGCGCAAGGACGGTTGCCACCACGACCCCGACGGGAACCGCCAGAAGCGTGTAGTAGACCGTGTTGTACAGCGACTTCGTGAAGAGTGGGTCGGCCGCCATCCTCTGGTAATTGGCGAGACCGACGAACGTCGGGTTTCCGAAGCCGGAGTAGCGCGTGAGGCTCAGGAAGAACGTGTAGACGATCGGGTAGACGGTGAGCGCGAAGAAGCCGATCAGCCAGGGGCTGATGAAGAGCAGTCCCCACATGAGGTTGCGGCGCTCGAGCTTCCCGAGTCGAAACGCCTCGAAACGTCGTCGTGAGCGGGTCGGCGCGCCTGGCGCTGCTGCGGTCATCCTCACCTCTGGGATTCAGGGTGATCGCCGTAAAGAGTCGCGTGGGAGGGCCTCGTGGCCCTCCCACGGTTCGATCATCTGACGACGGACTACGCCGTCAGACGGTCATTGCAACGGACAGAACTGCTGGAGATCCGGGTTCACCTTGTCCGCGACAGCCTGGAGGGCTGCCATCGGATCTGCCTGCGGTGACTGAACGACCGAATCCTGGGCGGTGGTGAGCGCGTCCCAGTACTCGGCGCCGACCGGCAGCGCCGGCCGGTTCTTGGCACCTGCGAGCAGGTCGAGGAACTTGGCGTGGTCCGGGTCGTAGAGAGACGTATCGGTGAGCAGGGACTTCCACGTCGGAAGGTGCGTCGTCTCCTTGGTGTAGACGGCCTCGCCCTCCTTGCCCGTCATGTACTCCATGAACTTGAGGGCAAGGTCCGGATGCGCGGATCCGGGGATCAGGGCGAGCGACCAGCCACCGGCCCACGTCGCGGACGTGTCGCCGGCCTTCGGCACAGGGATCAGGGTGAAGCCGAACTTGGTGTTGGGCGCGTACTTCGCGATGTTCGCGAAGTTCCAGTCGCCCGTCACGACCATTCCCACCTTTCCATTCAGGAACGGATCCTGAGAGGTCGGGTAGTTGGGCGGGTAGTTCGTGCTGCTGAAGCGCTGAAGCTTGTCGGGGTCGAGGGTCTTCACGTAGTCATGCAGCCACTTGAAACCGGCGACAACACCCGGGTCCGTCGGGGTCACCTTGCAGGCCGCGAGGTCCGCAAACGTTCCACCGAACGAGAAGCCGTAGGTGTAGTGCCAGGCCTGGGTCGCATTGCCGTTGGGGCCCTGGTAGGGGTAGTAGCCCAGCTGCGTGTAGTTGCCGCTGGCGTCCTTCTTGGTGACCTTGGCGGCGATGATCGCGAGCTCGTCCCACGTGATCGGGGCGTTGTTCGCGAGTCCGTCGTCGAGCCTCTTCATCGTGGCGGCGTCAACGCCGGCCGCGCTGAGCATGTCCTTGTTGTAGAAGATGGCGCGAGCGTCCGTGTCGAAGGGAAGGGCGTAGGTTTTTCCCTGGAACTGCGTCTCGTTCCACGCGAACTCCAGGTAGTTGTCCTTGAGCGCGACCGCCTCGGCCGGCAGCTCCGCAAGCACGCCATTCGCGGCGCGCTCAGGAACCGTGAAGCGGTCCGCCTCGTAGATGTCCGGAGCCGCGCCGCCGTGCATGGCTGCGACCAGCTGTGCGACGTCGGTCTCGGACCCGACCACCAGCGTCAGCTTGACGCAGATGTCCGGATTGGCCGTGTTGAAGGCGTTGACGATGTTGGTGATCGAGTCTGAGTCGGGCGGCGTGTGGCTCGACCAGAACTTGACCTCCGTGGCGCTGGCGGCGCAGTCCAGCCCTGTGACCGGTGTTCCGACCGGGGCTATCGTGACTGCCGGCGTCTCTGCCGCCGTCGTTTCGCTGGCCGACGGGGTGCCTGCCGCCGTCGTTTCGCTGGCCGACGGGGTGCCTGCCGCCGTCGTTTCGCTGGCCGACGGGGTGCCTGCCGCCGTCGTTTCGCTGGCCGACGGGGTGCCTGCTGCTGCCGTTTCCGTGGCCGCAGGAACCGTGGCCGCAGGAACCGTTGCCGCTGGAACTGTTGCCGCCGGCACCGATGCCGCCGGTGGCGCTGTTGCTGGGACGGGCGTTGCCGCGCCGCCACAGGCTGTGACGACGAGTGCCGCAACTGCGGCAAGGACGAGCCACCTACCGTGCTCGATCCGTTGTGCCATCCGGTCTCCTCCTCCGATTATTGCCGCCGGCTTGGTCCGCGGCGGGCATGAGGGCACACCTAGGCGGTAAACGTTGTCACTTTCACCCACGGGCGTCAAGCAAATGGCCCAGAATTGACGGCCCCAGCGCCGATTCCCGATCGAGTCGTAATGGAATTGCAAGTCCCCGGGGGCCGCTGGAGCAAGGAGGACGACGTGGCGACGCAGCTCAAGGTCGGCGTGCTCGGCTTTCCGCAGTACACCGATTGGGAGTCACTCCAGGCGCTCGGCAAGACCGTCGAGGACCTGGGGTACGACTCGCTCTGGACCTGGGATCACCTCTACCCGATCGTCGGTGACCCCCGCGGGCCGATCTTCGAGGGGTACATGACGCTCGCCGGCTGGGCCGCGGTGACCCGGAAGGTGACGCTCGGCCTGATGGTCGGGGCCAACCCCTTCCGCAACCCCGCGCTGCTCGTGAAGATGGTCACGGCGCTCGACCACATGAGCGCGGGACGGGCGATCCTTGGCATCGGCGGGGCATGGTTCGAGACTGAGCACGAGGCGATGGGCATCAACTTCGGTTCGGGCTTCGGCGAGCGCCTCGACTGGCTCGATGAGGCGGTCGACCTGATGCAGCAGATGCTCAGAAAAGGCGAGGGCACGGCACGCGGCCGTTTCTACCACGCAAAGAACGCCCGCAACGATCCGCCGCCGGTCCAGAAGCGCCTGCCGATCCTGATCGGCGGTGACGGGGAGAAGAAGACGCTGGCAACCGTCGCCAGGTATGCCGATGCGTGGAACACGGGCGGAGACATCGACTTCGTGAAGCACAAGGACGAGGTCCTGCGACGCTGGTGCGACGAGGTGGGGCGCGACCAGTCGGAGATCGAGCGCACCCTCGGGCTCGGCCAGCTCGTCATCCGTGACGACCCGGCGGAGGCGCGCCGCGTCGCCGACGAATTCCGCCGCCGCAACGGGAACCACGACGATG
>JBBRYO010000254.1:0-3223 GCA_038237595.1 Candidatus Limnocylindrales bacterium | reverse complement strand
CGAGACGACCGGCGGAGCTCGTTGAAGATGGTCCGCTTCGGCTATGCGCTCAGCAGCGAGGAACATCGGCCCGCCGACCTGATCCGCAACGCGGCCCGGGCGGAGGAGTCGGGTCTCGAATTCGCACTCATCAGCGATCACTACCACCCCTGGATCAACGCCCAGGGAGAGTCGCCGTTCGTGTGGACCGTGCTCGGCGGCATCGCGCGCGAGACGCAGAAGCTCGAGGTGGGTACCGGCGTGACATGCCCGATGATCCGCATCCATCCGGCGATCATCGCCCAGGCCGCGGCCACCACGGCGGACCTGTTCGCGGGCCGCTTCTTCCTCGGCATCGGCACCGGCGAGAACCTGAACGAGCACATCCTGGGCGACCATTGGCCGCCGTACGAGGAGCGTCGCGAGATGCTCATTGAGTCGATGGACATCATGCGCGGCCTGTGGGAGGGCAAGCTGTTCAGCCACCGCGGCGAGCACTACGTGGTCGAGAACTCGCGGATCTACACGCTTCCGGAGAGCCCGCCGCGCATCATGGTCGCCGCCGCCGGGCCCGAATCGGCCTCGGTTGCCGGGCAGCGCGGCGACGGGCTCATCACCGTTTCGCCGCAGGCCAAGGTCATCGACCGCTTCCGGGCCGATGGTGGCGCCGACAAGCCGATCTACGGGCAGGTGACCGTCTGCTGGGCCGCATCGGAGGCCGAGGCCACGCGGACGCTCCACCGGATCTGGCCCAATGCCGGGATCCCGGGCGACCTGTCGCAGGAGCTGCCCTTGCCGCAGCACTTTGAGGAGGCGTCCAGCATCGTCACCTCGGAGATGCTCGCCGAGAAGATGCCGGTCGGCCCGGACGTCGAGCGCTACGTCACGTCCGTGCGGGAGTACGTCGATGCCGGCGTCGAGAACGTCTACCTCCACCAGGTCGGGCCGGACCAGGAAGGGTTTTTCCGCTTCTTCGGCGACGAGCTGCGGCCCGTCCTCTCCGAGCTCACCCAGTGACAGCCGGCCGCGGCCGGCGCCTGAGGCAAACCATCCCGAAAGGGGAGACCGATGCTTGCCGGATCCAGCCCGAAGCGCGAGCGCCAGTACGAGCACATCAAGGAGTCGTACCAGGACAAGGGCGTGAGCGCGGGTGAGGCGAAGGAGCGCGCGGCCCGTACCGTCAACAAGGAGCGCCGCGAGTCAGGGGGAGACAACGAAGAAAGCGAAGTAGCGGCGCCACCGCTGAGACGGTGACCGCTCCACCGTGACCGCGACATCTACGCTGGCCGACGCCACGGCCCGCCACCAGATGGTCGAGCGCCAGCTCGTGGCGCGCGGCGTCCGCGACCAGACGGTGTTTCAGGCCATGCGCGAGGTGCCGCGTGAGGCCTTCATGCCGGCCGACCTCGCCGAGTTCGCGTACGTCGACGCGCCGCTGCCGATCGCCGAAGGCCAGACGATCTCGCACCGTTCATCGTTGCGCTCATGGCGGAGGCGCTTGCGGCGCTAGGTCTGTCTGGCTGATCACGCCGACGAGGCGACCGGCGAGATCGATGACAGGCAGCCCGGTGATGCGGTAACGCCGCAGCAGCTCCTCGGCGTCCTCGATCGAGGCATCGACCGAGATGACGATCGGGTCGATGGTCATGAGGTCCGCGACGCGCAGATCGGTGGTGGCGGCGGTCATGTCAGTTCTCCTTTCGACGTGGGACGACGACCACGCCGGTCCGCACGATGAGCACGGAGCAGCGGGCATGGACGAGGACGTTGCGCGCCACGCTGCCGAGCAGCAGGCGGTCGAGCGTGCCGAGCCCTCGAGAGGCGGTCACGATGAGGTCGGTGTTGCGGTCCTCGCCGGCGGCCAGGATCTCGGTGGCCGGATCCCCGGTGCGAAGGTGCTGCGTTGCCGCAATTCCGACGTCGGTCAGCCGGCGTGCCATCTCGTCCGCATCGGCTCTCGACTTCGCCGTGAGCTCGCGCCGTTGCTTGGCCAGGCGCTCGTCGCCCAGCGTGTAAAGGCCCACCATCAGCTCGAAGGCGGGTCTGTCGGGGACCGCGACTGCGACGACGTCGGCTTGGGTGCCGCGGAAGATGCCCCATCGCTCCAGCAGTTCGGGGATGAGACCCGCGTTGGAGGAACCATCGGTGGCGACGAGGAGCCGGGACACGTTCGTGCCGCGTGCCACGAGCACCGGGCACGGTGCGTGCGCCGCTACCTCCGCTGCGACGGAGCCGAGCAGCATCGAGCGCAGCGGCCCTCGGCCGCGGGACCCGGTGGCGACGAGGTCAACGCCCAGCTCGACCGCGGCCTCGGTGATGACGTCCGCCGCGCGCCCGCGCTCAACGTGCAGCTCGACGCCAATGCCTCGTTCGGTGAGCGGCGCTGCTAGCGTGCGGAGCTCTTCCTCGAGCGTCTCTCGGGTGGCGTCCTCGATGTCACCGACCCAATCCATGGTCGACCCGACCCCGCCGGTCCAGTCGATCGGCACCTGGTATGCAGCGAGCAGATGGACGACGGTGCCGTCCGGCCAGGCAAGCGCGGCGACGAGGTCGCGCGCGACGTAGCGACGGCGCGGAGCCGTCCAGCGCGAGCAAGACCTTCATGAGAGCAGGCTCCAAGCATCTACGGTGATCATCACGCGCATTGTGCCGGACGGGCCACGCTCCGGGCGACGGCCGTACGGCCCGCTCCCGCGTGCCGAAGGTCCCGATCATCGACGCAACGCCCCGGGGTCGATCGCCGAGATCCGTGGCGAACGGCACTGTCGTCTAGGCCACCCACGTCAGGCGCGCTGCGGGTGCGCACGAGCTCCGTGACCATCGGCGGCGCAAGGGCCACGGCGGCCACCATCACCCAATCGGCGGCGCAAGCGCCATGGCAGCCACCATCAGCCAATCGGTGGCGCTCATGGCGACGTGGCGCTTGTGTCACTTTCGATATCCACCGAGATGAGTGTGCCAGCGGGGGAACGCATCGAGAAGTTGCGCGCCCAGACGACGGCCGGCGTGTCCGCTGTTCCAATCAGCGGTTCAGGCCCGCCTCGCGGATGTCGTCGTCACCAGCCTGCTCGCCTTCACGATGACCGGACGGCCAGCTTTGCCCCGCTGGGCCGCCAGACTCGTTGTTGGTGACGGCCACGCGCTCAGCATCGTCAGGCAGCTGCTCGCGGACTTGCTCGGTGTTCTCATCTGGATGTTGCCCGATCCAGGCGCCACCCTCGCGGCGTTCGGTGTCATTGGCCAT
>JBBRYO010000253.1:0-3247 GCA_038237595.1 Candidatus Limnocylindrales bacterium | reverse complement strand
TCTGCAGTCGGAAGACAGGACGTCCCTGGATTCTCGAAGCGGCCCTTCGCGAAAACCTGAGCCGAGCCGATCAAGGACTACCGTCCTGGGTGGACAGCAGCGGAAAACAGGATCTTGAGGCGTTCCATCCAGGTCCCACGAGCGAGGCGATTCCCGTCGCGATCGCGCATCTGAAGACCCATTGGGAAGCGATCATTGAGTCATGGCACACCTAGCCCGCTCACCTGGCACCGACGCCTCATTCGACTTGCTCGGTCGGATTGCTGTCGACGATGCCAGCCACGGGCGCTATCCCGACGGGACCGTGTTCATCCCCGCCGACTCGGCAGATGCCTCTGTCCTGATCGCGAGGGCGATCGCGGACCGCAAGCCCATCACGCTCGTGTTCGCAGACGGGTCCGACGTAGTCGCTCGTCCCCCGGAGGCAGCGGGAGTGGTCCTGATCGTGCTGGTGACCGTCCTGTGGCTCCTCGATCGCGCCGGCCGCAAGCGCGATCGGCCCACATTTGTGCCGCGGGAGTGGGTCACTGAGTTCCACGCCGCTCCATCGCGCCGCGAACCCGAACTCGTCGCATGACTCAGCTCGCGGGCGATGAGCGCGTACGCCAGCCCGATGGGCACCTCCGTCGCCGACGACATCAAGACTCGCTTCAAGTGCATCGCGTGCCGCACCTGGATGGACCGGAGCGGCTGTCGCGGGCCTGAACGCGCGGTGTCGCCGCTCCACCCCGGAGTATCGATGGCCGGCAAAAGGTCCAAGGCGAGGATATGCCGTTTGACGCCGATACTATGAACAGGCCGTGACTGTCGACGAGACGCCAGCCGGAACGCCCGTCGTTACCTTCACCCAGGAGGAGTACGAGGCCTACCTCGACGGCGAAGTTCAACGCGGGATCGGCATGACGGCCGACGAGTTCAGGCAGGCGTATGACGCCGGCAAAGTCGATGACGGCGATCCGGCTGTCGACGAGCTGGTCGGCTTGCTGCGCATCGGGCAGAACGGTCATCGACCCGCCACGTAGAGCAGCGCAAGACTTCGCCGACCACCTGAACGGCGTCCTGAATCGGACGATCAGCGATTCGCGGCTTTCGCTGATCGAGCTTCCCAACGATCCGAGCGCATTCGAGCTCACGAGGGTCGAGGATCGAGTGACTGCGCCGTTCGAGCTACACGGAACGGCCGCGCGACTGCTCATGCGGCAGCTCTTGGTCGTGGTCGACGGTCACTGCCGGATCGAGTCCTACACCTACCGGCTGCAGTCGGGAGACGAGAAGGAGTCGTGGCTCATCCGCTGGGAATACCACCGCGAGCCACCGCGACCCGACTACGCGTACCCGGCCGCGCACCTCCATGTCCACGGAGAGTTTCCAGGCCGTGAACCGATCGGCCGCTTGCACATCCCGACGCGCCGTGTGCCACTCGAGCTGGTCGTGTGGCACCTGATCGCCGAGTGGGGCGTGGAGTCGAAGACCGATGATTGGCAGACGATCCTGACTGAGCCGATCGAAAGGTTTCGAGGAGCGCCGGACGGCTTCTAGCGGGGTAGTCGGTCGGGCAGTGGCGCCGCCAGCGCATGGCCATCAGCAGCGACAGCAGCCGTGGCGCTCACTTGATGGCGACCATCGAGGTCGGCCGACGCCCAGCCCAGAGCCCGGTCGGGCCACGCTCGATCTCGCGCTAGAGCTCGTGGGGTAGCGTCTGCTTGGCCTCGGCGAGAAAGTTGCGGCCGAGCGAAGTTGGTCGCTGGAGCTGGTCAAAGAAGCGCACAAACGTGTGCCCGCGGCCGTAGGATCGCCGCTGGCGTGAAGGAACGCGAGAGCGACACCCGGCTGCAGCGGATCGACCCGAAGCTCGAGGCCGCTGGATGGGCCGTGGCGCAGACGGCCCCGATGACGCTCGAGACGGCATTGTGGCCGGCCGCGCTCACTGAGTTCCCCACCTACGACGGTCCCGCCGACTACGCGCTCTGCGTGGCGCAGCGGGTGCAAGCCGTGGTCGAGGCGAAGAAGCTGACCCTCGGCCCGACCGGCGTCCTGACGCAGGCCGAGCGCTACTCCCGGGGGATCCAGCAGCAGCCGCGCTTCCAGGGCGAGTACGGCGTGCCGTTCCTGTACTCGACCAACGGCGAGCAGATCCGCTTCCACGACGTGCGGCGAGAGCACAACCGGTCGCGTTGGGTGTCGGCCTTCCACACGGCGGATGCGCTCGGCGAACTGCTCGGGCGCGACTTCGATGCCGAGTTGGCCTCGCTCGCCGGACTCCCTCAGAGCGCTCACCTCCGGCCCTACCAGCTCGACGCCAACGCGGCGATCGAGCAGGCGATCGGAGAGGGCAAGCGCAAGCTGCTCGTCACGATGGCGACCGGCACGGGCAAGACCCTGATGACCGTCAACCAGATCTACCGGCTGATGAAGTCAGGCGTGGCGCGTCGGGTGCTCTTCCTCGTCGACCGCCGTGTCCTGGCCGCGCAAACGGTCCGCGCGTTCGCCTCGTTCGAGGCCGAGCCTGGGCTGAAGTTCGAGAAGATCGTGAAGATCTCACCATGCCACGGCACTCGCGCGCCGCTCCGCAGGCAGCGGTGGGGGTGGTTATCGTCGCACTGACCCCGACTGCTGTGCGATCGGGGCGCTCGCCATGACCGACGTCGTCATCGACAACCCGATCCTCAACGCACCGTTCGAGGAGCCGGGACGCCATTTCCGCTTCGGGGAGGAGGGCATCACGAACGATGTGGTCGAGGAGCGGCGCGTGAGCTCGTACTTCATGCCTATCCCGGCCGCCAAGAAGCGCTCGCAGATGCACTTCGACACGGAGTGGACGCGCGACCGCATCGAGGAGAACCAGTTCATCAACCGGGTACGCGGGAGGGTCGGCCTCTGGCGTCGCGGCGGCTGGCCGGGCGTGACCCCGACGACGCGTCGCCTGCTCGAGCACTGGACTGCGGCCGACCGTGAGCGCCGACTGTTCTTCTGCCAGGTCGAGGCCGCCGAAACCGCGATTTACCTTGCCGAGGCGGCTACGAAGCACGGCGACGCTTGGATCGACAACGAGCTGCAGCGCTTTGCGCAGGACGCCAACCCGGGCCTGTTCCGTGTCGCGCTGAAGATGGCGACCGGAAGCGGCAAGACGGTGGTGATGGGAATGTTGATCGCCTGGCAGGCGATCAACAAGCTCGCCAATCCGCAGGACGCCCGCTTCTCGGACTCGTTCCTCGTCGTCACGCCCGGCATCACGATCCGCGATCGG
>JBBRYO010000252.1:0-3252 GCA_038237595.1 Candidatus Limnocylindrales bacterium | reverse complement strand
TTCCTGATCTACGGCGCTTTGTACGTCACGCTCGTCATGCAGAGCCTCTTCATGCAGGGCGTGCTGGGGTACACCGCGCTGGGCGCGTCGGCCATCGGGCTGCCGGTCGGGATCATGCTGAGCCTCGGCTCGACCCGCGTCGGAACCCTTGCCGGGCGGCTGGGTCCGCGGCGCTTCCTGATCATCGGACCCGTCCTGATGGCCGCGGCCATGCTCTGGTATGCGCGCACGCCGGCCACCAGCAAGCCGTGGACGATCGACCTCGCCAACCCATCGAGCTACCTGCCGCCGATCGACGTCTTCATCGACATCTTCCCGGCGATCCTGCTCTTTGGCGTGGGCATCACGCTGGTGGTGGCGCCGCTGACGACGGCGCTCATGAACTCGATCCCGGTGCGGAATGCGGGCCTCGGGTCGGCCATCAACAACGCCGTATCCCGGGTCGGACAGCCGCTGATCATGGCGATCCTCTTCATCGCGATCAGCGCGACGTTCTACTCCTCGATCTCGACCCACATCAGCGGCCTGGACACGGCGTCGAGCCAGGTGCGCCAGCAGATCCAGCCGCTCAATCCGCCGAAGCTCCAGCTCCCGCCCGACCAGCTCGCGACCGTGAACCAGGCGTCCACGGATGCCTTCCACCTGGCGATGCTGGTCAACACCCTCCTGCTCCTGGCAGGCGCCGGCGTCAACGCCCTCGGACTCCGCGGCGGCGCGCCGGCGAAGCCCGCGGCGGGCGCAGGTTCGGAGGAGGCGTCCTCACCGAGCGACGCAAAGGGGACCGAGCCAGCAGGTTGAGAGGCCGAGCGGCCGCGGCGCCGGTGCCGAGCCGGCAGGTTTAGGGCCTTGTCGGCGTCGGCGCCGGGCGGCCGCCGAGACGCCAGATGTACCCCGACCGGCATAGGCCATGGCAAGGACAAGGAAGCCTCCGGCCCGCGAGCCGCCGGCTACGCCCCGACCGGCATAGGCCATGGCAGGGACACCCCGAGCCCTACCCGATCAGGTGCAGGCGAGCGTGATGCGGTCGATCCGGTAGTCGGGCTGTCCGATCTGGGCGGCCGGCAGGGTGCGGGCCTCGTCCGAGGTACCGCCGGCCGGGATTTTCGAGGTTCGAAACACGACGTCGTCGGGTCGCGGGCTGCCGTCGCGGGTCACGCGACACGTTGCGAAGGCGTCTTCCTTGCCCTCGTTGGCGACGTGGAAGATCACCGCGACGCCCCCTCCAGCCTGCGTTGCCTGGCCGCTGACGGAGCCGACGAACGGGCCGGCGTGGCCGACCGCGAGCCGCGCGATCAGCAGGAACCCGAGGACGCCAATGCCGACTCCCAATAGCATCGTGCCGTGGACCTGGGTGGCGCTGGGTGCCTTGATGTGGCCGGGATTATCTGCCTCGCAGAGTGCCACGCCGGCGGGCGTCGGCCGGCCACAACGAACGCAGTGGCTCTCCGGTTCGGCGCCCGGCCGCGGCGCGAGGAGGCCGCCCGCTGAAGGTGTTTCGTGGGGTCCGCTGGTCATCCACGTCGAGGGTAGCGCGGACGGTCGCCGGTTGCCTGCGGTGGGGAGCGGCCCCTCGGCGGGGAGCGGCCCCTCGGCGGGGAGCGGGCCCTCGGCGGGGAGCGGGCCCTCGGCGGGGAGCGGCCCCTCGGCGGGTAGCGGCGCCACCCCTACCCCTCCAGGCCGGCGCGCTCGCCCGCGGCAAGCACGGCGGGAAGCTCGTGCGGATGGATCCAATGGAAGATCAGCTCGTCGGCGCCGCGCTCCTGCCACTCGGCGGCCGTCGCGGCCAGATCCGCAAGTAGCGGCTGTTTCTCCGGCGGAAGCTCGCCATCCAGGTCGAGCCCGACGACCACGGAGACGTCCGAGCGCGAGCGTCCGGCCGCGGCCAGGGCCTCGTTGAACACGGGCAGAAGCTGGTCCCACGCGTTCGCAAAGGTCGTCCAAGCGTCACCGACGCGCGCCGCGAGCCGGGCTCCTGCGGGCTTCTCCCCGGCGACGATGATGCGCGGCGGGGGCTTCGGTGCCGGGAACGCGTGCGCCTCAGCCAACTGGTAGAAGCGCCCGTCGAAATCGACCGGCCCACCGGAGAAGAGCAGCCGCAGCACCTGCACCGCCTCCTCCAGCCGCGCGGCCCGCTCGGCCGGCTCCGGAAACGCGATCCCGTACGCGACGTGCTCCGCGGGATGTCCGCCGATGCCGATGCCGAGCTCCACACGCCCCTCGGACAGGTCTGCCAGCGTCGCTGCGATGCGCGCGAGCACTGCGGGATGCCGGTTCATGACGTTGCTCACGAAGCTCCCCACGCGAAGCTGCCGGGTCCGCGCCGCGGCAGCCGTCAGGGTCGTCCAGCACTCGAGCACCGGATCGTCGAGCTTGCCCCGGCTCACGAAGTGGTCCCATGCCCAGGCCGTGCGGAAGCCGGCCGCCTCGACCCGCACCGCCGACTCGAGCCACCACGCCGCTGGCACACCGATGGTGGTCAGGTCCACCCCGATCGGGATCGGCGCGCGCGAACTCACGAGGCCATGCTCAGATCGTCGTCCCGGCCTCGAGCGCAACCTCCACCATCGTGTCGGTCGCCTTCTCGAGCGCGTCGAGCTCCAGGTACGTGGCCTCGGACGTCTCCTCCTCCGAGAGCGTGTCGCTCACCGTCAGGATGCAGCCCGCCCTAACGTCCTTGCCCGACCCTGCGGCGCGCGAGGCGAGGTAGAACAATGCCGCAGCCTCCATCTCGAACCCCAGGATGCCGCGACCCCGCCACTTGGTGACGTAGTCGGGGTCTGGGTTGTAGAAGACGTCGACGGTGGCGACCGGTCCGACGAACGGGTGCACGCCCTTGCGCTCGGCGGCGTCCACGAGCGCCCGCGTGAGCCTGAAGTCGGCGGCGGGAGCGTAGGGATCGCCATGCAGGTAGGTCGCCGTGGATCCGTCGACCGGTGTAGCGGCCGTGGCAATGATCAGGTCCGTGGTGTGGATGCCGGGCCCGATGCCGCCAGTCGTGCCGACGCGGATGAGGCGCGTGACGCCGAGCATCAGCAGCTCCTCCACCACGATCGACAACGACGGCGTCCCCATGCCGGTCGTCTGGACGCTCACGGGATGGCCCTGGTACGTGCCCGTGTACCCGTACAGCCCGCGATGCTCGTTGACCTTGCGCGTCTTCTCCAGCCCGCCGTCGAACATCGAGGCGATGCGCGTCGCGCGGTTCGGGTCGCCGGGCAGCAGGACCAGCGGCGCGTAGTCGCCGGCTTCGGC
>JBBRYO010000251.1:0-3261 GCA_038237595.1 Candidatus Limnocylindrales bacterium | reverse complement strand
TGGTATCCATAAGGGGGCTTGCTCCTGTCGGTCAACCGGTAGGTGTGTCCGCTGGAATCCGCGATTTCGTGGGGGGGGGCAAAAACGGCCCTGGCGTCGTCCTAGAGCGCTGTGGGCACGATTGCCCACAGAATTTCGCCAGGCCACGAGCAAACTCCGTGCCATGAGGGGGCTTACTCCCGGTTGATCCAGTTGGCGGGGACTTTCTGGCGGCGTGGGATGCCGATGGATTCAAGGAAGGAGTCACGTTCGTCTTCGGCGAAGCGGTCGTGGGCGGCGGCGGCGGCTTTCTGGGGGTCGATGCGGAGGGTATGGCCGAGGGCGTGGACGGCGCCGGCGAGGGCGTCGATGAGGCCGTCTTCGGCGAGGGCGTCGCGTTGGCGGGTGAGGCGGGTGATCTGGTGTTGGAGGTCCTGGTTTTCGGCCACCTGGCGGTCGAAGACGGCGCGGTGGCCGGTGAGGACGGGCTCGAGGACGCCCAGGATGCGGAGTTCTTTCTGGCCGGAGGAGTGGGTGATTTTGGTATCGGTGATGGGGGAGCAGGTCCAGCCGTCGGGGAACTCTGGGTGTTCGCCGGGCCTGGTGTAGAAGCGGCGGAGGACGGAATCGAAGGAGGCGGCGAACTCGGCGGATCCGCCCCAGTTGGACTCGATGCCGACCTGGCGGCTGCCGGATTCGCGGAGGGCGAGGGCGATGGCGACGAAGTTTTTCTCGGTGCCGCCGCCGGGGAAGGCGACGGCTTTTTTGACGTGGTAGAGGCCGGCGAGGTAACCGACGGCGCAGAGGGCGGTGTGGTCCTTGCCGGTTTTGCCGGCGGGGTCGATCCAGGCGACGGTGGCGGCGTAGCGGGCGGTTTCCTTGCTGACGCGGGCGGGTCGGCAGAAGCGGTCGAGGCCGAATCCCAGGCTGGTGATGCCGCCGGGGTTGTCGCCGCCGGGGTTGTTGATGGCGGTGGAGCCGTTGTGGTCCATAGCGCCGTAGACGACGCTGATGGGGGCGGAGTCGCGGGCCACGTCCATGACCATGATGTCGGCGAGGCGGAGGGGGTACTGGTCGGAGTCGCCCATGTCGCTGGCGAGCTGGCACTGCATGAGCCAGAAGCGGCGGCCCTCTTTCTGGTCGTCGATGATGTCCTGCTGGGTGATCCGGTGTGGGCAGGTGAGGCCGCCGGGATGGGCGAGCCCTCGGGCGAGCCGGTCGGCGAGCATGGGGGCGAGGTTGCGGACCCGTTCTTCGGGGAGCGGGTAGGTCTTTGGCCACGAGCGGAAGGCGTAGCCCCTGGCCTCGAGGGCGGTGTAGAGGGTTTCTTCGTGGTGGGGCGTGCCGACGTAGACGATTTCCTTGTCGCCGAAGCTGGCGATGGCCCTGAACTCGGTGACGGTCTCCAGGAGTTCTTTGCGGCCCTCAAAGGTCTTGGTGTTTTCCTTGGTCTCGGTGTCGTCGGCGATGATGAGGTGGGCGCGTTTGGAGGGGAGTTGGCCGTCGACGCCGACGGCGGTGACGGAGAAGTCGCGGGCCTCTTTGGCGGGCCCGACGCTGAACTCGTTGCGGGTGTCGGTCTTGTCGTGGCCCAGTTCCGGGGAGAGGTGCCGGAGGAACTCCACCGCGTCGATCCATTGCCGCATGATCCCGACGGTTTTTTTGGCCTCCCCGAGCGATTTAGAGACGATGAGGACCTTGTTGTCGTGGTCCCTGAACAGCCGCCAGAGCGTGTAGCTGGCGGTGATGAGGTGGGTCTTGCCGATGCCGCGGAAGGCAAGGACGCCCCGTTTTCTTGGCCCGTTGGCGGTCCAATCGAGGATGTCTTCCTCAACGTCGCCGATCGGGGCGATCCCCGGCTGGTCAAGGCGGCGGTCCCGCCAGATTTCCCGGACAAAGAAGTTGAAGTGGTCGCCCAGGTCGTGGAGGTAGCTCACCCGCGGGCCCCGGTCGCTTCGTCGGGCGATTCGGTGTCCAGCAGCGGGACGCGGCCGCCCTGGAACTTGACCCACCGCTGCCGCGTGGCCTCATCGACCAGGCCGCCGGCGGCCGAGCCGTGGACGGCCGGGGACTGGATCCCGAGGTCGCGGAGCCGCTTGTATATGGCGTTGATGTCTGCGGCGCTGAGGTGGCGACGCCGGACCGCGTTGCCACCTTCGTCGAAGACCTCCTTGCCGTTCTGGAGCCAATCGAGAAGCTGGCGGTCGGCGGCCTCGGCGATGGCCGCATGGACCTCCCCGATGGGCTTTTTCCTTGGCATGTTTGCACCCGCTCACTTACAAGTTTGTGCCCGCTAACTTGCAAAAAATCGCAAGTTAGTGTTTGATAACCGGCAATCGACAAATACCATACCCGCATGGGGTTCAGGTTCTGGCCTGAGTGGGTGGGTGGGTGAGAGAGAGAACAGGTCAGGAACGAGAGAGGCGGAATCCAAGCCCGTCGATGATCGGGCGACGGGTGGGTGAGAGAGAGAACAGGTCAGGAACGAGAGAGGGAAGTGACCAGCAACCAACAGACCTTCACCTCCTGTATGGCGCGCTTAGTGCCGTCGAAGTTGGTGACTGCAAACATGCGATGCTAGCGGGCACTAAACAAGCGGATCACTGGCCCTGTGACTTGTCGGGAAGGCGACGGGAGAGTTGGTCGATGACGTTCCGCAGGCCGATCACGTTGGGGACCCACGCCCCGTCGCGGAGGTTGCGGACGTCCTGCTTGCTGAAGTCGTAGTCGCCAAAGAGCGGCGCCTGGAATGATCCGGCGGCGTGGACGGCCTTGCTGGCCCAGTCGAACGTCGGGTTGCCAAAGAGGGCCCCGCCTTCAAGCCCCGTGGTCCTGGCGAAGCTGAACACGGGCGAGCGTTGGCCCACGTCGGAAACGAGCGTGTCCACCGCCGTCGGGATCATGCTCGACCACGCCGCCCTGCTGAACGAGGCCTCGGCGATCTTGGCCATGCTCAGGCGGTCGGCGAGGAACTTCTTGCGGTCGGTGTGGCCGACCGATTCGAGGTAGGTACGGCCGACGTAGACCAGCCCGGCCGCGACCGTGGTGGTGGCGACATTGGTGAACGCCTGGGCGTCCCGCATCTTGACCTCGTAGAGGAATTTGTTGGTCCACGCGCCGAAGGCGAAGGTGCGGAGCTGGCTGATGATCTTGCCGGTCTCGCTGGTCATCCACTTGGCGTAGGCGGCCTGGTTGTTGACCATGATGAGCCGCCGCGCCTGCTTGCTGACGGCGATTCTGAAGTGGCTGGCGGCCTCGATGTCGTCCCAGCGGTCCATGTTG
>JBBRYO010000250.1:0-3279 GCA_038237595.1 Candidatus Limnocylindrales bacterium | reverse complement strand
GCTCGAGCTGTTCAAGCCATTCGTCATGCGCCAGCTCGTCGAGAAGGGCTTCGCCCACAACATCAAGAGCGCCAAGCGCATCGTCGAGCGCGTGCGGCCGGAGGTCTGGGACGTCCTCGAGGAGGTCATCAAGGACCATCCGGTGCTGCTCAACCGTGCACCCACGCTCCACCGCCTGGGCATCCAGGCGTTCATGCCCGTGCTCGTCGAGGGCTCGGCCATCCAGATCCACCCGCTCGTCTGCTTCGCCTTCAACGCCGACTTCGACGGCGACCAGATGGCGGTGCACGTTCCCCTGAGCCGCGCGGCCCAGGACGAGGCGCGCCGGATGATGCTCTCCACGGCCAACCTGCTGTCCCCCTCGGACGGCGGCCCGGTCGTGGCGCCGACCCAGGACATGATCCTCGGCTGCTACTACCTGACCCTCGAGCGCGAGGACACCAGCTCCCTCAAGGCGATGCACTTCGCGGACGAGCAGGAAGCCCTGCTCGCCTATGAGGTCGGGCTGATCGACACCCGCGAGGGCATGGAGTCGCTGCCCAACCACTCGGTGCGCAAGCTGGCGCTCCACACCCCCATCGAGATCAGCGTGCGCGCCTGGGACGAGGCACTCGGCGACTCCACCGTCCAGGCCGTGCGCACTACGGTCGGCCGGCTGATCTTCAACCAGATCCTGCCGGATCGGCTGCGCTTCGTGAACAAGACGATGAACCGGGCCGCGCTTCGCGAGCTCGTCAGCGACTGCTACCGCCTCCTCGGCCCCGCCGAGACGGCGCTACTGGTCGACGGCATCAAGAGCGTCGGCTTCCACTACGCGACCCGCGGCGGCATGACGATTGCCGTCGAGGACATCACGGTGCCATCCGAGAAGCCCGCCCTGCTGGGCGAGGCGGATCGCCAGGTGACGGAGATCGACAAGCAGTACCAGCGCGGCCTCATCACCGAGGACGAGCGCTACGAGAAGGTCGTCCAGATCTGGAAGGACACCACCCAGCAGGTCTCCGATCGCATGATGGAAGGGCTCGACCCGACCGGCGCGGTGACCATGATGACCGCGTCGGGAGCCCGCGGAAACAAGGGCAACATCGGTCAGCTGGGCGGCATGCGCGGGCTGATGGCCGACCCCACGGGCCGCATCATCGACGTGCCCGTGCGTTCCAACTTCCGCGAGGGCATGACCGTCCTTGAGTACTTCATCTCGACCCACGGAGCCCGCAAGGGCCTCGCCGACACCGCCCTCCGCACGGCCGACTCCGGGTACCTCACCCGGCGCCTGGTGGACGTGGCACAGGACGTCATCACCCGCGACGACGACTGCGGCACGGAGGAAGGCACCTGGATCACCCGGGCGGAGACTGAGGAATTCGCGGGCACCGAGCCCGACGCTTTCCGCCGCCGGCTGGTTGGTCGCTTTGCTGCCGGGCCGGTCCTCGCGCCCAACGCGAAGAAAAAGGACGCGGCGATCGTCGAGCGCAACGTGGAGATCAACGAGGAGCTGGCGCAGGCCATCGACGAGGCCGGCGTGGCTGAGGTCCTGGTCCGCTCCCCGCTCACCTGCCAGTCACGCTACGGCGTGTGCCGCAACTGCTACGGCCGCAACCTGGCCACGGGCTCGCTCGTGGGCATCGGTGAGGCCGTGGGCATCATCGCCGCGCAGTCGATCGGCGAGCCCGGAACCCAGCTGACGATGCGGACGTTCCACACCGGCGGCGTGGCAGGGCTCGACATCACGGCAGGCCTGCCGCGCGTCGAGGAGCTGTTCGAGGCCCGCATGCCAAAGGGCAAGGCCGAGATCAGCCACATCGACGGCGTGGTCGAGATCATCCAGGGCGAGAACGGCGCGCGCCGGGTCAAGGTGACCAGCCGCGAGGCGTTCGACACGCCGCTCCGGATCTCCAAGGGCCACGAGGTTCTCGTCGACGAGGGCGACTCCGTCGAGGCGAACCAGGTCGTGGCGCGCCTCGAGAAGGATGGCAACGTCGACGAGGTCCGCTCGCTCGACAAGGGCATGCTCGTCAAGACCGAGGACGGCCTCCGCATCCGCAGCGAGGACGTGGTGGAGCGCGAGTACGCCATCCCGCACAACGCCAAGCTGCTGGTCGAGAACGGCCAGATGATCCGTGCCGGCGATCCGATCACGGACGGCCCCATCAACCCGCAGGAATACCTCGAGACCCGCGGCCGGGACGCGGTCCAGCGCTACCTCGTCAAGGAGGTCCAGCGCGTGTACCGCAGCCAGGGCGTGACCATCAACGACAAGCACATCGAGATCATCGTCCGCCAGATGCTGCGCAAGGTGCGCATCGATCAGCCGGGCGACAGCGAGCAGCTGCCCTTCGAGCTCGTCGACAAGTTCGAGTTCGAGGAGATCAACAACAAGGTCCTCGCGGAGGGCGGCGAGCCTTCGACCGCGGAGACCGTGCTGCTCGGCGTCACCAAGGCATCGCTCAACACCAGCAGCTTCCTTGCGGCGGCCTCCTTCCAGGAGACCACCCGCGTGCTGACCGAGGCGGCCATCAACGGCGCCAAGGACCGGCTCATCGGGCTCAAGGAAAACGTCATCATCGGCAAGCTGATCCCCGCGGGATCGGGCGCGCCGGCCAACGTGGCCGCTCGCCGCGAGGCCGAGCGTCGTGCAGCGGCGGAGGCACTCGCCGGTGGCGAGCTGCCGGAGGGCTTCGGGGAGGACTACAACGTCTTCCTCGCCGGCTCCGGTGCGCCTCGTGGCGACGGTGGCGGCGATGCGTTCAACCCTCTCCTGGAAGGGCGCGAAGCACCCCAGCCGCAGGCGGCCGAGGACAGCCTTGCCAACCCGTTCCTCGAGCCTGACGAGGACGACGACGAGGAGGACGAGGATCTGCCCTCGCTGACCGAGGAGGATTCGGAGCCCGCTCGGGCCTGACGTCCGCACCAACCAGGACTCCCGGCAGGGCCCGGTCCGGAGACGGACCGGGCCTTTCCATGCCCGGGGAGGCCGGTCGGGTACCGTCGGACGAGGGGTACTCCCGGGCGCTTCCGCCCGTCCGCAGGGCCGACGACGCTGGGCGTCAACGACGATGCAACGATTCCGACGTCCCGCCGCAGGTCTGCCCGCGCTGCCAGCGTGAGAACCTGCCCCTTGCGCCTGTCTGCTCCTGCGGTTAGTGAGGTTCCCCGGTGAGGATGCGACTCCGGAGTAGCGTGGCCTCCGAGGAGGGTGCGCATGCCGTTGAGGTCCGACCCGGGGAGACTGCCGAGACGTCACCACTATCAGGAAGGGCCGGGCTTCCTGTTCCTCGC
>JBBRYO010000249.1:0-3295 GCA_038237595.1 Candidatus Limnocylindrales bacterium | reverse complement strand
TCGGTGTCGACCGGGCCGGGATCGACGGCCGTAGCGCGCACGGGACCGTCGCCGAGCTCCGCGCCGAGCTGGGAGGTGTGCATCTCGAGCGCCGCCTTGGACGCCGAGTAGGGGCCGAGATTCGGCATCGCGCTGCGGGCGGCCCCGCTCGACATGTTCACGATCCTGCCAAAGCCCCGCTCGACCATCCCGGGCGCCGCGGCCATGGTGAGGCTCGCGGGAACGAACACGTTGAGGGTCAGCGCCGCCGGCGAAGAGTGCGCGCGTGACCATCTCGCCATGGCGAACGTGGTCCGCCGCCACGAAGTGGCTGCGGTTGGGATACCGGGCGCTCACGCTCTCATCGTCGATCCCGGCCAGCACCTTCTCGGTAGCCTGCTTCGTGCCCGGGGTCAGTGAACTCATCGCTCGCTCCTGTCGTGAGAATCGCGCGCCATTGCGTCGTGGCCTTGCGGATTGCCGCCGCTGTCGCCTCGTTCACCGATGCGAAGGACAAGACCGTCGGCGGGCGCTTGCCACTGGTCTGAGTGTAATCGTGCTCGTGGTGCAGTAAGGGCCCGTCGAGTGGGTTGCCCAGAGACGTGGCAGCTACTTCTGGGTCGCGAGCCCGGGCCGCTGCCGCGGCTTGTGAGACAGCCTCGCACGAAAGGCGTCGCATGCTCACCACCGGCCAAAACCTGGGGGCGTACCCTGGATGCGTCGAGGAGCGATTTCGCCGACATTACTCGGGCATTTACCGGGCGTTACCCTTGCGTTAGACGGGTGTTTGTCGATACACTGGCGTGGGAGACCATGGCCACTGCATTTGCCGGCGAAGCCGCACACATCAACGAGATCGGGCACCTGACGGTCTCCGACATCGCGCGCGCTACCGGCGCAAACGAAACGACTGTCCGCGCCTGGCTGCGTGAGGATCGTTCGCCGTCTGGTGCCCATGCGGAGCGGCTCGCGGAGCTCTCGGTGATCGTCGAGCGCCTCGTGCAGGTAATGCAGGCCACGTACGTGCCCGTCTGGATGCGCAAGCCGATCCCTCTGCTCGATGACGACAAGGCGCTCGACGTCATCGCCGCAGGTGACTACCGGCGCGTGTCCCGGGTGGTCGCGGGCCTCGAAGCCTCAGGCTCGATCTAGCGCGCTTGGACGTCGAGCCGACGACGGTTTCTGGGATCTGGTGGCGTCATATCCCAGCTGGACGGGAGGTGTACTGCGAGCCGCCGGATCCGGCGGACAACCGATGGCAACGCGGCGCGGTCGTGGAGGCGCTGTACTTCGCCGACAGCGAACCCACCGCTTGGGCCGAGTGGTACCGCTACCTGGCCGAAGCGGCGCTCCCCCCGCAGCAGGCCCTCCCCCGCGATCTGTGGCGCTGGGAGATCTCCCTATCAACGGTCGCCGACCTCAGCAACCCTGCTCGACTCGCTCGGGTCGGGCTTCCGAATCTGCAGCCCAAAGCACCATCAATGGCCGGACTTCCAGCGCGCCGGCGAGCAGCTCCACGACCATGGGTGGGCCGGGGTCCTCAGTGCGTGCGCTGCGCGGCCCGAGGGTCAGACGCTGTGCGTCTTTCGCACGTCTCGCAAGGTGTCGGGAACACGGCCGATCCCGCCACCGACCACGGTCACTGACCCGCCAGCCGTGCCGACGGGCATGCAAACCTGGCCCGAAGTTCCCCTGCGTGGGATGGGCGGGTCGCGCTTGGCGGCTATCTCACGTTGCAGATCGGCCAGGCCCGGGCCTCGGGCTCGCGTGCCCGTGAGCGGATCGGTCGCAGCCAACTCACGGTCGCGCGCAGCCTCCGCGCGGTCGCCAGCTGCTCGCCTGTTCGGACCCGCTCTCTGGGCCAGACGCTCATCGAGGTCCGAGCGCCTTCAGCCAAAACTGTTGGATCGCGGCTTCCGCGTGCGTGCTCATCCGTAGCTGCGCATTCGTACCCGAGCACTTTTTAGAGCCTGGCCGACGGACTGGCCGAGCTGACGCCGATCCCGGTAGTGGCGAAGGAAGCGCGGGATGTAGAACAGCGGACCACGCATCGATCCTTTGACCTTACTGCTACGCCGCGCGCGGCTTGGGCTCGGGCACCTCTCAGGGGCATCTCGCAGCGCAGCGGGACCTCGTTCAGGGGAAGGGTGTTCTCGCGCGAGGCGATCGTGGAGTTGGGCATCCTCTGATGCGAATGCCACTCTCCCGCGCGGACTCCAGGCGGCAGGCTGTCGTGCACCCCTTCCTCGATCACGAGGGCCCTATCGCCTTCGCCCACCGAGGAGCTGCGGAGGAGGCGCCGGAGAACACCCTGCCGGCATTCGAGGCGGCCGTCGCCCTCGGCTACAGCTACCTCGAGACTGACGTGCATCTCAGCCGCGACGGGGTCGTGGTGGCCTTCCATGATCCCCGCCTCGACCGGGTGACGGACCGCGCGGGAGCCATCGCCGCGCTCGACATCGCAGATGTCGAAGCCGCTGACGCCGGGCACGCCTTCTCCCCCGACGGCGGGCGGAGCTTTCCATTCCGGGACCGTGGCGTGCGCGTCCCGCGACTAGAAGACTTGCTGGTCCGCTGGCCTCAGGCCCGCATCAACATCGACCCCAAGTCGGATCGGTGCGTCGCAGCTGTGGTCGAGCTCATCGATCGCCTTGGTGCCTGGCACCGTGTGGGCTTTGGCGCCTTCTCGGATCGCCGTCTTCGTGACATCCGCACGCTGAGCCGGGGACGGGCCTGCACGTCGATGGGACCTCGCGCCGTCGTCATCGCCCGCCTGGCGATCGCCGCCCGAAGGATGCCCCGCCAGGGGGCAGACTGCATCCAGGCACCACGCCGCCAGGGGCCACTCCCGATTGTCACCGCTGGCTTCGTCAACGCCGCTCACCGTGCCGGCCTGCCAGTCCATGTCTGGACGGTCAACGACGAGGCCACGATGCACGCCATGCTCGACCTCGGCGTCGGCGGCATCATGAGCGACCGAGCCCGCCTTCTACGCAGTGTTTTCGCCGAGCGGGGGCTCCACCTCGGGAGTGGAGCCTGACTGCGGCTTCACAAGGTGTTGCGCCAGCCACCTGGTCATCCATCGCGTCTTTAGGTTCGTCAGGCAGGGATACTTTTTGAGCTCCGGACGCCAAGCGACCGCCGCAAGGCCAACGCCACAGCCAGCGCGAGGACTGCCGTCCAGCCGACGGCGAGCGCCAGCTCGCCACTGGCGTGGAGGCTCGATGAGAAGGCGCCGTCGATCACGACCCGGGCTGGACCGTAGCCGGGGAACAGGGCTGCAAGCCCACCAGGGTTGCCATCGCCGAACATCGGG
>JBBRYO010000248.1:0-3299 GCA_038237595.1 Candidatus Limnocylindrales bacterium | reverse complement strand
CATGATCGTCCTGGGTATCGTTGGTGCGCTGGTAGGCGGATTCATCGCGGGCACGCTTCTGCATCAGGCCGATGTGACCGGCTTGAACCTCGAGAGCATCGTTGTCGCCGTGATCGGCGCGATCGTCGTGATCGCGATTGGTCGTGCGGTGGGGCTCGGGCGCTCGCGCGTCTAGCGAAGATTGGTTTGGGTCATTCCGATGCCTCGTAGGGGGCATGCGTAAACCTGCCACAAATCGTGTCGTGCTCTCTCGAAGTCCGTCCGTCGGCCGTACTCAGGGCGCCTCGACGCGAGCGCGAGGCTCTTGGCGAGCCGCCCGGCCCCTGATTATTTGGTGCCGGTGATCAGCCGTTCGCGGTCGAACATCGCCGACGTGATCCGCCAGCCAAGTCCGTTGAGGACCAGCGGTAGGGCCGCGGAGCCGATGGCAAGGCCGAGGGTCGGGTGGATCACGTCGATCAGCTCGTGGACGTCCCGCGCGGCGACCGGGTCGAGGCCTGCGGTCGGCTCGTCGAGGAAGAGCACGACCGGGTTGCTGAGCAGAGGCCGGGCCAGGCTGGCCCGCTGGCCAGACCCTTACACAGCGCGCCGCAGACATCGCCGGCCCGTCCGAGGAGACTGACGGCTTGCAGGGCGCGCTCGATGCGCTCGCGGGCATCGGGCAACTCGTACAGACCGGCAAAGCACTCGAGGTTCTCGTTGACGGTCAAGCGCAAATAGCGTTCCGACAGTGCGGGCTCTCCGCCGTTGCCGGTAGACGTGGGCGACTCCCCGCCCGACAGTCAAATCAGAACCGCTGGATCGTGGCGCAGTCGAGCTTCGCATCGATGGATTTGAACCGGTTGACGGGGCATTCACCCGGCGGGTGCCTCGGTCAGCAGGACCGGCACGGAATCCGGCCCCTCCTCGTCCTCCTGGTTTGCAAACTGGGTCTGATACAGCTCGGCGTACAGCCCGCCCGCCGCCAGCAGGTTCAGGTGCCTGCCGCGCTCCACGATGTGCCCCGCGGAGACCACCAGGATCTGGTCGGCGTCCCGCACCGTCGAGAGGCGATGCGCAATGACGATCGACGTCCGTCCGGCGAGGGCGGTCTTGAGCGCCGCCTGCACGGCGACCTCCGATTCCGAGTCGAGATGGGCCGTTGCCTCGTCGAGGACGACGATGTCCGGAGCCTTGAGCAGCAGGCGGGCGATCGCGATCCGCTGCTTCTCGCCGCCCGAGAGCCGGAAGCCGCGGTCACCAACGACCGTCTCCATGCCGTCCGGCAGCGAGTTCACGAGCGGCAGGATCTGCGCAGCGCGCAGCGCGTCGATGAGCTCAGCCTCGGTCGCGTCGGGCTTCGCGTAGAGCAGGTTCGCGCGGATCGTGTCGTGGAAGAGGTGCGCGTCCTGCGTCACCACGCCGATGCCGCGGCGCAGCGATTCGAGGGTCCCGTCCCGAACGTCGAGGTCGTTGATCTTGATGGCCCCGGCGTCGACGTCGTACAGGCGCGGAACGAGGTTCCCGATGGTGGTCTTGCCGGCTCCCGAGGGACCGACCAGCGCGACGAGGTCGCCCGGCTGGGCCATGAAGCTCACGTCATCGAGCACCTGCGCGGATGGGGACTGGTCGAGGACCGCGACCGACTCGAGTGAAGCCAACGAGATGTCCTCTGCGCGCGGATAGCTGAAGTCGACGTGCTCGAACTCGATCTTGGCCGGCCCGGGCTCGATCTCCACGGCTCCCGGTCGCTCGGCGACCATGGGCACGATGTTGAGCACCTCGAAGATCCGGTCGAAGGACACGAGCGCGGTCATGATGCTGATCTGCACGTTCGAGAGCGCCGTCAGCGGCCCGTAGAGCCGGCTGAGGTATGCGCTGAGCGCGACCAGCGTTCCGACCTGGATGGCCCCCGAGGTCGCCAACAGACCACCGAGGCCGTACACGAGCGCGGTGGCGAGCGATGCCGTGAGGAGCAGTGCGGCCGCGAACACGGCCATGTACATGGACTGCATAACGTTGATATCGCGGACGCGCCCCGCCTTCTCCTCGAACCTCTGCACCTCGCGGGTCGGCTGCCCGAACAGCTTGACCAGCAGCGCTCCGGCGACGTTGAAGCGCTCGCTCATCATCGAGACCATGGACGAGTTCAGGTTGTAGCTCTCGCGCGTGATCGCCTGGATCCGCGCGCCCATCCAGCGGGCCGGCAGGATGAAGACGGGAAAGATCACCAGCGCCAGGAGAGTGATCTGCCAGTTCAGCACGAACATCGCGATGAGCGTGATGACCACGGTGATCGCATTGCCGACCACAGACGACAGGGTGTTGGTGAACGCGCTCTGGGCGTCGAGCACGTCGTTGTTCAGGCGGCTGATCAGCGCTCCGGTCTGCGTGCGGCTGAAGAACGCGAGCGGCATCTTCTGGAAGTGGGCGAACACCTGCGTCCGCATGTCGAAGACGAGACCCTGGCCGATGCGCGACGAGATCCAGCGCTCCCACAGCATCAGCCCGGCGTCCAGGATGGCAAGTGTCGCGAGCACGATCGCAAGCTGGACAACGATGTCCGTGCGTTTCGGGATGATCCCGTCGTCGATGATGGCCCGGTAGATCAGCGGGTTGGTCGCGCCGATGGCGGCGTCGATGCTGATCAGGATCAGGAAGCCGAGCAGCTTCCAACGGTAGGGCTTCGCGAACTGGCCGATCTTGCGGATGAGGCCGGGCGAAAGCTCCTGCGTCCCCATGTTCTCCTTGCGTTGCTTGGAGCGCAGGGTCCTGAAGCCGCCGCTTCTGAAGCCGCCGGGGAGACTCATTCAGGAGCTCCCGTCACCGCGATGATTTCCCGCCGGGACATGCGCTCCGGGCGGCCGCGCTCCTCCGCTGTGCCGATCGCGCGGAGCAGGGCCAGCAGTTCGCCGCGCTGCTCTTCCGTGAGGATCCCGAACACGCGCACCGCAGTCTCCCGCCGCGCCGAGTCGAGCTGCTCGAGCAGGTTCCGGCCGGCGGACGTGAGCTCCACGAGCGTCGAGCGGCGGTCGTCCGGATCGGCCCTGCGTGCCACGACGCCGGCGCGCTCCGCCCCGTCCACGACGTCGGTGACGGTGCGCGGCACGACCGTCAGGCGGTAGGCAATGACGGACATTCGCAACGGGCCGTCGGCGAGCAGCCGGACGACCCTGGCCTCTGAGCCGGTGAGGCCCAGCGGCGCGAGCGTGTCCCTCGTTCCCTGGCGCAGACGGCGCATGACCTGACGGACCAGCTCGGCGAGCTCCGTCGGGGACTCGAGCGAGGCGCCCGGCGCGGTCTGCACGGTCATGGCCACT
>JBBRYO010000247.1:0-3322 GCA_038237595.1 Candidatus Limnocylindrales bacterium | reverse complement strand
CTGACGGTGAGCCCGGAGGTGTTCGACCAGGTGGCGGAGGTGCGCATCGCCGTCGAGGTCCACGAGCGGCTGGTCGCGTGGCGGGCACGTTTCGGCCTGGCCATTGACAACGCCCTCAACTTCCTCAATAACCCCGACGGCATCCAGGGGCACAACTTCTCCACGCAGATCGCCCACGTCGACGATCGCCGCGTGCTCCAGGGGCGCCTCACGCTGGTCCGCTACAACAACGAGCCGCAGTTCTTCCTGGCCGACGCGAATGTCTTCTACGGCCTCATCGCCGATGTCCTGGACCGCCTTGGACCGCACTCGGACGCCGATACGGTGGACGCCGAGACGGTCAGCCGCCTGAAGGACGCCCTGGCGGTCATCGAGCGCAAGGTCTCAACCCGGGAGCGCGCGTAGCCGGTCTCCGGGGCGCCGATCGGCCTGGCCAACCCCAACCCCACCCCATGCGCGCTTCACCTTCGTTTCGGTGGCTGATCTCGTTGGCACTTGGCGCGGTCGCGGCCGCCGCCGTGCTCGCCGTGGGCTGGATCGGCATCGCCGTCCTCATCGTTGTCTTCGTGCCGTCGCTCGGTGTCCCGTCGAAGGCGGCGGTCTTCGCGGGATTCCTGCTGACGTCGGGGTTCGTGCTGCTCTTCGGATCGCTCCTCCCGCTGGGATTGGCGCTGCTGGTGCTGGGTCTTGTGGTGACGATCCTGAGCCTCGGAAGCGGACCTTCGGCCGGGCGCGCCTGACGTACGCTGGCCGTATGCGCCAGCTCTACCTTGCCGCCACGGGCATGAACCGCGGCAAGACCACCTTCGCGCTGGGCCTCCTGGCCGCGCTCATGGACCGCGGGCTGAACACCGGTTTCATGAAACCCGTCGGGCAGCGCTACGACGTTGTCGACGGCATTCCGGCGGACGAGGACGCCATCCTGGTTCGGACCGTGCTCGACATCAGGGATCCCCTCGATGCCATGAGCCCCGTCCACATCCCGCGCGGCTTCACCAAGGCATTCATCTCGGGCGAGGTCGTGGAGGATCTCGGGGAGCGCATCCGCGTGGCCCACCGCCGCGTGGCAAAGGGGAGGGATGTGGTCCTCCTTGAGGGCACGGGCCACGCCGGGGTGGGTTCGGTCATCGGCCTGTCCAACGCCGATGTCGCGCGCATGCTCGGCGCCCCCGTCGTCATCGTCAGCGAAGCCGGAGTCGGTCGGCCCATCGACGAGATCGTGCTCAACCGTGCCCTCTTCGCGCGCCATGGCGTGGAGGTCGTCGGGGCGATCGTCAACAAGGTCGACGCCGACGCGCACCCGAGCCTGCCCGAGATCCTGCGCCGTGGCCTGGCCCTCCACGGCATCGAGCTGCTGGGCACGCTCCCGTACCGGCCGCTCCTGTCCAACCCGACCCTCTCGATGCTGGTCGAGCAGATGCCCGGCGAAGTGCTCAACGAGGGTGCCGACCTCGACCGCGCCATCGAGCACGTCGCCATCGGCGCGATGCAGCCGCGCCACCTCCTCGAGCGGATCGGCCCAGGCAGCCTGCTGATCGTGCCCGGTGACCGCGAGGACGTGATCCACGCGACGATTGCCGCGAACCGGACGCAGCGGGCGCTTGCTCGCGAGCCGGGTCTGCTCGAACGACTCCGCAACCGCTCGCGCTACGGGCGGCGACCTGAGGACCCGAACACAATCGAGCTTGCGGGCATGGTATTCACGGGGGGATACCGGCCGCGCCAGCAGGACCTCGATGCCATCGGGAACGCAGGGCTGTTCGCTTACCTCGTGAACGAGGATACGTATCGCGCGGCCTCGGAGGTCCACGACCTGCTGGTCAAGACCCATCCGTCGGACGTGGCCAAGATCGCGGAGATCCGGCTCCTGGTCTCGGAACATCTCGACGTCGACCGGTTGCTGGAGCGGTTCGAGGAGCCGCGGCCGCGCCGCCGCAACGCGGCCGACGGCCCGGCGGCACGAGAGGCCGACCGGCTGCCTTCCGAGGCCGGCCCGCTCGCGATCGTGCGCGCAGGCGTGAGGCGTCTCACACGCGCGGGCGAGACGCTGCGGCATTGACCGAGGCCGGCCCAGCTCCAGCGGTTGGAACCGCAGCGCGCCTCGATGACGTACACGCAGGCAGGGCATTCGACCTTGCCGGATGTGCGTGGGTCTGCCCGAAGGGAGGCTATCGATGACCGGAACGCAACGCTCCCCGGGCGTGCCCAGGCGAGTCCCGGCTATCGCGGTGATGACCGGAATGCTCCTGCTGCTGGCGGCCGGTGTGGCTTTGGCGGGCGGCAAGAGCGTGGTCGTCAAGGAGAGCAACAACCGCTATCACTTCACGCCGAACGACATCACCGTCGGCGTCGGCCAGAGTGTGACGTGGTCGGACGGCTCGGACGCGCCGCACACGGTCAGCTCCGACAGCGGCAGCCTGCTGAGCGGAAGCCTCAGTCCCGGTGGGGCCGACTACTCCGTGACGTTCAGCAAGGTCGGCGACTACGCCTACCACTGCAACATCCACGACTACATGCATGGCATGGTCCACGTCAACGCACTGCCTCCGACCGACATCGCGGGCGCTGTTTCGAGCTCAGGCTCTGACTCCGCCTCGGACTCCGGTGGCCTTGGGACCGTCACGCTCGCAGCGATCGCGGGCGCGGCTCTCGGCGTCGCCGGGCTCCTCACCTTCGTTCTCCGCCGCCGCGCCATTCGGGCCTGACGCGGGGAACTCGCTCACGGGGCGCTCGCGGCGGCCGATCTGGCAGCCTCGAGCGCCCCGAGCAGCGGTGCGCGATCCCATAGCTCGCTCGATGCGATTCGCGGGCCGGGACCCACAAGCCTGAACAGGCCCCGCCGGACCGGCTCCGCGAGGCGAGGGTCGGCACCTACGCCCCCACCCAGGATCACCAGCTCCGGATCGCAGACCGCGACCACCGCCGCTACGCCAAGCGCGATGAATGCCGCCTCCTCGTCCGCGATCGCGGCGGCCGCCGCATCGCCTGCCTCGGCCGCATCCAACACGTCGGCGAAATTGGATGACCGTGTGAGCGTGGTGGGCGACCCGGCCGCGACCGCGCTGGCGATCCGTCTGCGGATGGCAGGCCCCGCGGTGGCCGACTCCCACGCTCCCGAGTGCCGGGCCTCTCGCGTCCGAGGGTCTGCACCGAGCGGCAGGAATCCGACCTAGCTGGCCATCCCGCGCCAGCCGCGGCGCAGCCGCCCATCCATCACGATCCCCATTCCGATTCCGGTGCCGATCGCGATGAAGACGTAGTCGCGCACCCCGACCGCAGCACCGGTCCGTCCTTCGGCGAGGGCCGCCAGGTTGGCGTCGTT
>JBBRYO010000246.1:0-3331 GCA_038237595.1 Candidatus Limnocylindrales bacterium | reverse complement strand
GGAGATCAGCGCAACGACCGCGGAGCGTCTTCGCGAGGCCGTCCGGATCCTGCGGGAGAAGGCGTCACCCGAGGAGTTCGAGAGCTACAGCCGGTTCGTCTTGAGCGTGGCCGAGGCGGCGGCCGAAGCCCATCGTGAGGGGGGATTCTTGAAGGTTGGAGGCAAGCAGGTCAGCGAAGGCGAGCAGGCGGCGCTGGACGAGATCGCGGCGACGCTGCAGTCCGCGTCTGCCTAGGCGCCGGCGGCTTCTTCAGCCCGCCGCTTGAGCGCCTCGACCGGCGCCTCGATGAAGAAGTGCTTCGCCTTATCGCGGAACGGCCGCTCCACGAAGCCCGGCAGCCCTGTGTCCATCTCCGCCGACGCCGAGTACCGAACATCCGTCGTGCCGTCTCCACATTCGGTCAGAAGCCAGCCGTCGCCGTCCAGTCGCGTCAGCCGTCCACTGCGTCGCTCCGACCTGACGCGTTCTGGAGGCTCGGCGCGGAAGCGGACGACGCAATCGACGTCTCCGACGGGCGAATTCGTGTCGAAGACGAGCGCAACGTCCTGCTCGCCGGCGGAACCACCGTCAACCAAGGACGCCGACTTGCAGCCGGGCCACCACTGGGGGAAGGACTCGTAGTCGGTGAGAATCTCATAGCACCCCTTGCGGGCGGCCGCGACGTGTGCTTCCTTTGTCCCAGAGATCTTCACGTCGTAGACAGTGGCACATGCCGGGCTCGCCCGGGATCTCATCGGAATCTTTACACCCGGGTTAGTCGCGGTACCTAGTCTGCGTGCTGGGGAAGGGCATGTCCACCGTGTTGTCGATTCGGTCTCGGCCGTTTCGCACTCGTTCGAATCAAGTGGAGGAAGGAGCGGTCGCATGGCGACTGTCGGATATTTGCAACGTGAAGTCGACGTTCGTCTTGGCCGGGGTGATCCGTTCTCGACGGTTGAGGCCGACGTGATCGAGCCAAGCGGCCTGTCCGAGGAGGGCAAGTCAGCGCTGTGGCTGTACGGCTGGGCGCATCTCGAGAGGGGTAGGACGCGGTACGAGGAGCGCCAGACGCAGATCCGGCGCAAGGCGCGCCGGGGCGGCCAGCCAAGGGGCGGCGACTAACCTCTCCCGTCGCCGCGGCGACGGTCGCGCGGCCGATTTGCAGGTACGGTGCGGCCATGTCCTGGCGCCTGGAGCAGGAGCTCGGCGCCTTGGGCCACCGGCTCGAGCGCGGGGACCCCTTGTGGCCGGCGCAGCTGGCTGTCGCGGCGGCGATCGGGCTCCAGGTGGCCTTGGCGAAGAAGATCACGATCGGACCCACCTGGCTGGTGCCGACCGCCGAGGCGCTGCTCCTCGTCGCATTGATCGTGATCACGCCCAGCCGCGCCCACGAGTACTCCGGACGGGCGCGGCAGTTCGCGCTCGGGGTCATCGCCGTGGTCAGCCTGTCCAACATCGTCTCGCTTGGCCTGCTCGTCCGCTACCTGATCAACGGCGGCAAGACGGATGGGCATGCGCTGATCCTGTCCGGAGCTGTGTTGTGGCTGACCAACGTGCTGCTGTTCGCGGTCTGGTACTGGGAGATGGATCGTGGAGGGCCCGAAGCGCGATGCCTCGAACCCGCGGCCTTGGCGGACTTCCAGTTTCCTCAGATGGACAACCCCAAGCTCGCTCCGAAGGGCTGGCGGCCGGGATTCGTCGACTACCTCTACACGTCGCTGACCAACGCCACCGCGTTCAGCCCCACCGACACGATGCCGCTCACCCAGACGGCGAAGATGGTCATGGCGGTGCAGGGGGTTGCTGCGCTGGCCACCGTCGGGCTGGTGGTCGCGCGCGCGGTGAACATCTTGGGCTGAGGTTGCACGTCAAGTCGATTGGGTATAAGACATACACATGTCCTCGACCGTGATCATCGTCCTTGCCGTCGTCGGCGGGCTGATCCTGCTGGCATTGGCGGGGCTCGCTGTGTCGCGCCTAAGGAAGAGCCGCGAACGCCGTCGCGCCCGTATGAGCTCCGACGCCGCCGGCCACCGGCAGGAGGCCGAGGCCCACGTGGCAAGGGCTCAGGACCTGGCCCCGAAGGTTGAGGTCCTGCGCGAAGAGGCACATCAGGAATCCGCCTTGGCCGACAAGCACGCCGATTTGGCGAGGGGCCACGCTGCCCGCGCCGACGACCTCGGCGAGCAGGCTGGCGACATCGAGCAGCGGGCGACCCGCGAGGGCCAGAGCGCCGGTCGCCACGACGACCAGGCGACTGAGTTGGAAGACAAGCTCTGACCCGGCTATCGGCTCCGGAGGGACGACGATGGCAAGCCCGCGACACCAAGCGACCAACCTGGAGCAGGCCATAGGGTTTGAATTGGACTGAGCAACGAGTGGAGGAAAAGCGATGCTGTATTTGATTGTGGGCGTCATCCTGCTGGTGATCGCGATCGCAGGTGGGGCGATCGTTCATCCCATCCTGTTCGTGCTGGGCATCTTGGCCCTGGTCATGTTCCTGATGGGCGGCCGCGGTAGAAGGCGGGTCTGACCCCGGACCACCTCGGAGAAGCGATGGGAAACGACAACGCAGAGCTCATTCAACGCACCTACGAGGCGTTCGGGCGTGGGGACATCCCCGCCGTGATGGCGGTTCTGGAAGAGGACGTAGTCTGGAACGCGCCCGCGGTGCTCCCGCACGCGATGTCCGTGAACGGACGCGATGACGTCGGGGCGTTCTTTGAAAACCTCGGATCGACGTGGGAGGAGTTCGGTCTGGAGATCGAAGACATCGTCGCCTCCGGCGACCGGGTGTGTGCCATCGGGCGGGCGAACGGGACGCTCGAGGGCACGCAGACGGGCTACGGCTTCGTACACGCGTGGACGATCCGCGACGGCATCTGCGTCCGCTTCGCCGAGTACGTCGACCCGGCGCCCGAGCTGATCGACCGCTAGCTCACAGCAGCCCCACCTGGCGCAGGATCGAGACCGAGTCCGAGTAGACGTCCTTGCGCTTGACGAGCCCGTTCTCGAACGGGATCACGTCCATGCCCACCCACTCGATCCGGCGGCCTGTGGGGTCGGCTGTCAGCTCGCCGCGGCGCATGACCTTGGAGTGCGTTGCGCCTGCCGTCCACTCCTGGACGACGAGGCCGTCGCGCACGTAGAGACGCCGCGCCGAGAACTCGATGTCGGGCCAGGTCGCAAAGATCGAGGCGATGTGCTCGCGCACCTCGCCGCCCTGCGCCGCCTCGCCGGCGGTGTGGTTGGCGAACACCATGTCGGGCGCGTGCATGGAGATGATCGCGTCGAGGTCGTGGTCGTTCCAGGCGGCGTTGTAGCGCTCGATCGCCTGCTCGAGCGAGGCCG
>JBBRYO010000245.1:0-3466 GCA_038237595.1 Candidatus Limnocylindrales bacterium | reverse complement strand
CCGAAGATCTGGATGCCGGCCCGGATCAGGAATCCGATGAACAGCACGTTGATCCAGTGCGCGGCGATGATCCACAGGGGAAAGCCCAGCGTCACGTCCGCCCAACCATGCGCGACCTCGCAATTCTCATATACCGCTGCTCAGGACGTCAGCTCGTCGAGCCGGTCTCGCAAGAACGTGGTGGCGATGACCACCTGTTCCTGCGCTACCGGTCGACCGCCATGGCCGGTGATCCTCACCGGACCGACGGGCGCGTATCCGAGGCGCCGGCGCACAGACCGGGTGACGAGATGGAGTCATCGATCGAGTCGTGTCGGAGATGGACGATGAGCAGTACCTGACTGGGAAGGTGGGCGACGACGTCGTGGACGATGCCCGCCTCCAGGACGAGCAGTGAACCGGCCGGCAACTCGTGGGTCGTCTGCGGTGTCGCCACGTCGACCATTCCGGCGATCGTCTGGATCGTCACCAGGCCATCGGCCTCGTGATCGGAGAGTCGGCCCCCCGCCTCGAAGTCGAAGAGCACGGCACTCATCCCACCTTCGTGGACCAGCGTGATCTGGCGGTGACCATCCCGCGCGGGATCCGCCTCCCGTCTGAGAGCCTCGGCCGAGGCGACAAGGTCGAAGAGGTGTTCGCTGCCGGCGAAGCGCTCCGAAGCCCGGACACGCTGCCTATCCGCGGGGTCCATGTTCACTCCTCCATCGAGCTGTGGCACTCGACGAGCACCAGACTTACCAGGTTGGCGTTCCCGGAGCGTGGTGTCTCTCGATCGTTTCGAACCTCGCCGCTCGTTCCCGATAATCTTGGGGATCACCCCGGAGACCGACGCCCGTCCCACCTCGCCACGCGCTTCAAGTCGCGCGAGCAACAGGTGGTAATACAGCATGCCCTGTTGGGGCTGAAGTGCGTCGAGGGCGCTTGCGACGTCGAGCGGCGCCGGGCCCGCGACGAGCCCGAGGTTGCGCGCGACACTGGTGTCGTTCATCGGAAAGACATCGAGCCGTCCGAGCCCGCGTAGCAGGATGACCGTTGCCGTCCACGGGCCAATGCCCTTGATCTGCTGGAGCAGCGCCGCGGCCTCGGCGCTCGAGAGCTCCTCCAGCATCACCTCACTCAGCGTGCCGGATATGAGTGCCTCGCCGGCATGGCGCAGGGTCGCGACCTTGCCGGCGCTGAGGCCGGTCGCGCGCAGAACCGTGTCATCAGCAGCCAGAACCTGCTCGGCGCTCGGGAACGCATACAGCTGCACCCCGTCGCTCTCGAGCGGTCGCCCGAAGGCCACGATCAGGCGGCGGACGATCGCAATCGCCGCCCGCAGACTCAACTGCTGGAAGGCCACCACATTGACGAACGCTTCCCACAGGGTGGAGTAGCGCGGTGGCTTCACGCCATGCATCCGGATGGCCAAGGGCCTCAACCAGGGCACCGTGGCGGCCGCCCGCTCGAAATGGGTCACGTTGCGATCCGCCCCGAGCATCCGCCCCACGAGCGTGAGCATCCCTCCCTGGTCATCCGCGTCGCCCTCGATCGACACGGTCAGCGTTCGGGGATCTGTCTGCTCGACACGCACGACTGCGGGACCGGACGTTCCGTCGAGCGCGCGGAGATAGTGCCCTTCGGCCGTGAACACATCAACGACGTTCGTCGACAGGCGCCGCAGTACGCTCACGGTGAGATCGAGCCGGTACGGCCCCATGACGGTGAGCTCGTGCCGCGATCGGGAACGGATCGGCCGGGAGTCTGGCGGCGATGGGGGAGCGGCCCGCGGCTTCGGCATCGGATGGACCCGGCTACGTGAGGAGGGCATCATCATGGCGCCACGGCGCTTCAGGCGCGGCGATCACGTCAGCTGGAATTCGGAGGCCGGGCATGTCTCCGGTCGGATCACCAGGGTCGTGACGTCCGAGATCGAGTTCAAGGGGTACACGGTTCATGCAAGCAAGGAGGAGCCTCAGTACGAGATCAAGAGCGACACGACCGACCATCTGGCGATGCACAAGGGTTCGGCGCTGACAAGGCTGCCAGACTGAGTCGCACGATCTTCACCGTCGGCCATTCGACGCGGACGATCGTCGACTTCGTCGCCCTGCTGCGGCAGGTCGATGTGGATCTGCTCGTGGACGTGCGCTCGATCCCCCGCTCGCGCACGAACCCACAGTTCGCGATCGACACGCTCCCGGTATCTCTAACCGCCGACGGCATCGGCTACCGGCATCTGCGCGCCCTGGGCGGCCGGCGTCACCATCCCAGGGGTGCCCCGCCGTCGGCGAATACGTTCTGGCGCGTGCCAGCCTTCCGCAACTACGCGGATTACGCAGAGACCGACGCGTTCCGTGCCGGGCTGGACGAGCTCCTCGCCCTGGCGCGCGAGCATCGTTGCGCGATCATGTGCGCTGAAGCTGTGTGGTGGCGCTGTCATCGCCGCATCATCGCCGACTACCTGCTGGTGCGAGGCGTTCCGGTGGAGCACGTCATGGGCCTCGGCCAGATGACGCCGGCCACCCTCACAGCGGGTGCGTATGTGCTGGCGGACGGCACGCTGCGCTATCCGCAGCCTGAAGGGTACGAGCCGACCGCCAGCGGCGGTTGAGCAGCCGCTCGACACCGAGGTGCGGTTCGCGCCGGCCGAGCCTGCGCCGCGGTGGACGATACGTCGGGCAGCAGTCGTCCGATCTGGGCGTGTTCTGGCCAGGTCGGTGTTCCTATGGTGACGCGCGTACCATCAGCGAGTCATTATTGGAGTCGCCGGTGGAGCCCGTCCGGCCGACCAAGTGGGGGCTCGCCGGGGCGCGGGTGCGGAAGCCGTTCCCTACGGCGCGCGCGTCTGCAGTTCCAGTGTCAGGCGCCGTACGGATCGTCATGCAGCGTGACGCCGGCTTGGTGGTCATCGAGGCGAGATGGCGGCCGTGCGTCCTCAGAAGGGCTTCGTGACCATGAGCACGACGATGACCGCCACGATGAGGAATGTAGCGACGCCCAGGAGGTTCGATCGTCGCTCGGCGGCGGCGTAGTCCGCGCTGGAAGGATCGCGCTCCGCCTCTGCCAGCTGGCGCCGGATCGCCGGCCCGTAGAGCGCGACGCCCACGATCGCGATGATGACGTAAAGCATGATCGCGGCCGCGATCCAGCCGGTCTCGAAGCTGTAGAGGCCGCCCAGCACCATCAGCACGCCGGTCACGAGCAACACGCCGTAGGCCGGGTTGGCGACGGTGCGATCGAGCCGGCGGATGCCGTCGATGGTCCACACGAGGCGGTCACGGTCCCGCCCTGCGAGCCGGAGCCAGAACGGATAGGTCACGTTCGCGCCGACCGCGACGATGGCCGAAAGAACGTGGACCAGCTTGAGAAGGAGGACGAGGCTCATGCCACCGGATGCTAGCCGCCGCCTACGGCATCGGGGCGACGAGCGTCCCGGCGAGCGTCGTCACCTTGGAAAGCGTGGGCCGCAAGCGTCAGATCGGGG
>JBBRYO010000244.1:0-3540 GCA_038237595.1 Candidatus Limnocylindrales bacterium | reverse complement strand
GGTCGTCGTGCCGATGGACGGCTTCCATCTGGCGAACGCCGAACTCGTCCGCCTCGGCCGTCGTGAACGCAAGGGTGCGCCGGACACCTTCGACGGCGGCGGGTACGTCGCACTGCTGCGCCGGCTCCGGGCGTCGGTGGATGCAGTGGTCTATGCACCGCAATTCGACCGTGCCGTGGAGGAGGCGGTTGCCGGCTCCATCGCCGTGTCGGCCGAGGTTGCGCTGGCCATCACCGAGGGCAACTACGTGCTGCTCGAGGAGGATCCGTGGTCAGCGGTGCGGACCCTGCTCGACGAGGTTTGGTACCTCGACGGCGACGACGACCTACGACTCGAGAGGCTCATTGCCCGCCACGTCCGGCACGGCAAGTCGGCGGTTGATGCTCGGGCGTGGGCCAACGGCACCGACGCCCGAAATGCCGCACGCATCACCGCAACCCGTCCCCTGGCTGACCTGGTCGTGACCCTCCCGGAGCTCGGCTGACTTGGTCGGCCCGCGCGCCGCACCCGCCGGGGAGACGACGGTGAAGACAGCGGACGGCTGCACGCGCCAGAGGCCCCCGGCATATCAGCCGGGGGGCCCGCTGGAGCGTCGATGCGTCGTTATGTCGGCGCAGGCTGCTGGTTAGCCCAGGGCAGCGCACTGATCGTTGAGCCCACTGCCGGCGATGTTGCCGCTGCCAATGGGATCCGGGGTATTGCCAGTGCAGTTGATCGCGTTTCCGACGGTGTTCAACAGAAGGAGGCCCTGGCTCGTGTTGTCCTGGAAGTTGATGCCACCGCCGCCGGTGAACCCGACATGGTTGTAGCGCAGCCGGACGAAGTTACCCGTGTTGTTCTGAGCGATGATGTTGTTTCCGACTTCATTATGGAAGACACCGATGCTCTTCGCGTTGCCTTGCAGGATGACGTCGTTGCCGACCGACAAGTAGCACAGCGCGATGGCGCCGAAGTTGCCTTGCAGGATCACGTCGTTGCCCACCGTCGGGTCGACGGTGCATCCTGCGCTGCCGATGACGACCTTGCGGATCGCCTGCTCGACGTGGACGTTCAGGCCGATGTTGGTGTCGATGAGCCGCACGGTGAGCGGCCCGTCGGTGGCCTGGACGTTACCGGCGATCGTGGCGCCGCTGGTGTAGAGCGATGACCCGGCTCCTACCTTGATGCTGCCCGTCACGATGCTGCCCGTGAGGGTGCAGGTGGCGCCATCAGGCACTACCACGTTGGCGATCGTGACGGCTCCGAGCGTGCCGGTGCAGTCGACCGGGCGGTTCACAGAACCCAAGATGGTCGTTTGGTCAGTTGTGTCCAGCGTTGCATCTATCCCAACGACCACGTCGCCCGTCACGGTTGTGCCGTCCAGGGTGCACGACGCGTTCTGCGGCACGTCGATGGCGCTCACCGTGTCCGCACCCATCGTTCCCCGACATTCCGTCGGCCCACCGTCGTCTGCGGCAGCCGGAAGTGTCGCCACCCCAAGCGCAACGGTCGCCATAGCGACCGTTACCAGCGCCATGCGAATTGCGCGCGGAGTTCTCCCCACTTTTCCCAACATTTTGATTCCCCCCGTTATGGTTTTGATAGAACGGCCTGACAGTATCATCCAAAATTTGCCTTCGCAACAAATCCGGGAAATCGGGGGCTCAGGTCATCGCGCCGCTCTGTCGTGATCCGAGCGATCCAGGACGGCGACGCGTCGGGCGCGCACCATGAGGGTCGCGGACGGCACCACGGTCGCGTTGATGTACGTCGATAGGCGCGACGCCGACGTACCTATCCTCGCCGCGAACGCGCGGTTGGTCATGCCGGACTCGGCGACCAGCTGGCGCAGCTCAGCGGCCACCTCGGCACGCTCGGACTCCTCCATGCGTTGGCGAGTGCGAGCCAACGCATCCTCCATCAGGTCCGCAACTCCATAGGGCCGCGAATGGCTCAGCACCCCGGCGATCTGCCGCGCGGTCCTGCCCCACGGATCTCGCTCGACCTCGGCCGCGATGCGTCGCCAGTCCTCGATGCCCCCGCGTTCCAGCGCCGCCTGGATCGCCTCTGTCGGCCAGGTCGTAACCGGATCCGACGGATGGACGTCCACGTTGCGGAAGGCCAGCGCCATGACTAGACCTCCGCCGCGAGCATGGCCGCCGCCACGTCGCGGCAGACCGCACGCACGCGTGACCAGTCGGTCCACTCAGTGGCGAGGTTCCGGTATGCCGACAGCTCGCGCGTCACCGACGGGTCCGCGGGCCTCGGGTCGGCCAGCTGGCGAGCAACCTGGGAGGACACGCCCCGGCCATCCGACAGGTCCGAGTAGTACTCATCGATGTTCGCCAACACGTGACCGGCATCGTCGATGCCGTACGTCGACGAGAGCGCGGCGACGTCGAGGAAGTCCCGCGTCTGGTTGCGGCGTACCACCAAGAATCCCTTGATGCGCAAGGTCTCAGCCGCCGTAGGGACACGCAATCGACGTCCGCTGGGCATCACGATTTCAACGGTCTCCAAGGGGCGCTTGCGGATCATCTGCCGGACGCCTGCTTCGATGTCGCCAAGTGCTCCGAGGATGATCTTGCCTGGAGTCACCCGGTTGGTCACCCAGGTGCCCTCTCTCTCGATCGCCTCCAGAACGGCGTCGAAGCGGCTCTGGAGGTCGGCGAGCACATGATCGTGGTCGAAGGAGTCACGATGGCCGGCATAGAGGGCGGCGGCGGATCCCCCTACCAGGACGGCATCCGGAACGAGCTCTTGAAACCGGGCAGCCGACTCGAGGACCGCCAAGAGGTCGCGGCTCGCCGTGGAGAGCTCGGGCATGAAGGCGCGAGATCCTGAAGGCACGGCTGGCTCGCGTTGCTCATCGTTGGACATCACGCCATGTTATCAGATATGAGAACGGTTGCGCGCTCAACCAGTGCGTCCCGCCAGTCCGTAACATGCCTTGAGCGAGTGCTTCAGCTCTCGCTGGAACCGGGCCGAGCAACGGTCTCCGAAACCGCCCGGGAGCGGCGCCTCGGAGCCGCCGATCCAGGTGCTCCGCCTCGACGAGAACACCTTCATCATCCGGCAGAGCAAGACAGTAAGCTTCGAGGCTCCCTTCCGCTACCTGCTCCTCGGCAACGAGCGCGCCCTGCGGGTCGACACCGGGGCGGTCGCCGACCCGGAGCGGTGTCCGCTTCGCCAGAGCGTCGACCAGCTGCTCGCCAGCTGGCTGAGCGATCTCGGGGGACGCGTCCTGGAGATCATGGGGATCCCTGGTCACCACGCCGCATCAGTCGCCGTCTTCGATGCGTACCAGCCGCAGGAGCCGTCCCTGCGGATGAGCGTCGACCAGCTGCGCGCGGTGCGGGACGCCGCGGTGGACGTGGCGCACTCGCGGGGTGCCCACGTCTTCGACGACTTCGTCATCTTCAACGGACCGTGCCACACGGCCGTCGCCCGACAGCTGGCGCGGAGCGCGTGGACCAGGCTGCGGAACCGGTTCTGACCCGGCCACCGGGTCGTCTCAAGCGTGCTGGGAGGACGAGTCCCAGCTCCGCCGGTCGGAGGACC
>JBBRYO010000243.1:0-3564 GCA_038237595.1 Candidatus Limnocylindrales bacterium | reverse complement strand
GGCTCGCTGCGAGAAGGGATGGAGGAGACGCTCACGCTCACCCGACTCGGCGTCACCGGCTCGCTGAAGCGAACACTCGAGTCGACGAACCCGTGCGAGTCGATGATCGAGATCGTCCGCCGCACACAGCGCAACGTCAAGCGCTGGTCCTCCGGCGAGATGGCGCTGCGCTGGACCGCCGCCGGCATGCTCGAAGCCGAACAGCAATTCCGGAAGATCATCGGCTACCACGACCTCGCGACACTCGTCGTCGCGATCGAACGCCGCCCTGACAGTCGACGTCAGCCCGATGCCGCTCGCACCCCGACCAAGGAGGCAACTATCCTCGTCAATACCTGACCATCACACCGGGACCGCCGTCGCGAAGTTCCACGACGAACGGGACATCCTCGACTCGGATCGGCCGGCCACCCACAGACCCACAACTCGATCGTGGGCTCAGAGCGAGCCTGAATCGGCGCAGCCACGGCAACTTAGGCGGCCCACAGTCGCTCCTTTTTGACCACAGATCAGCCGCTTGATGCCTGGCCGATGCCTGCCGATGCCGTGACTAAATCGGCGCATAAACCTCGACTTTGCAGGGGAAATCGACTATACTCTGACCATCAAATAGAAAATGGCCGGGCGACGTTAGAGCGTCCCCGGCCGTGACATAGGAGGCGAAGCTCCCATGTATGGCCAGCGTATCTCGGACGCGCCAGCGTTCGATCCCGAGCCCCTCGAGTGGCTCGATATTTCAGACCCGGATCCCGATCGACGGATGGATGCGGGAACGTTCGCGGACTACTTCCCTGAGCACGGCGGGGAATGGATCGGCGGTCGGTCGTGACTGTCTTCAGCGGTCGGACCCCAGATCGGTGCGTCACCGGATTCGGTGGGGCGAATCACGCCATCTACTCGCCCGTCGGGATCCCGAGGTCGCGCGACGAGCTCGAACCATTCACCTACGAGCTCTATCCGACAACGGATCCGCGGTCAGTGAAGGCGCAGGAGAAGTTCGTAAAAGGTCTCACGAAGCTGAATCGCCCGAAGCGCGGTGGTCGGTCATGACCCTGACCGCCACCGAGCAGAAGCGACGCCGCGAAGAGCAGCGGCGCCAGATCAAAGAGGCCGTCTCGGCGCTCGTCAACGCGGACGGGTTCCGGCGTTGGCTCGAGGTTCGTTCCAGGTTCCATAGGTACTCGTTCGGTAACTGCCTGCTGATCGCGGCACAGAAGCCCGACGCCACCCACGTCGCCGGATTCAAGGCGTGGCAGCAGAAGTTCGAACGCCAGGTACGGAAAGGCGAGAAAGCAATCCGGATCCTGGCGCCGATCACGGTCAAGCGGCGCGACACTTCGAGCGGGGACGAGCAGTACGTCTGCGTCGGCTTTCGCAGCGCGTGCGTCTTCGACATCGCACAAACGGACGGGCCAGCGCTTCCCGAGGGACCGAAGTGCGTACCCGCCGAAGGCGACTCGCTCGACGTTCACCGCTCGGCGCTTGAAGGTCTCGCACGTGAGCTCGGCTACCTCGTCTACTACTACGCGCCCCCGTCCGGAGCACTCGGCGTGTGCGACCCAATCGGGCGGCGCATCGTCGTCGACCCGCAGCTAACCCCGAATGCTCAAATCTCCGTGCTCGTGCATGAGCTCGCGCACGCACAAGGCATCGACTACAGCGACTACACGCGCGCCGAGTCGGAGACGATCGTTGAGGCCACGACCATGATCGTGCTCGGCGCTCTCGGGTTCGATACGTTGTCGTTCTCGGTGCCATACATCGCCGGATGGGTGAAGGACGATCAAGGCCTCGAGGCGCTCGAGAAGTTCGCCGGGACGATCGACACCTGCGCCCGAAGGCTCGAGAAGACGCTAGGTCTCACATGATGGCGATCCTCGGCAACAAGTTCTTCTGGCTCTTCATCTGCATCGCCATTCCTCTCGCGTGCGCATGGTTCATTGATTCGAGCTGATAAGGCGATCATCCATCGGGGCGGATCCGGCCGATGCTCGATCACCGACAACCAGACCTAAACCGTTACTGCAGATCGTCGTACTCGGGCCGGAACTCTTCCCATGCGCGAGGTTGACTAGGGGCAGCGATCCAGTTAGAAGAGATGGGTGAGCTGGCGCGACCGCGAGTACGCCCGTTGGACACCTGACGAGCGTCGGCGGTTTCTCGGGACGACGCCCTCGGCGAGCAGTGGCTCACGCTCTGGTGGTGGCAAGTCGACGACCACGTACGGGGTCGCGCTCGCTGCGGCCGTCTCGTTGTTGTTGTTCGGTCTCGGTCATTTCCCGACGAGTCATTCGATCGTCCCGGCATTGCATTTCAGCCTGCCGTCCGGGTCGACCCGCTCGTCCGTGTCGATTAGCCCGCTCGGGTTGCCGGCCAGGGTTCAGCTTCGAGGCCCGAGCGTGGTGCGCGTCGGGTCTTTCCTCTCTTTCCGGTACCGACGGGCGATAACGGGCGGGTCGTGATCAAAGGCAGTCTCGGCAGAGGCGCGTGGCGGACGCTTGCCATCGCGGACGGAAGCTCTGGGAACTACCTCACCCGGATCGCCCTCAATGAGCGCGGCATCCTTCGCCTACGTTTGATCTTTCAAGACGGAGCTGAAGCCGTGCAGACGATCCACGTACGTTAGACATGCCGCGGCTGTTTGGCCAAATCCCGGGTGTTCCACCCGGCACCCTGTTCGCTTCGCGACAGGCTCTCGCCGCCGCCGGCGTTCACCCGCCGCATCAGCACGGGATCTCAGGCGCTGCTCGGGAGGGGGCAGACTCGATCGTCGTGAGCGGCGGTTACGAGGACGACGAGGATTACGGTGATCTGATCGTCTATACCGGCGCCGGCGGCAGAGACGCCCAGACCGGGCAGCAAGTCGCCGACCAGGATTTCACCGCGCAGAACCTCGCGCTTGTCACCAGCGAAGCGGAAGGCTGCCGGTGCGCGTCACGCGCGGAGCGGCAGGAGATCCAGCGCACTCCCCGGCATCGGGGTACCGCTACGACGGGCTCTTCCGTGTCGAGGAGTCATGGCGGCAACAAGGCGTCTCCGGTCAATTCGTTTGTCGATACCGGCTCGTGCGGCTCGGCGACGACGGGTCACCAGTCCCGATCGAACCCGGCACGCTCCCAGGCCCTGCGCCGCGCGAGCAAGTCACCGTTCAACGGCTCGTTCGCAGCACCGCCGTCTCCCGCAAGGTCAAGGAACTCCATGACTACACCTGCCAGGTCTGCGGGGAGCGCATTGAGATCGCTTCGGGTGCGTATGCCGAAGGTGCCCACGTCCGCCCCCTCGGTCGACCACATGACGGACTCGACACGCTCGAGAACATTCTCTGTCTATGTCCGAACGATCACGTCCGCTTCGAGTTCGGCGCCATCCTCATCGACGATGACTTGACCCTTCGCGACGGGGCGACGGGCGTGGCGACCGGCGGGCATCTGCGCTCTCGGCCGTGGGTAAAAGGAGCTCTGCCGGACGGCCTGGAGAACGGCTTGGTTGAGCGGTTTCGAGCCGCAGTGGGGCAAGGTTGCGCGTGGGTTTCCGCGGGTGCCGGCAGGAATGGCTTGGCTAGCG
>JBBRYO010000242.1:0-3633 GCA_038237595.1 Candidatus Limnocylindrales bacterium | reverse complement strand
GTCGCTGGATGGGCGTCTCTACGGTCCCTTGTGCGCTCGGCCGACGCCGACGACCGACCAGCACGCTGATCTCTCGCTCAGAACGCGCGCGAAGCCTACAGTTGCGCTGCCCGAGCCGATTTTCGGTGGATTCGGGCTTAGAGCCTGGCTGCGCCCGCTAGCCGAGTTGACTTTTTGTCCGCAAAGCCGGACGTAAGCGCCTACACGTAGCCTCACCGCCCCGGCGCTCCGCGCCTCGGATGCGAGCCCGTCGACCATTGGGTACCGTGGTACCCACGCTCAGGGGCACCCCTGCGCGTCCTGTATCCTTCCGCGAACCAGTAGAGCGGTGTGAGTCTGTGGCCGAAGGGCACGTCATCGTGATCGGCGGTGCCGAGGACAAGGTCGGCGAGCGCGCCATTCTGAGCCGGTTCATCGCGCTTGCCGGCGGTCACGACGCGCGCATCGTGGTGATCAGCAGCGCCTCATCGCTTGGTCCGCTGGCCGGCGAAATGTATCGGCGCGTCTTCACCGAGCTCGGCGCGCACGCCGTGCACCCGATCCACGCCGTGACGCGCGCCCAGGCCAACGACGACCACAGCGCAAGGATCGTGCGCGACTCGACGGGCGTCTTTCTCACCGGCGGCAATCAGCTGCGCCTGAGCTCCACCATCGGCGGGACGAACATGGCCCAGGCGATCCTCGAGCGCCACCGCCACGGCTCGGTCATCGCCGGCACCAGCGCCGGCGCTTCCGCCATGAGCTCGCACATGGTGGCCTTCGGCGCGAGCGGCAGTACCCCGAAGCAGCGCATGGTCCAGATGGCGGCGGGGCTCGGGCTGCTCCCGGGCGTCATCGTCGATCAGCACTTCCAGCAGCGCAACCGCCTCGGCCGGCTGCTCGCGATCATCGCCCAGAACCCCTCGCTGCTGGGCATCGGCATCGACGAGGACACCGCCGGCGTGGTGGGACCGGACCACGTGCTCGAGGTCATCGGCCGGCGCAGCGTCACGATCATCGACGGCGCGGGCTCCGACACCGACGCGTGGGAGGTCCGGGCGCACCGGCCGCTGATGATCAGCAACGTGGTGCTGCACTCGCTGCCGCAGGGTTACCGCTTCGACGTGCGGCGCCGCGTGCGCGTCGCGGTCCCCGTATTGCACGCCCTCGACGACGAACAGGTGGCCTCCAGCTGAGCGCGGACGCCACACGGGACGCCGAGCCCGCGACGCGCCGCGCGCGCACGCCCCGCGCGGCGGCTCGCAAGACGAGCGACGTTCCGCTCCCGACCCTCCGCATCATCGAGACGCGCGTCATGCGCGGCCCCAACTACTGGGCGCGAGTGCCGGTCATCCGCTCGGTGGTGGATCTCGGCGTGCTCGAGGAGTTCCCCAGCAACAAGATCCCCGGCTTCAACGAGATGCTCGAGGGACTGCTTCCGACGCTCGAGGAGCACGCCTGTTCGCTCGGCCGACGCGGCGGCTTCCTGTCGCGCCTCGCCGACGGAACGTGGATGGGCCACGTCGCCGAGCACATCGCACTGGAGCTCCAGAACCTGGCCGGCACGGTCGTGCACATCGGCAAGACGCGGGCGATGGGGGGCTACGGCCGCTACAACGTGATCTACGAGTACCGCGAGGAGCAGGTCGGGATAGAGGCGGGCAAGATCGCGGTCGCGCTTGTCAACCACCTCGTCGCCCCGGACGACCCGGCGTTCGCGATGGACTTCGGTTCGGAGATGGAACGACTGATCCGCATCGCCGAGCGCTCCGCCTTCGGGCCCTCCACCCAGGCGATCATCGACGAGGCGGTCTCCCGCGACATCCCCTGGATCCGGCTCGACCGCCACAGCCTCGTCCAGCTGGGGCAGGGCGTCCACCAGCAGCGCATCCGCGCGACGATGACCTCCCGTACGCCGTCGATCGCGGTGGACATCGCCTCGGACAAGTCGCTCACCAACGAGCTGCTGAACGCGGCCGGACTGCCGGTGCCGCGCTCGAAAACCGTCCGCGACGCCGAGGGTTGCGTCGCGGCGAGCCTCTCGATCGGGTACCCCGTCGTGGTCAAGCCGCTCGACGGCAACCACGGCCGCGGGGTGAGCCTGGACCTGCGCTCCGAGAGGGCCGTCCGCAAGGCCTTCGACCTTGCCCTGGCGGAGAGTCGCGGCGGCTCGGTGGTCGTGGAGACGTACGTCGCGGGCAATGACCACCGCGTGCTGGTCATCGGCGGAAAGATGGTGGCGATCGCCCAGCGCGTTCCGGCCGGCGTGATGGCCGACGGCGTGCATACCGTCCGCGAGCTCGTTGACATCGAGAACAGCGACCCGCGCCGTGGCATCGGCCACGAGAAGGTGCTCACCAAGATCGCGGTCAACGAGGCGGCGGAAGAGCTGCTCGCAACGCAGGACCTGACGCTCGACTCGGTACCGCCCGGCGGCACCCGGGTCCAGTTGGCGCTGACCGGCAACATGTCGACCGGCGGCACCTCGATCGATCGAACGATGGAGGCGCACCCGGAGAACATCGAGATCGCGGAGACCGCAGCGCGCGTGGTCGGCCTGGACATCGCCGGAATCGACTTCATCGTCCCCGACATCGCCGTGCCGGTGCGCGAGCAGGGCGGCGCGATCGTCGAGGTCAACGCGGCACCTGGCTTCCGCATGCACACCAACCCGACCGAGGGCGAGCCCCAGTACGTGGCGCGGCCGGTCATCGACCTGCTCTTCCCGCGCGGCTCCGACGCCCGGATCCCGATCATCGGCGTGACCGGCACGAACGGCAAGACGACGACCGTCCGGATGATCGCCCACATCCTCAAGCTCATGGGGCGGCGGGTGGGCATGACCACCACTGACGGCATCGTCATCGACGGTCGGGTCATCAAGAAGGGCGATATGAGCGGGCCGAAGTCGGCCCAGATGGTGCTCCAGAACCCGCTGGTCGACACCGCTGTGTTCGAGGTGGCGCGCGGCGGGATCCTGCGCGAGGGCCTCGGCTACGACCGCAACGACGTGGCCGTGATCACCAACGTGACCACCGACCACCTCGGCCTGCACGGGATCGATACGCTGCCGCAGCTCGCCAACGTCAAGGGCGTGCTGGTGGAAGCGGTGCCCCGCTCCGGGACTGCCGTGCTCAACGCGGACGACCCGCTGGTCGCCCGCATGGCGCGGCACTCGCGGGGAAACGTCATCTACTTCTCGATGTCGATGCAGAAGGGCGAGGAGGGCTTCGACCGCGTGGACGGGCACGCCGGTCGCGGAGGCGCGGCGATGGTGCTGCAGGAGACGGACGACGGCGAACTCGTGGCGCTCCGCCACGCCAGCCGGACCATGCCGCTCATCTACACGCACCTCATTCCGGCGACGCTCGGGGGGCGGGCACGCATGAACGTGGCGAACGCGTTGGCCGCGGCTGCCGCTGCCTGGGCCGCCGGCGCGCACCTCCACGACATCCGCCAGGGGCTGCGCACCTTCAGCACGTCCTTCTTCCAGGCGCCGGGGCGACTCAACGAAGTCGACGTGCACGGCTTCAAGGTGATCATCGACTACTGCCACAACGTCGACGGGATGCGCCGCCTGACGGAGTTCGTGGACCTGACGATGGTGGACGGTGACCGGAGACGGCCGCGCTCGAGCTCGGCCAACGGCAACGG
>JBBRYO010000241.1:0-3667 GCA_038237595.1 Candidatus Limnocylindrales bacterium | reverse complement strand
GGTCTCGAGACACGCTTCCCGGCCGTCGCCGAGCTGCTCGTGGCGGCCGAGACTGACCTGCTGGTGCACTTCACCTTCCCCGATGCGCACCGCCGCCAGATCCGCAGCACCAACCCGCAGGAGCGGCTCAACAAGGAGATCAAGCGGCGCACCGCGGTGGTCGGCATCTTCCCCAACCGCGCTTCACTCATCCGCCTGGTGGGCATGGTTCTCGCCGAGCAGGACGACGAATGGCAGGACGGCCGGCGCTACTTCGGGCCGAGACGATGGTCACCATCGACGCCGTCCACGAACACGAGGAGGTGCCGGCCCTGCTGATGGCGAGCTGACGATGGGGCGTGAGGATGACGCGCTGTTACACCACATCCTGGGACTTGACCCAGCTTGGGCAGCCGGCCAAGGGGGTAGGGCACCCTCTTGGAACTCGGCGCCGCGGCGAAAGCCGGCGGGCTGGACTGGGGATCGTGCGCGAGTGCCGTCGATCGCATCCTCCAAGCGCGCGCCAGCGAGCCGGCTGCGTCGTCCTGACATCGAGGCACGGCGAGCGGCAGCTGCCGTCCACCCGCGCCCACCTCATCCACTCAGACGCACCGCCGTGGCTGTCGACGTGGCTGTCAAAACGGCCTCCGCCGGCGCCCCGGAATGGCCTCCGGAAGCCAATTCTGAGCGTGGAATCTGGTGAGCCCGCTGGGATTCGAACCCAGGACACGAGGATTAAAAGTCTCTCGGCTGAGCGTGCACAGGGTCGCCTGGAAGGGTATCGGGTCCACCTCGCGCGCCGCTCCTGTCCACGGGCTCCACCTCGTAGTGCCGACCTCCACCGCCGTGGCTGTCAACGTGGCTGTCAGGTCGAGATGGTTAACGTCGGACCCGAGGGAGTGGCGCCCGGCCGCGGTCTGGGTCACGGCCGGGCATCGCTCAGCCACCAAGGAGAGCGGTCCAAAGGATGGCGCCCGGACGCGGGTTGAAGCGCGACCGGACAGCCCTGCAGTCTGCGAGCAGCTCTGGCCCGCCTGTGCGCGCGCGCACCGAACCGCGACGATCTGCGGGCCTCGGCGCACCACCTTCAGGGCGCTCCGCGCAGCCGTGTGGTTCATGGACGAAGTGACGCGCTCGAGTCTGCCTTTCTGAAGCGTGGGTCGTGTCCCAGTCTCGAATGGCAGCAGAACGGAGTGTGCGACCGTCGCGGACTAGGGTAGAGCGACGATCCTCTCCACTACCCCGGTATGGCCCGATACGACACCCGTCCGGTTGCCCAGCACGTAGACCTCCCCGCGTGCGTCGCGGGCAAAGCCAAACACGGCGATGTCGGGGTGGGTCATCAGATTGCACACCCTCGCGGTCACATCCGACGAGGGGCACAGGTAGAAGAGGCGGCCCACGGGCTTGGCGAAGACGCGCGAGTAGTCACCGAAGAGGTACTTGCCCGCCAAGGCAGGAATCTTCGATCCGCGATACACGAAACCACCCACGACGGCTTCGCCCTGCTCCAGGGAGCCCCTCGGCGGGACGTGGTCGTACTCGGCGACTGGGTCGATCAGGCCGGCCGGTGTGCCCGGCTCGTTTGCTGAGACGAACCCGCCTTCCGGGTTGAAGCCCTTACCCGTGTGGAACCGGAAGGTGCCCTCCTTGAGGCGCCATCCGTAGTTGCCGCCGGCAACCACGACATCGACCTCTTCGATGTCGTTCTGGCCGACGTCGCCGACCCAGAGCTGGCCCGTGTTCTGGTCGAAGGACATGCGATAGGGGTTGCGAAAGCCGTACGCAAAGATCTCGTCCGCGCCTCGCCGTCCGACGAAGGGATTGTCGCTCGGGACCCCGTAGTGATGGTTTGCCGAGTTCTGTCCGCGCGGGTCGATGCGCAGGATCTTGCCCAGCACGTTACCGGGAGCCAGGCTCTGGGCGTTGCCGCCGGTGACGTGGCCTGGCGCCTTGTCGTTGGCGAAGCCGCCGTCGCCAACCGAGATGTAGAGCAGAGCATCCGGACCGAAGGCCAGGGCGCCCGCGTTGTGGTTGAACTGCGGCTTGTCGATGCGCAGCAGTTCACGCAGGCTGGACATCTCGATCGTCGTGTCGGGGTTCTTGGGGTCGTGGACGCGGAATTCGAGCACGACGTTCTGACAGGGGCGCGGCCGAAAGGGTAGCCATGCGTCGCAGTTGCGCCGCACCCCCGGCTGCGTGCTGAAGTCCGCGGCACGCGTCCACGGTTCCGTCAGGTAGACGTAGACGAGCCCGTTCTGCAGGTAGTCAGGGTGGAAGGCGATGCCCAGCAGGCCGCGCTCGTCATATTGACTTCCCGGCAATACGTTGCCGAGCTTGACAAGCAGGCTCGTGAGGTTCGCGAAGAGAACCTTGTGACCAAGGTGGCGACCGATGTTGACGGACCACACCTTGCCGATCTGGTCGGCCACATAGAGTCGATTAGCAATGCCGGGCGCGAACGCTCCAGCCACAGGGGAAACCATGCCCCTGGCGATGGTCTTGAGGCCGATATGAACCGTGCCCGATCTGATGGGGGCCGGGATAGGATCCATCAACCTCGATGCGCCGGCGGCTCCTGCAGCAACGGTCGCCGAGGCGCCTTCGCCCAGGGGCCGGGATGTGGCGCCGAGGGAGCTCGATGCGGTGACGAGGGCCACCGAGATGAGGGCGGTGGCCAGGGCGATGGCGACAGGTCGCAGCGGCTTCATGCGAGTCTCCTCTATGTCGCCGACCCAGGGGTGACGCTCCGCCCGGCGTTGTTTCTGACGCCCTCTACCTGGGTTACGACGCAGGTGACATCGGCGGTTTCTACCCACATTTGTTGAAGGCGGTCGCCTGCTCGAGGGGTTCTGCGGCTTGTGTGCGATTGCAGCTGAGGGGACGACAGTGCGCGAAGCGCAAACGGCAGCGAACGCCGCGCAACATGTGGATGAAACGGGCGTTCCCCGGGCGTCTCACGGCCATTCCGCGCGAAGCTGTGGGGAGCGAGTGATCGGTAGAGCAGCGAGCGGGTTCCCCACCGCAGTTGCTTGGCTCGCCGGAGGAATCGCGCACCATCTTGGCCGGCTCGCCCAGCGCACCGAGGTAGTGGCCGTTGGCCTCGGAAGAATCGGGCGCTAAATGACCCGGAGGCGTCCGGGGAGGTCAACCAAACGGCTGAGAAGCGACTCGCTCGAGCCTCACGTCGAAGGCGTCACGGTCAACGTCCAGCGTGACCGCGACCAGGTCCCGCACCACTGCCTCGATCTCGGCGAACGACGAAGACGTGGCGGCGCCATAGATCTGGGGCACCTGGACGAACCAGCTCAGAGCACCACGCTCCGGCTCAAAGAACGCAGTGAACGTCGGGCGCCGGCCGGCACGGATCTGATCGGTCACCCCGGGCTGACGATCACGGTCGCCGAAGATTCGCCCACCAAAATGGCCTCCAGGCTCCCAGGGCGGACCGCAGCGATCCCCGGCGCCCGTCGCGCCCTCGGCCTGCCTCGAGGATGGCTACGACGTGCCTGCCCGGTCGAGGTTCAGCGCGAGGAGATGTGCGAGGACATCCTCCGCGGACACGTCGGCCGGCCATCGGTACGCAGCGAAAACGGTGGCGTCCAGTTCGGCATGCGCGTCGCGGAGCCAGGCGGGCATCTGGTTGTACAGGTTGGTCAGGGTTCGCGTTTCGAGCTCTTCGTCCGAG
>JBBRYO010000240.1:0-3671 GCA_038237595.1 Candidatus Limnocylindrales bacterium | reverse complement strand
GGCCGCATCGTGGAACGCGGCACCCACCGCGACCTGCTCGCCCTCGGCGGGGCGTACGCGCGGCTCTACCACGAGCAGTTCGAGAGCGCGACCGGTCCGCGCGAGCAGATCGCCAAGCTGCCCGCGGCGTCGTAGGGCGGGTCAGACCGGCGGCGCGCCCGCCGATCAGTCGACGATGCGTTGACTGACGTCCAGGTAGCGCCCGCAGAAGACCCAGGCGAACGAGGCGCAGCTGCCCACCAGCACGAGGACGACCAGCAGCACCGCCGCCACTTTCGTGCGCCTTCGGAAGCGCGGCCCGGCACCGGCCTCCAGGGCTCGCCCGCATCCGCTCCCGGCACTCGCGGACGGGCGGACCTGACCTTCAGCCCATGGGTCAGGCCACTTTCCAGACGCGCCACAGTGCTGCCGGGTCGCTCAGCGGATCGCCGTGGACCAGGAAGAAATCGGCCGGGCCGCCCTCCCGGATGACGCCGGCCTCCGGCTCACCCAGGAGATCGCCACCGCGCCACGTTGCCGCCGCCAGCGCCTCCCAAGGCTCCAGTCCGGCCTCGACGAGAGACTGCACCTCCCAGGCGAGCTGGTTGGCGCGCAGCGAACCACCCCCGAAGTCCGTCCCCGCGCAGATCGCGACGCCGGCGCGGTGCGCGGCCCGCACGCTGTGGCGGGCCCGCTCGAGTCGATCGCGGATCTTCGTGCGGCCTTCGTCGCTCGCAAAGCGCTCGATGGCCGTGGTCGTGGCGAACGTCTGCCGGGAGGCCATCACCGCCAGCGTGCTCACGATGGCCGTGCCGCCGGCCGCCATCACGGCCGCCACGTCGTCGTCGAGCTCGAAGCCGTGCTCCAGGGAATCCACCCCGGCCTCGGCACTGACCCGGGCGCCTGGCAAGCGGCTGGTATGGGCGGTGACCTTCGCGCCCTGAGCGTGGACCGCGTCGACCACGGTTCGGACCTCGTCGACGCTCCACGGCGGCACTTCGGGCTCGGGGCCGTCGAGGTAGAGCTTCACCAGGTCCGCCCCATCGTCGAGCTGGGCGAGCGCCGCAGCAAGCAGCTCGTCGCCGTTCGCGGCCTGCACATCCACGTCCGAGATGCCCGCACCGGCACCGAAGAGCCACGCTCCCGCGGCGCGCACGTAAGGTCGGTCGCGCCGGTCGCGCCAACGGTCGCGAACGCCGAGGCTCAGCGCTCGCCGCCGCCCATCGACGGGGTCGACGCCGATCATCGCTCCCACGTCTCGTGCCCAGCGCACCCCGGCGCCGTGCAGCAGCCGCCCGTTGTCCTCCGCCACGGCAACCGCGACCTCGGGCGGATCCAGGAAGCGCTCGATCCAGTTCGCGCCGCCGGGTCCCGTCAGGTGGCTGTGGCAGTCGACCATGCCCGGGACGATCGTGGCGCCCGTCGCGTCGACGACCTCGAGCCCCTCGGCCGAACCAGGGTCCTCCTCCCCGTCTGCCGGCCGAATCCAGTTGATCGTCTCGCCGCTGACCAGCACGCTGACGCCGACCTGGAGGCGGTCCGATCTGGCGTCGGCAAGGGCGGCGTTTCGATAGAGCCTCCGAGCAGCCGTGGCCAGCCTCCCTTCGCCGCGCCCTCGCCGTGTTGGGATAGCAGGGTCCGCGGCCCCCCGTCCGAGGCTACCATCTCCTCGCCTGCATCAACCGCTCCGGGGGTGGAAAAGATCGCGTCGAAGACGGTCAAGGTTCGCTGGTCATCCGGCCTGTCCTTCGAGGCGGGCGGATCGTTCGGCGGTCGCGTCGGGCTCGAAGGCATGGACGGGATCGACGGCCCGCGACCGAGCGAGCTGGTGCTCGCGGCTCTCGGCGCATGCGCTGGCATGGACGTCATTTCGATCGCGACCAAGAAGCGCCAGGCCATCACGTCGTACGAAGTCCAGGTCCACGCCGAGCAGGGCCAGGAGCATCCGAGGACGTTCACCGAGATCGTCGTCGAGCACGTCGTCGAGGGAAAGTTGATCGACGATGTCGCCATCGCGCGGGCCATCGAGCTCTCCGCCACCCGCTACTGCGTCGTGTCGACACAGCTGTCGAGTGGCGACGCGCGCATCCGTCACCGGTATCGGATCCGCGACGCGGCCGGGGAGCGGAGCGCCGAGGTTCTCGTGACCGGGCCGCGTGGCGCCATGCTCGGGACGGTGGCCGGTGTCTGAGCCGCTGGCCTTCATCTGCTGCCTCGAGGCCGGGCGCCTCGAGGACCAGGCGATGCTGCTGGCGCGTTCCATCCGGCGCTGGGGAGGTCGCTTCGCAGACGCGCCAATCCACGCCTTCTCTCCGCGACTGGACCGGCAGCCGACTTCGGTGACACTGCGCGTGCTGGGCGAGCTCGGCGTCGTCCATCACACCGAGGCACGCAACACGGCCTTTCCGGACTGGGGCATGGGCAACAAGTTCGCGGCCCTCACCTGGGCGGAGACGAACGTCGATGCCGACGTGCTGGCCTTCCTCGACAGCGATTCGATCCTGACTAGCGAGCCCGAGGCGTTCCGGCTCGCACCCGGGATCGACGTCGCGCTCCGGCCCGCCGATCGCAAGGACAAGGGATCGACCGGGCCAGGCGATCCCCGTGAGCCCTACTGGCAGCGGCTCTACGAGATCTGTGGCGTGACCGAGCGCCCGTTCGTGGAGACCGGCGTCGACGGCCTGCGAATCCGCGCCTACTTCAACGGCGGAATGGTGGTTGCGCGCCGAAGCAGCGGGTTCCTCTCGGCGTGGCAGGCCGACCTGGAGCGCCTGACCGGCGCCGGGCATCTGCCGCCCGAGGGGATCGGCTTCATGGACATGCTGTCACTCGCCGCGACCGCGGCACGCGTCATCGACCGCGTGCAGATCGTGGACGAGCGCTACAACTACCCGCTCCCCCTGCGCCCGGCCATGCCCGCACCCTTCCGCGACGCGCAGCTCGAGGCGCTGGTCCACGTCCACTACCACCGTTGGTTCAACCGGCCCGGCTTCCTCGGCGCGCTCCAGCCGCCGCTCGACCCGGAGTCTCCGATCGTGCGTTGGCTGGAACCATGGCTGCCGTTCGAGCCGACGATCGGGGGCCTGCCGCAGGCAATCAAGGCGATGCTGCCGCGCGACGAACGCCGGCGCCAGCTTGGCTGGGGAAAGCGGCCCGCTCGAACGCTATGGGACCGATTCATGGCGCGGCGCAACGGCTGATCCGTGGAGGGATCTCGGCGGTTCTCTTGAAGACGCGGCCGCCGGCGTGGGCGGGGCCTCAGGCGGACGCGGGCGTCAGGCGGGGGCGGAGGTCAGGCGGGGGCGGCCACCGGAAGCGAGCGTTCCGCGGGTCCGATGTAGCGGACGTCCGGCCGGATGATGCGGTTGTTGGCCGCCTGCTCGAGCGCGTGCGCGGTCCAGCCGGCGTGGCGCGCCACGGCGAAGGTGCTCGGGAAGATGTTCGCGGGCAGCCCCACCCCCTGGAGCACGGCCGCGGTGTAGTACTCCACGTTCGTCTTGAGCGGACGATCCGGGTGGCGCTCCGCCAGCTTGCGCAGGGCGATGTCCTCGACGGCGACGGCGAGCCGGAGCCATTCGGCGGTGTTGCCCATGCCCTCCGCCACGTCGCGCAGCGCGGCCGCTCGCGGGTCGTAGGCGCGGTAGACGCGGTGTCCGAAGCCCATCAGCCGCTCGCCGCGGTCGAGCGCGTCG
>JBBRYO010000239.1:0-3677 GCA_038237595.1 Candidatus Limnocylindrales bacterium | reverse complement strand
GCTGACGCGCCGGCGCCGCCCCGTGCGGTGTGCCGCTACGATCGGGACGTGACCGCGTACGAGCCAAGCACCGCCCTGCTCGTAGTCGACGTGCAGAACGATTTCGCCGACCCGGCGGGCAGCCTTTCCGTGCCCGGCGCCGAGGCGATCCTGCCCGTCGTCAACGCGGAGATCGAGCGTGCCATCGCCGCGGGTTCGCCAGTCGTCTACACACAGGACTGGCACCCGCCGTCGACGCCGCACTTCGCCAGGGACGGAGGCATCTGGCCGGTCCACTGCGTGCAGGAGACCTGGGGCGCGGCCTTCCATCCCGAGCTCGTCCTCGGCGATTCCGTCGTCCGCAAGGGGACCAACGGCGAGGACGGCTACTCGGGCTTCAGCATGCGCGACCCGACGACGGGCGAGACGGTTCCCACGGCGCTTCAGGGCCTCCTGCGCCACGCCGGCGTCAAGTCGGTGGTGATCGTCGGGCTGGCGACCGACTACTGCGTCAAGGCCACGGCACTCGACGCGCGAGCGTTCGGCTACCCGGCGACGGTGCTCGCTCTCGGCGTCCGGGCTGTCGACCTCGAGGCCGGCGACGGCGAACGAGCGATCGAGGAGATGGAGGACGCCGGCGTGACCATCGAGGGCGCGCCGAAATGACGGCGGCCACTCGCCCATCGCCCGCCGGCCCCGCCGCGGGCTCGGGCTCGGGCCTGGAGCCGGTCATTGAGGTTCGCGACGTTCGCAAGTCGTTCGGGACCGTGGTCGCCGTCGACGGCGTCAGTTTCGAGGTCGGCCGCGGCGAGATCTTCGGCCTCCTCGGTCCCAATGGAGCGGGCAAGACGACGACCGTGGAGATGCTCGAGGGGTTGACGCGCCCGGACAGCGGCGAGATGCGCGTGCTTGGCCTGGAGGTGGCGCGCGAGGCCCGACAGCTCAAGCAGCGCATCGGCGTGCAGCTCCAGACGGCGGCGCTCTACCAGTACCTGACGGTGGCCGAGGTGTTGAAGCTATTCGCCAGCTTCTACGCGCGCTCGCGTCCGACCGACGAGCTCATCGATGCACTCGGCCTCGAGGAGAAGCGCAACGCCCAGACGCGGACGCTCTCGGGCGGCCAACAGCAGCGACTCTCGGTGGCGCTAGCCCTCGTCAACGACCCGGAGCTCGTCTTCCTCGACGAGCCGACGACCGGCATGGACCCGGCCGCGCGACGCTCGCTCTGGGACCTCATCCAGCGACTCCAGGCGGACGGCCGGTCGGTGCTGATGACGACCCACTACATGGAGGAGGCCGAGACCCTCTGCGATCGGCTGGCGATCATGGATCACGGCAGGCTGATCGAGATCGGCACGGTCGACGAGATCGTGGGGCGTCGCTTCCAGGAGCGCGCCGTCAAGTTCGATCGCATCGAGGCCCTTACCGAGGCCCGGCTCCAGTCGCTCGCCGGGGTGACGAAGGTGGCACACGAGGAGAACGAGGTCCTGCTCTACACGACCGATGTGCCGGCGACCATCGGAGCGCTCCTCGCGGCCACCGACGCGCTGGGAGTCGAGCCGCAGAACCTGCTCGTCAGGCGGCCGAGCCTGGAGGACGTCTTCCTCGCGATCACCGGCCGCGGCCTGCGCAGGTAGGAGGCGAACGAGGCACCCATGCGAGCGCTCCGGGCCCTGACCGAAGCCAACGTCCGCAGCTTCCTGCGAGATCGTGCCGCGCTGTTCTGGACGCTCGCCTTCCCCATCATCTTCGTGATCCTCTTCGGGACGATCTTCGCCGGCGGCGGCAACGCTTCATTCAAGTTGGGCTGGGTCGATCTCGACGGAACGCCGGCGTCCGGCCAGCTGCACCAGGTCTTCGCGTCGACCAAGGTGTTCGACCTGAAGGACAGCTCGCAGGACGATGCGCTGGCGGCGATGGGCCGCGGCGACGTGGAGGCAGTCCTCGTGGTCCCGCAGGGCCATGGCGCCTCCGTCGCGGCCGCGCAGGCCGGCTCGGCGCCGGCTACGGCCCTCGCGGTGACGCTCTACACGGATCCCAGCCGCAACACCAGCTCGCAGACGATCACGCAGATCGTGAACAGAATCGTGATGGCGCAGAACCAGGCACTCTCGGGCCGGCCGCCGGTGCTCACCGTCGACACGAAGAACTTCCAGACCCAGCAGCTCACCGGCGTGTCGTACTTCGTGCCGAGCATCCTGGCCATGGCCCTCATGCAGCTGGGCATCTTCGCCGCGATTCCGCTGGTGCAGCAGCGCGAGAAGCTGATCCTCAAGCGCCTCAGCGCGACGCCCCTGCCGCGCTGGACCCTGGTCGGCTCGAACATCCTGACGCGGCTCCTGATCGCAGCGGTCCAGACGGTACTGATCCTCGGCATCGGATCGGCCGTGCTCGGCGTGCAGATCGCGGGCAACTGGGCCCTGATCGTGATCGTGGTCGCGCTCGGTGCCGTGACCTTCGTCTCGATCGGGTACGTCATCGCATCGTTCGCGCGGACGGAAGAGGCGGCCAACGGCATGACCAGCGTCGTGCAGTTCCCCCTCATGTTCCTGTCGGGCATCTTCTTCCCGATCGAGCTCATGCCGCAGTGGCTCAGGGGCGTGGCCACGTTCATGCCGCTCACCTACCTCGGCGACGCGCTGCGCCAGGTGATGGTCAACGGCGCGCCCTTCGCGCCCCTGCCCGTCGACCTGCTGGTGCTGGGCGGCTGGCTCTTCGGCGGCCTTTTCATCTCCGCGCGTTTCTTCCGCTGGCAATGACCGGCCGCGACAGGTCCCGGGCGTGCCGCCACCACGCGGCGTGTCGCAAGCAGTCGGGAGCCCTGACCCACTAGACTCAAGGGCGATGGAGAAACCCGACACACGCATCTACTCGCCGGGCCTCGAAGGGGTCCTGGCGGGGGAAACGTCGATCGCGCTGGTCGACGGGCAGAACGGCCGGCTTCTCTACCGCGGCTACCCCATCGGCGAGCTTGTCCGCGAGGGCACCTACGCACAGGTTGCGGAGCTGCTGTGGACCGGCGAATGGCCGACCCGGGCCCACCTTCCCTGCGCGCCGCTCGACGAGCGCGTTCTGGCGTCGCTGCGAAACCTGCCGTCGAGCGCCAATGCCATGGATGCGCTGCGCACCGCCGTCTCGACCTGGGGCGCCGCCGAGTCACCCGGCTGGCCGCCGACCGTGGAGCAGGCACGCACGCTCACGGCCATGGCGCCCTCCGCGCTGGCCGCGTTCGCCCGGCTTCGCGACGGCAAGGATCCCGTCGATCCCGATCCCGACCTCGAGCTGGCGGCCGGCTTCCTCCACCAGCTGACCAACAAGCGACCCGACGCCGCAGCGGCCCGTGCCCTGGATGCGTACTTCGTGGTGGCCGCGGAGCACAGCTTCAACGCCTCGACCTTCACGGCCCGTGTCATCACGTCGACCGGATCGGACCTCGCAAGCGCGGTCTGCGGCGCGATCGGCGCGCTGAAGGGACCGCTGCACGGGGGAGCGCCCAGCGAGGTCGTCAGCCAGCTGCACGAGATCGGGTCGCCGGATCGCGCCGAGAAGTGGATCGACGACGCGCTCGACCGCGGCGAGCGGCTGATGGGCTTCGGACACCGCGTCTACCGCGCCTACGACCCGCGAGCGGCCGCGCTGCGCGACGTGGCGGAGGGCATGGGCAACACCGCCGAATGGCTCCGGCTCGCCGTCGCCGT
>JBBRYO010000238.1:0-3682 GCA_038237595.1 Candidatus Limnocylindrales bacterium | reverse complement strand
CGACTGCTGACCCGCCTCGAGCAGCTCAGGAAGCAGCACGGCTGGGGGGACATCAGCGACGCCGACTACCAGGCCGAGCGGGACGCCGTGCGGGTCGCGTTGCAGGACTTGCCGGACGACGACCGGATCAAGGCCTTCGACACCTACCGGGCACGCCTCCTGGAGCTTCCCGACGCCATCGCCGTGGCGTCCCCGGCACGACGCGAGGAGCTCTGCCGGATCCTGGTCCAACGGGTGATCGTGCGTGACCGTCAGGTCCAGACGATCGACTGGACGCCGCCGGTGCGGCCGTTCCTGAAAAGACAGCGGGTGCGCCCCCAAGGGGATTCGAACCCCTGATCTCCACCTTGAAAGGGTGGCGTCCTAGGCCTCTAGACGATGGGGGCAAGCGCTTGCCGAGTTTAGCAAGCGAGCCCGCGCTACTCGCCGTTGCGGAGGTCGGCGAGTCGCCTGCGCTCGAAGCGGATGTCCTCGAACGTGACGGTGCAACCCTCGCCCGTTGGCGATTGGGCCACGAAGCCCACTTCCGGCGCCTCCCCGACGTCCAGCGCGAAATGGCGCACGAACTGCCAGGTCGTCCCGTTCGTCGACGCGTGGAACGCCCAGCCCCCCGGGTCGATGCGCGCGACCCGCAACCAGACGGTCTTCGCGTCGATCGGCATCGAGTTCGCATCGTCCGACGCGCCGCGGGTTACGACCGAGACCACCATCGGCTGGCCCTGAGGCGAGTACTCAAAGCAGAGCTTGGCCCAGGTCTGATCGTCGCCGCGGACCAGCAGGGCGCCGGCGTCAAAGGAGGCGGCGAATCCGACCGTGACCATGGCGCTGAGCGTGAAATCCTCATCGATCGGGCCGAGAAGGCGCGCGGCGTTGAGCGTCGGCGCTGCGCCGCCTGGATCGATGAACATGTCGGTGCGCGGCCCCGCGTCGACCGTCAGCTTCTTCCCGTCTCGAGCACTCCAGCGCACCGGCAGTACCTGCCACTGCAGCTCGCCCGGCAGCGCGGCCAGCGCCACCGGCTCGCCCGAGCCGCCCGCCGCAGCGCGGTCCTGCGCTGCGGTCACGCCTGCGAGAGGAGGGCGAAGATGACGGCGGCTGCCAGTGCCCCGGACGCGCCGAGGGCGAACAGGCCGCCGAACAGGCCGCCCAGGATTGCGCGGATTCCGTACCCGCTCCGCCCGACGCGGACCGCGCCCGCAGCCAGCGACACGCTCAGGAGCGCCATCGTCACGCCGAGGACGGCGAGCGCGGCGACGGTGATGGCGATCGACTGCGAGCCGCGGGCGACGAGCAGGCTGTAGGCCGCCACTGCCGCTGACCCCACCAGCGCGACGAGCAGCACGACGCGAAACGGAGTGACGATGCGCCCCCTGGCTTTGGGCGGGGGCTCGCGGTCAGCCAGCGGATAGCTGCCGTAGGGGTCCTGCGGGACTCCCGGGGGTACGCCACGGGAGTGCGGGTAGCCGCCGTATGGATCCTGGGCAACGCCCGGCGGCGGCGGGAAGCGGCCATATGGGTCCTGGGGAACTCCCGGGGGAGGCGGGAAGCGGCCATATGGGTCCTGGGGTACTCCCGGGGGAGGCGGAAATCGGCCGTACGGGTCCTGGGGCGGATCCGGGCGCTGCGTCACGCGGCCGCTCCAAGCGTGCGGTGATAGACGGCGACCTTGTACTGGAGCCGCGGGCGTCGCAGTCCCTGCGCGACGAGCGTGCCGGGCGGCCCGAAGCCCTGGACCAGCAGGTCGTGGGCCTGCTCGAGCGAATCGAACGTCCACCAGCAGTGCAGCACGCGGACCTTGAAGTCGTGGACCAGGAACCAGCTGTCCCGGCGACTCCAGGCCACCTGGTCCTGCTCGCGGGCCTCGTCGTCGAGCAGCAGGCTCACGTCGTCGCGGCCGTAGTCGTGGACCACCAGCAGCCGGCCGCCGGGCCGCAGCACGAGCTCAGCCTCGCGGATCTGCGCCTCGGTGTCCGGCGATGCGCCGCGGAAGCCCGCCCAGTACGACACCACCGCGTCGGCGAGACCGCGCGGAAGTCCGCTCATGGCAAGCCCGGGGACGACGCTCACGCGGGCGCCGAGCGCCTCGAGCTGCGCCGCGCGGACGCCGCGGTCGCCGTCGAGGAGGACAACGCGCTGCCCGGCCACCGGTCCGAGGGCCTCGAGTGCGTTGGGGATCTTGCCCTCCTGGTCGACGGCACGCTCAATCTCGGCTTGGAGTCGCGCGTCGGAGAGCTTGAACGGATAGTCGGCCACCGGCGGGGAGTATAGGTGCGCGGCGCCGTCGGACCGGCGGGCGGAGCGCGTCAGGGTTGCGCGGCCGCTCCCGGGTCAGTGATTGGCAGCTCGATCGAGGCGGACCACCGTCGCGTCGCGCGCGGCCACTTCCACGTGGAGCCGGCCATCGTCGAGCCAGCGCGCCGTCGGCCCGAGGCGATGCTCCGGTTGCCCCGGCAGCGTCTCGATGACGGGGTCCCCGACACCTTCCGGGACGACCAGCGGCAACCCGACGCCCGCTGATCCCGCATTCACGGCGACCACGATCGCCTGTGAATCGTCGTTGCGCAGGTAGGCCATCGCCGAGTCCGAGGCACCCAGCGAGCGCACCTCGCCTCCGCGCAGTGCCGCGGTCCGACGCCGCAGTGAGATGACTGCCTGCATGAAGGCGCGCAGCTCGAGGTCACCCTGCGAGATGTCGACCGGATAGGCGCGACGGCAGTCAGGGTCGCCCTTGCCCTCCATGCCCAGCTCGTCGCCGTAGTAGATGCACGGCGCACCCGGGAGCGTCATCTGGATGAGCGTCGCGAGCCGCACGGAAGCGACGTCCCCGCCGCAGACCGTACGGACCCTGGGCGTGTCGTGGCTGCCCAGCAGGTTGAGCATCGCATCCCGCGTCGCCGGGCGGTAGACCTGCATCAGCCGGTCGAGCTCGGCGATGAAACCGGGACCGTCGAGCGGCCGCAGGAAGCGGCTGAACTGGTCGTGCGTGCCGACCACGTCCATGTCCAGGTGCGACCCAGCGGCAAAGCCGATGATCGCCTCGGCCAGCGGGTAGTGCATCAGAGCGTCGAATGTGTCGCCGGCCAGCCAGTGTGGCGCCACGTGCCAGATCTCGGCCACGATGTACGCCTCCGCGTTGGCACCGCGAACTCGCCGCCGGAACTCGCGCCAGTACCCGGCATCGATCTCCTCCGCGACGTCCAGGCGCCATCCGTCAGCCCCGAACGTGATCCAGTCCTCGGCCACGTCCATGAGGTACCCGCGCATCTGCGGCTCTTCCGTGTTGAGCTTCGGCAGCGCGGGCAGGTCCCACCACGCGCGATAACCGAGATAGCGTTGCGAGGCCTGGCCCGAGTGCAGCCCCTCGTGGATCGCGGCGGCCTGCATGGAAGCCATTTCCGCGTCGGTCGGGTACGGGCGCAGTTTCCGGCCGGCGTCAAGGCTCGCCTGGTCGAGGTGGAACCAGTGGCGGTACGGCGATCCGGCCCCAACCTCCGCCACGTGGTGGAACGGCCAGAAGCCACGTCCACAGTGGTTGAAGACACCGTCGAGGATGACGCGCATGCCGCGCGCGTGGCACGCGTCCAGGAGCTCGCGGAGTGCCGGGTTGCCTCCCAGCAGCGGGTCGACCGCCTGGTAATCGTCGGTGTGATAGCGATGGTTCGACGCCGAGGTGAAGACAGGG
>JBBRYO010000237.1:0-3728 GCA_038237595.1 Candidatus Limnocylindrales bacterium | reverse complement strand
CGGAATCCCCGCGGCCGGCGCTTACCAGCTCGGGACAGCCTGGACCGGCCAGGGCGCCTTCGTCACGGGACTGGCTGCCGGCCGCGACGTCGACGGCGGTCGTACCACCGCGCGGTCGCCGCTCTTCCACCTTCCCGCCGGGACCTCGACCCTGAACCTGCGCTACTGGGTCGGGATGGGGGCGGACGTCACCTCGGCTGACCGATTCGTGGTCCGGCTAGTCTCCCCTTCGGGGACGGTCCTGGCGACGGCACTGACGGTCAGCGGGGACGGCACGACCCATGCCACCAGCTGGCAGCCGCTGAGCTACTCGATCCCGGCCGCACTCTCAGGCCACGACGTATCGATCGAGCTGCTTGCCGCGGACGGCAGATCCGATTCGACCGTCGAGGCCGGCGTCGACCAGGTGCGCGTCACGCATCCCTGACAGGCCACCGATACGGGGTTCCTTGTATGCCCCCATGGGACCCGCTAGCATGGCCACGGCGCCACGTAGCGGGAGGAGCCGCGTGGCCGGTCCTATCCGGACCCCGTCGCGCCAGCCAGAGGGTCGCCGGTCCGAGTTCTTCAGGAGGAACACATGCGTAGTCGTTCGATTTGGATCGCCGTCGTGGCTTTTGCCACGTCCGGCGTTCTGGCCTCGTGTACGGGTGGCGGAACTACCCCCACCGGTGCGGGAGGCACCCCCACGGGCGCGGCAGGCACGCCGGCAGGAGGCACCCCCACGGGCGCGGCAGGCACGCCGGCGGGTGGCACCCCCGCGGGTACTGCGTTGAAGATCGGGCTCGTCACCGACGTCGGCTCTCTGAATGACAAGAACTTCAACCAGTTCTCCTGGGAAGGTGCGCAGGACGGCGCCAGCAAGATCGGCGCACCCGCCCCGAAGTCGGCCCAGAGCCAGGTCTCCGCGGACATCGCCAAGAACATCCAGGCCTTCGTGGACCAGAAGCTCGACGTGATCGTGACCGTCGGTTTCGCTGCGACGGGCGACACCTACAAGGCCGCCAAGGCAAACCCGAGCATCAAGTTCATCGGCGTCGACCAGGCACCGTGCATCAATGCCGCGGGCGACATCGACACGACGTTCAAGGATTGCAGCGGCGACATGTCCAAGCTGACGCCGAACTACCAGGGCATCCAGTGGAAGGAACAACAGCCGGGATACCTGGCTGGCATCGTTGCCGCGTCCATCAGCAAGAGTCACGTCATCGGCGCCGTGGGCGGGACCTCATCCGTCCCGGCGGTCCCGAACTACATCGCCGGCTACAAGAACGGCGCGCTTTCCGTCAACCCCGCCACCAAGGTTGTGATCGGCTACGTGTCACCCGCGCCCGACAAGGCGGCCTTTGCCGATCCGCCCGGCGGCAATTCGTTTGCCAAGCAGATGATGTCGAGCAATCCCACCCTGGACGTGATCTTCCAGGTGGCAGGACTGACGGGCAATGGCGTCCTGCAGGCTGCATGTGATGCCAAGATCTATGCCATTGGGGTGGATGTCGACCAGTTCGTCTCGACTCCAGACACGGCCAAATGCACGGTCGTGAGCGCCGAGAAGAAGCTCAAGAAGAACGTCTCGGATGCGATCGTGCGGATCGCGCAGGGCGTCGACAAGGGCGGCGTCCAGAAGCTGGACATCACGACGGATGACGTCGGCCTCTCGCCCTTCCATGACTTCCAGAGCCTGATCACCCCCGACATCCAGAAGAAGCTGGACGATGCAGTCGCAGCCATGAAGGCGGGAACGCTGAAGGCCTGTGACGAGAACGCGTTCGGCGGATGCCCGATTCCCAAGTAAGCGACGATCGGGAAATGCAGGTCAGGTAGCGCGAACGAGCGGGCCGGCACACCGGGTGCGGGCCCGCTCGTTGCATTCCAAGAGGCGGAACTGCCACTGATGCCCGAGGAAACCGCTCCTGCCATTGCGCCGGTGGTTGCACCGGCCCTCGAGATGCGCGGCATCACGAAGCGCTATCCGGGCGTCCTTGCCAACGATCACATCGACCTGGAGGTTCGCCCCGGCGAGATCCATGCGCTGCTCGGCGAGAACGGCGCCGGCAAGTCGACATTGATGAACATCCTCTACGGGCTGGCGACTCCGGACGAGGGCGAGATCCTGCTGGACGGCCAAACGGTCTCCATCAGCGGACCCTCCGACGCAATCGACAGGGGCATCAGCATGGTCCACCAGCACTTCATGCTGGCACCGGTCCTGACGGTCGCCGAGAACATCCTTCTCGGCGACGAGACGATGCGCGGCCCGATCTTCCTCGACCGGACCGAGGCCGACCGGCGCATCCACGAGCTCGGGCAGCGGTTCGGATTCGAGATCGACCCCGACGAGAAGGTGGGACGCCTATCGGTCGGCTGGCAGCAGCGGGTCGAGATTCTGAAGGCCCTCTATCGCGAAGCGCGCATCCTCGTTCTCGACGAGCCGACGGCCGTCCTCACCCCGCAGGAGACCAAGGAGATCTTCGCCGTCCTGCGACGTCTCCGCGACGAGGGACACAGCATCATCTTCATCAGCCACAAGCTGTACGAGGTGCTGGAGATCGCGGACCGCATCACCGTCATCCGGCGTGGGCGCGTGGTTGGCCAGCGACTGCCATCGGAGACGAACGAGGATGATCTGGCGGAACTGATGGTGGGACGAGAAGTCCAACTGACCGTCGACCGTGGGCAGAGCCATCCGGGCGCGGCGACCCTCGTCGTCGAGAGCCTCGTGGTCAGGAACGATCGCGCCCGCGAGGTGGTCCATGACGTCAGCTTCGAGGTCCGGGCAGGCGAGATCTTCGGCATCGCCGGAGTTGCCGGGAACGGCCAGGACGAGCTGGTGGAGGCGATCACCGGCCTTCGGCGTCCTGCCTCGGGTCGCATCCTCCTCGGAGACCGGGACATCACGAGGGCCGGCCCGCGCGAGCTGCACCAGGTCGGCGTGGCCTTCGTTCCGGCCGACCGGCATCGTTTCGGGCTTGTGCTCTCCTTTCCCCTGACCGACAACCTCGTGCTCAACGATTACTTCGCGCCGCCGTTCGCGCACGGCCTGGTCCGCGATGAGGCGGCCATCCTCGAGCGTGCCGAGACGCAGATCCGCGAGTTCGATGTCAGGACGCCCTCTCCGACCGTGCCCGCAGCGACGCTGTCGGGCGGCAACCAGCAGAAGGTGGTCGTGGCGCGCGAGTTCTCGCGGGAGCTGAGGTTACTGGTGCTTGACCAGCCGACGCGCGGCCTTGACGTGGGAAGCGTCGAGTTCATCCACCGCCAGACCATCGCCAAGCGGGACGCGGGAACCGCAGTGCTGCTCGTGTCGGCGGAGCTCGACGAGGTCCTCGAGCTCTCGGACCGGATCGGTGTGCTCTATCGCGGGAAACTGGTGGGCGTCCTGGACGGGCGTGATGCGGACCGCGAGCAGGTCGGGCTGCTGATGGCGACCGGTGGCAGAGGAAGCGGCATCACGCCGCCCGAAGCGCCCGAGGAGGTCACCGTCTGATGGTTGCCCGCATACGCGCGCAGCTGGCGCTTCCTGCCGGTGCCATCGTGCTCGCCCTGCTGGTCGGGGCGATCATCATGATTGCCTCGAGCCCGATCGTGACCGGCCATTTCGACCTGTTTCTTCCGGTTACGACGTACCTGGCGATCCTCCAGGGCTCACTCGGGTCAGTCAACGGCCTGGTTGACACGGTCGTTTCGGCCACGCCCCTGATCCTCGTCGGCTTGTCCGTTGGCCTCTG
>JBBRYO010000236.1:0-3732 GCA_038237595.1 Candidatus Limnocylindrales bacterium | reverse complement strand
CCAATAGGACCGTGCTTTCCGGATCCCTTCCCTCTGCCGCTGCCGGGTCGTCGGATCGGGGATCTCTCGGAGGTACGATGTGCCATGGAAGGGAGGAAGATCATGCGCACCCGATGTGCTGAGTGCTGCTGCGACAAACACTGTTGCGGCTGCGGCACCAAGTAGCCGACACAACACGCTCCTGGCCTCTTGGGTGCTGGGCCTTTCGGCCGAAGCCACAAGTAGCGTGAGCCTGGCGGTATGCGTCGTTGGAGAGGGTGGTCGGTAGGCCGCCGAGCGCGAGAACGATCCGAAGGGCCGGTGCCCCAGACCCGGCCCTTCTCTTGTCACCCGTCAGGCCACGCTCGGCAGCTTGTCGCGATCCAGGTTTACGAACGCCGACGGTTGGGCTGGCCGCCCGTACAGGCGTCAGGCGGGCGTGAACGTGCCGTCCATCCAGTCCGGATCCGCGTCCAGTTGGCCGCGCAGGCGAAGGTCCCAGGCGTGCTGCGCCGGGCTTCGCGTTTCGTCCGGTACGTGGCAGCGTCGTCGAAGATGGCGATCAGGAAGGCGATCCGGCCTGGCGCATGCGGGATGAAGAGATAGCCCTCGTGCGCACCCGGAACCTCGGGCCGTCGTTGCGGGCGAAAGAGTAACGTCCCCCAAAGGCTGGCGTGGACAGGCCGCCCGGCAAGGTTTACCGGGCGGCCCAGGTGAGTGCCGAATGCAGCGCGCCGTCAGTTCACGGCAAGGCCGTTCGCAGAGCTCGGGAGCGCGTTGACGCCGGGCCGCAGCGAAAGCGAGCCGTCGGCATGGATCCGGAACGCCATCAGGTCGTGCGTGCCCGATGCAAGCACGTAGAGGGTGCCGCCATCGGATGACACACCCGCATCGATGGGCGCGCTTCCGGCCCCAACCGTGCCGGTTACGCCGTCGGCGTCGAGGATCGTCGCCGATCCGTCAGCCGCCAGCCGGTAGCCGGTGACCGTTCCGCTGCCGGTGTTGGTCGTGTAGACGTAGTGGCCATCAGGCGTGATCGCGATCCAGCAGGCCGCCGTCTCCGTGGTCGGAACCGAGGAGCTCACCGGGTGAAGGCCACCATGCGGGCCAAGCTTGTAGGTCGAGACCGCGCTGGCATCGGGGACGCCACCGAATGCCTCGGCGACGACCAACGTGCGATTGCGGCTGATGCCGAACCCAAAGGGAGTTGCGCCTTCCGACGCCACCGAGTTGGGGCCGTGTGCCACACCCGTCGCGTCGACGAAGTAGCGATCGAGCATGCCGGTCGCCTTCTCCGTGACGATCAGGCGCCGGCCGTCCGGCGTGAAGCCAATCTGGGCTGGGCCGGCCGCGCCGTTCGTCAGCCCCCTCTGGGAGCCGGCGATGGCGGTCAGCGTCCCGTTGAAAGCACGGCTGAAGCCTTCGATACCGCCGGCTCCGCCGGCGTGCAGCACGTAGACCAAGCGCCCGAACGCGCTGACGCTGATCGGCAGGTCTCCGGTCGACGCGACCTCGACGAGCGCCAACACTGCGCCGTGCACGCGAAACACCGAGACCTCGTCGCTGCCGGCATCCACGGCGTAGAGCCAACGTCCGTTGTGACTGAGCGTCAGGCCGCCCTGGTTGCCGAGGGCGGCACCGGTGCCCAGCCCGCCCGCTGCGTAGCTACCCGCCGGAAAAAGGGTGCCGGCCGGGTCCCGTGTCCAGACGAGCACGCGGTTGCCGCCGGCCGCATTGGACATCGTGAACACCGCGCCGGCGTGGCTCGACGCGCTCGCTGAGCTCGCGCCAATGGTTCCGATAAGCAGAGCGGCCAGGCCCACGACTGTTGCCAGAGTACGTCGCATGTGAGTCCTTCCTCCATGTGCCCCGGATGATCCTGGGGTCGGGAGGCAGCCTGGACCGCGCGCATGACAACCTGATGTCGAAGCGATAACACGGAAGTCTCGTGTCTGTGACGAAGGGTGCTCGGCGGTCTGTGGCCGCGTGGTTGACTGTCCGGGGCAACCTGCCCGTCGTCGTGCCGGTCTGCTCCTCCACAGCCGCCCGAATGCGTGGTAGACCGAGGCCCCGACAGGCGAGGGGCGATGACGCGCACTGCACACCACGGCCGCCTGCGTTGCCTCGAGCCACTGGCGAGACCGACCCGCCCCGTGACACGGACGCCCCCAGCGTCCAGGAGGAACAAGCGATGGCTATCGAATCGGGCATGTCCTCGCGACCGCTCCTGCGAATGTCCGCCAGGTCGGGCTGGCGGCGGCGTCCTGGAAAGCGATCAGTCGCCTCGATCGTCGTGCTGGGCACGAGCGTAACGGCATGGGCCGGTCCGAAGACCACTCGCTGGGGAGCGCACACGCTGGTGGTTGTTGATCACGCGACCAGCCTCAAGACCGCCCCGCGACCCGCCGCCGCCGCTCGGGCGCGCCGAGCAGCCGCCACCAGGTTGCTCTCCCGGATTCGGTAGCGGTCTCACCGCCGCCGAAGCGCGGTCGACCGTCGAAAGCTGACTGTCGATGGCGCGCCCGACAGGAGTCAGACGTGCGGGTACCCAGACCGGATCAAGATGGATTCCACTCGAAGGTGCCGCCGAGTGGCTGAGGTTCTCAATGGAGAGCGCCTGATCCCGAGGTCGCCGCACGACGCTTCCGATGGCACCCCGACCTACCCGCCGAAGACCATCGCCTCCGCGATCTTGGCGTACGCGTCGAGGTGGCCCGAATCCGCGACGTCCACCACCTCGATGGCCATCGTGCCGCCGGCGTTGTCGAGCAGGTAGAGCCGCCAGGCCCGTCCGGCCGCGATGTTGTGGTCGAGGCCCGTCCGGCCGGTTCCGACGAGCAGGGGCACGACGGGATGGCCGTTCGAGTAGGAGCAGGTCTTCGTCCAGTCGTCGCGCATCCGGATCTCCAAGACGAAGCCCCGGCGCCCGCCGACCGTGGTGGGCTTCGACGTCACATGCAGCCCCTGGTGGCTCTCGTACCAGGCTTTGAGGTCTGCCGGCGTGAGGCCGACCCCCGGCGCTGTCCCAGGATCGCACCCATTGGGTGCCGCGATCGTCGAGTACACGCCGATGAAGTCGCTGCTGTCGCCGTTCACACCTGGCAGGTCATAGCCCGGCGGCACGAGCAGGAAGTTCCCCGGCGTGTCCTCGAAGTTCGACCAGCCGTTGGGCACCGTATACGTGAGGGAGGGGACGAAGATCTTCGTGGTGTAGGTGCCGGCTGCGATCGGCCCGAGACACGCCCCGCCCTCTACGTTCGGACACGGGATCGATGTGGGCGTTGGGCTCGACGCAGCCTGACTTGGCAGAGGCGTCGGCACCGACGACGCGTCCGCTGGCGAGGCGATGGTCCCATGGCTACTCGGACTGGCAGTTCCCGCGCACGCTGCCATCGTGATGCCCACCGCGATCGCCACGCAGATCCTCAAGATCCCGCTGCCCATAACCACCCTAGCCGAGTTTCCGGCCGCGAGATCATATCGCGCGCGAGGCGCGCGCGGCCCGGTGACGACGGTCGGCGACGGATCGATGCAGGGGCGCCCACCGGCGAGATGTTCGGCAGGAAACCTGTTCGCGCGTCCCCTCCTCGCCGGAGCCGTCGCCGAGATCGTCCCCCGCTTAAGCCCGGATCCACCGACGCTCCGGCACTCGGGTAGCTTGGGCCCGTAATCACCGTGTCGGCGGGCTGATGGCGCGGTCCTGACGGTCGAGCACCGCAGCTGGTGGGGTGGGGCGATCACGGACGGATTGGT
>JBBRYO010000235.1:0-3732 GCA_038237595.1 Candidatus Limnocylindrales bacterium | reverse complement strand
GCCGTCCGTCGCAGAGCCGGCCGCGTCGACGCCGCTGCCGGAGGCCGACGGGGCACTCAGCTTCCGGCGCGTGCGGTTCTCCTACGTCGAGGGTCGCCCGGTTCTTCATGGTCTCGACCTCGACATCCCGGCCGGGCAGACTATCGCCGTCGTCGGTACGACGGGCGCGGGCAAGACCACGCTGGCGAAGCTGGTGGCCAGGTTCTACGACCCGGACGAGGGTCAGGTCAGTATCGACGGCATCGACCTTCGACTGCTCTCAGAGGACGACCTGCGGCGGGCCATCGTGATGGTGACCCAGGAGAACTACCTCTTCAACGGCACGGTGGCCGACAACATCCTGTTCGGCCGGCCCACCGCCACCCGCGAAGACATCGTGCAGGCGGCGAAGGCCATCGGTGCCCACGACTTCATCACCGCGCTGCCTCAGGGATACGACACCGACGTCGCCAACCGGGGAGGCCGGCTCTCGGCCGGGCAGCGACAACTCGTCGCGTTCGCGCAGGCGTTCCTCGCCGACCCTGCCGTGTTGATCCTCGACGAGGCGACGTCGAGCCTCGACGTACCATCGGAGCGGCTCGTGCAGCGGGCACTTCGCACGATTCTGGCCCACCGAACGGCGATCATCATCGCGCATCGACTTTCGACGGTCGAGATCGCCGACCGGGTGCTGGTGCTGGAGCACGGCGAGATCGTCGAGGACGGGCAGCCGGACGAGCTGGTTCTGGCCGGTTCCGGCAGGTTCTCCGACCTCCACGACGCCTGGCTGGCCTCGCTCGTCTAGCTCAATCCGTCCAGCGGACCAGGCGGCTCAGAGCGGAATGACGATCTCGCCGCCGACGTCGACCCGGCCGGCGCGAAGAGCGGAACGGTACGCGGCGACGTTCTCGACGTGGATGGTGCCCATCAGACATTCCTCGTCAGGCAGCCGCACCGCCTGCGCCAAGAGCGTGCTGAGGTGCTGCCCGTAACCGCGGCCGCGGTACTTGTGGTCAAGGAGGAGCTCGACCACCGTCACACCGCGGATACCGCGACGTGCATCAGGCTCCGCGGCGACCACGCCAACCCACGTGCCGTTCACCTGTACGTCGAAAACCATGCCCTGACGGGCAAGGTCCGCCAGCTCATCTCGGTCCTCACAACGCGCGTGCCGAGCGTGCGCCGGTTCCTGGGCGACGTGCACCGCGTGGATCTCTCGGTAGTGGTCGTAGAAGGCGGTGTCGGTGCGTGGCGCCGTGGTGAGCTCTCGGGGCGTGTCTCGGCGTCGAAGATCTCTCAGCAGGCCCACCACCTGACGCATCTTCGGACGCGTGTCCGGCCACGCCCCGACCGGATCAGCCGTGGTCACCAGCACGAAACCTGGCTCGAAGGCGGCGAACGCCTCGCGCGCTAGAGCGACTAGGCGGTACTGGTCTGCCGAGGTAAGAGGACGGTCGCTCGCGGAGACACCGACGAAGGGCAGATCGGGGTCCCGGCCCAGATAGCGGGGGCCGGCCAATACATGCCCCTGCGCGCCATGCCTTTCCGCGCCCAAAGCGAACCACCGATCGAGGTACGCGTCAGCGGGCTGGCCGCTTCGTGGGGCGTCTCGTGCATAGGTTTGCGCATACCCGCTGTCCTGAGCCGCGGTGTGCAGCCAGAACCCCAGCTCGTCGGCCAGTGCCTGCCGCCGAACCGACTCGGGAACATGGTCGCGGACCCATGGATGGAGGGCCGCATCAGCGGCATCCACGAGAACCCCGAGCGTGGGCAAGACCTCGCTGGCCCGGTCGTCAATTGGCTCCACTGCCACTCACGGTGACGCACTCTGCGTCACCGGTCAATCGGAAGGACCGACTTCCGGGACTGGGGCTGATCAAACGATCCTCGCCCTAGGTCGTTTCAGCGGCAGGGGAGCCGTTGGAGTGCCGCTCCGCGGCTACGACGATCGCCACGCCGACGACGGCGACGCTGCCGCCCAGCACGATCGGCACGGTCACCGGCTCCGAGAGGACCAGCCAGCCGAGGAACACCGCGACGACCGGGTTGACGTAGGCGTACGTCGCGACCAGCGAGATCGGTGCCGCGTCCAGCACCCACACGTAGGCCGTGAAGGCCACCACTGAGCCGAACGTTACGAGGTAGGTCCACGCGATCCAGGCGTGTGCCGAGCCCCCGTGTGGTACAACGCTCTCGCCCCCCGCGAGCGCCATGGCGCACAGGAAGACCGATCCGAAGAGCATCTCGTAGACCGTGATCACGAACGGGTCGCGGGGCAGCGACAGGCGCGGCATCCACCACGACCCGAACGACCAGCAAATCGACGCCACGGCGACGATCAGGCACGGTATGAGCTTTACGTCGCCGCCCAACCCGCTCGCGGCGATGAGACCGACCAAGCCGGCAAAGCCCAGTAGGACTCCCGCGACGGTCCGCGCGCGTGGGCGGTCCCCCGACACCCTCCGGTAGATGATGATCCACAGGGGAACGGCGGCCACGATCAGCGCCGCGATCCCGGAGGGAGCGCCACGGGACTCCGCCACCGAGACCAGGCCGTTGCCAAGGGTCGGCAGCAGGAGCCCGAGCAGCGCACATCCGGCAAGCTCCCGCGGGGAGGCGGCCAGCCGGCGCCAGCCGCCCTTGACCGCCAAGCCCGCACCCAAGAGCACGGCGGCCGCGAGGTAGCGCCAGCTGGCTGAGGCCAGCGGCGGCAAGTCGGTGACCATCACCCTGATCGCGAGGTACGTCGACCCCCACAGCACGTAGACCAGGCCGAGGGCCGCCGCAATGAGTACCGGCGAGGCAACCGGCGCCTTGGACGGTCGCGTTAGGAGTGTCTTGAGGTTTTGCTCCTGTCGCACGCTATTCACCCTAACGCCAACATGCGCGTCAGGAGTCTCGCGCGGCGTGCGGGTAGGTTGCGACCGTGAGCGACCTGGTGAGCTACGAGTCCGGCACCGGGCGGGCAATCCTTGCCGCCGCCGTCCTCGGCTCCGGCATGGCACTGCTGGACGGCACCGTGGTCAATGTCGCGCTGCGCCGGATCGGAACCGAGCTGGACGCCAGCCTCGCGGAGCTGCAGTGGATCACCAACGGCTACCTGCTGGCGCTCGCATCCCTGATCCTGCTCGGGGGCTCGCTCGGTGACCGCTACGGACGGCGGCGGATCTTCGTCCTCGGCGTCATCTGGTTCACGGGTGGCTCGCTGCTCTGCGGCATCGCCCAGAGCCCGACCCAGCTGATCGGCGCCCGGGTGCTGCAGGGGATCGGCGCGGCGCTGCTGACGCCGGGAAGCCTGTCCATGATCCAGGGTGCCTTCCGCCGCGAGGACCGCAGCCGGGCCATCGGCGCCTGGTCGGGCCTTGGTGGCATCGCCGCCGCGCTCGGGCCGTTCGTCGGTGGCTGGCTGGTGCAGTACGCCAGCTGGCGATGGGTCTTCCTGCTCAACCTGCCGATCGCCCTGGCCACGGTCCTCATCGCCGTCCGGTGGGTCCCCGAGACCAGTGACCCGGAGAGCGCCAAGCACTTCGACCTCCTCGGGGCTGCCCTCGGCGTCATCGGCCTTGCCGGGCTCACCTTCGCCCTGATCGAAGCCGAGACGATGTCGTTGACCGTCGTGCTCACGTCGGCAGTAGTCGGAGCTGCCGCCCTGGTCGCCTTCGTCCTGGCGGAGCGGGGAGAGTCGGCTCCGATGGTGCCGATGGAGATGTTCGCCTCCCGCCAGTTCAGTGCCGCCAACGCGATGACGTTGCT
>JBBRYO010000234.1:0-3798 GCA_038237595.1 Candidatus Limnocylindrales bacterium | reverse complement strand
TGGCTGACGATCTACCACGACGACGTGGTCCGGCCCGACGGCGCCGACGGCGTCTACGGGGTCGTGCACCTGGCCAATGTGGCCGTCGGCGTGGTGGCGATCGATGCCCGCGATCGCGTGGCCCTCGTCGGCCAGTGGCGCTACACCCTGGACAGCCACTCCCTCGAGATCCCGGAAGGCGGCGTGCCCGGAGATGAGTCGCCGCTTGACGGCGCAGCGCGCGAACTGCGGGAGGAGACCGGTCTCTCGGCAGCGGAGTGGCGCGAGCTGGGCGTCGTGCACGTCTCCAACTCCGTCACCGACGAGGTCGCGCACCTCTTCCTGGCGACGGGCCTCTCCGAGGGCCCCACCGAGCTCGAGGGCACGGAAGACGTGACGCTCCGCTGGGAACCCTTCGATGAGGCCGTGGCCATGACCCTCGACGGCCGCATCACCGACGCCCTGTCGATCATTGCGCTCCAGCGCCTGGCCCTGGAGCGCCTCAACGCCAACGGGAAGGGAGCCAGGAGATGACCCGGCTGCACGTGCTGCGCGTCTTCGTCGGACCGAATGGTCGCGGCGGCAATCCGCTCGGCGTCTTCCTCGAGGGAGCGACGGTCCCGCACGGCGAACGCCTCCCTGTCGCGAGCGCTCTCGGGTTCTCCGAGACCGTCTTCGTCGACAAGGTGGACGGGGAAGGCGCCCAGATCGCGATCTTCACGCCTGGTCGCGAGCTGCCGTTCGCCGGTCATCCCACGGTCGGGACGTCCTGGCTGCTTCGCCACACCGGGGTGACGGTCGATCGACTGATCGTTCCCGCGGGGGTCGTCGCGACGTGGCAGGCGGACGAGCTCGCCTGGATCCGTGCCCGAGCGGCCTGGGTGCACCCGATGAAGTTCGTCCAGTACGACGACCCGATCAAGGTCGAGCGCATGACCGGCCCGCCGGAGAACGAGGACTCCCTGTACGCCTGGGCCTGGATCGACGAGGCCGCCGGAACCCTTCGCTCGCGCTACTTCGCGCCCGGCCACGGAATCCGCGAGGACGAGGCCACCGGAGCGGCGGCCGTGGTCTTGGGCGAGAAGCTTGGCAGGGCGCTGACCATCAGGCAGGGCGTCGGATCGGAGCTGTACGCGCGCCCCGGAGCCGGCGGGACGGTCGAGGTCGGTGGCCGCGTGGTCCTCGACGACATGCGCGACTACGGCTGACGTTGACACCGCGGAACCTAGCGGCTATCGTCCGGCCCCTCATGAAGTCGTTCTTCTGGTTTTACGCCTAGCGGGTACGAGGCCGCCGAGTGAATCTCGGCAGCAGAGGCACTCGTGCCCGCTGAACGCAGGAGTCGAAAGACCCCTGCGTTTTTGTTTTCCCTCGAGAGAACGACAGCGCCAGTGACAGAGACAGGACGGCAGGCCAGATGATCGTGGTGATGCGCACCGGGGCAACCGGGGAAGAGATCGACGAGGTCAGACGGACCATCGAGGAGAACCACCTCGAGGCGTTCGTGAGCGTTGGAGAGGAGCGCACCGTGATCGGCGTGGTCGGGCCGGACGTGGAACGCGTCGAGCACATCATTTCCCTGCCCGGTGTAGAGCAGGTCATCCGGGTCACCAAGCCCTACAAGCTCACCAGCCGGGAGCACCATCCCGACCGGACGCGCGTCCGCGTGGGTGGGGTGGACGTCGGACCCGGCAGCTCCCTCCAGATCATGGCCGGACCCTGCGCCGTGGAGTCCCGCGAGCAGCTCGTCGCGACCGCGCAGTGGGTGAAGCGCGAGGGCGCGGTGGCACTTCGTGGCGGCGCGTTCAAGCCGCGCACGTCGCCCTACGCCTTCCAGGGGCTCGGAGAGGAAGGCCTCAAGCTTCTGGCCGAGGCCCGCGAGGAGACGGGCCTGCCGGTCGTCTCCGAGATCACCGATCCGGCGGACGTGGAGATGTTCGACCGCTACGTGGACATGCTCCAGGTCGGCAGCAGGAACATGCATAACTTCGTGCTGCTCCGCGCGGTCGGTCAGAGCAAGAAGCCGATCCTCCTGAAGCGCGGCTTCGGCGCCACGATCGAGGAGTGGCTGATGGCCGCCGAGTACATCCTCTCGAGCGGCAACCCCAATGTGATCCTGTGTGAGCGCGGGATCCGCACCTTCGAGCCCTCCACCCGGAACACACTCGACCTGTCTGCTGTGCCCGTGCTCCGCGAGCTGACCCACCTGCCGATCATGATCGACCCGTCCCACGGGACCGGGCACCGCTCGCTCGTCCGACCGATGGCGCTGGCTGCGGCGGCCGTGGGTGCCGACGCGATCATCATCGAGGTGCACCCTGATCCGCCGCGCGCACGATCGGACTCCGACCAGTCGCTCTCCTTCCCCGAGTTCGGCGACCTGATGGACGATCTTCGGCGGCTCGAGTACCTGCGCGAGCCCGCGGCGAAGGCCGTCGCACCGATGCCCATCCCCAGAGACCTGGAGCGTCTGCGATGGCGCATCGACAACGTGGACGCGCGGCTGGCGGCGCTCCTCGAGGAGCGCGCCCAGCTCGCCGTCGCGGTGCAGCAGTCCCGCCCCTCCACCGACCACGGTCACGACGTCGGCCGCGAGCGGGCATTGCTCGAGAAGACGGCCGAGACCACGGGCGGCGTCCTCACTTCGGAGGAACGCGAGATGGTGTTCGCGGCCGTGCTGCGGGCATCGCGCTCGGCGCAACGGCGTCAGGCGGCGCTGGCCGCGCAGGCTTCCGCCGAAGTCACCGGCGCGCCGTCAGGATCCGCTGCGTGAGTCAAGCCGAACCGGGCTTTCCCGGGCCCCGGCGCGTGGGCTTCGCGGCCGCGCTCCGGGGCGAGCTTCGCGTGCCGTCGGACAAGTCGATCGCGCATCGCGCGCTGCTCTTCAATGCCATGGCGAGCGGCGAGGCGGAGGTGACCGTTCGACGTCCCGGCGCCGACGTACGCGCCACGGCATCGGTGCTGCACGAACTCGGCGCGATGGCGGGCGAGAAGCCCATGGACGGCGGAGCCACGGAGTTCTGGATCAATGGGGCAGGGTCGACAGAACGCGCACGGCTCATCGGCAGCGGAGGCGAGAGGCTTGACTGCCGCAACTCCGGCACGACCGCCAGGCTGATGGCCGGGGCCCTTGCCGGTCGCGGCGCCGCCTCCGCGGCGACGTTGGTCGGTGACGAGAGTCTCTCCGGGCGGCCGATGGAGCGGGTCGCTGTGCCGCTTCGTGCGATGGGCGCCGACGTCGAGACCACCAACGGGCGGTTGCCCATGCACGTCCGCGGAGGGACGTCCATCCAGGCCATGGCCCATCGACTTCCGGTGGCAAGCGCCCAGATCGTGGGCGCGGTCACGCTGGCGGCACTCGCCGCGGACGGGCGAACCACGATCGAGACGCCGGGCCCGACCCGTGATCACACCGAACGACTGTTGGGCTGGCTCGGTGCACCGGTCTCACGCGACGGCGTTACCACGACCATCGATGGGCCGGCAGGCTTCGCGGCTCAAACGTTCGACGTGCCCGGCGATATCTCGTCCGCCGCGGCTTGGCTCGTTGCCGGCTCGATCCACCCCGATGCCGAGATCCGGCTGCCGGGCGTGGGGCTCAATCCGTCCCGCCTCGCGATCCTCGACGTGCTGCGGGAAATGGGCGCGAAGATCGACGTCGAACCAAGCGCCACCGAAGGGCCCGAGCCTGAGGGCACCCTGCTCGTTCGCGTGGCGCCTCAGCTTCACGCGATCGAGTTGTCCGGCGACCGAATCGCAGAGCTGATCGACGAGCTGCCCCTGCTCGCCGTTGCAATGGCTGCAGCCGAGGGCACCAGC
>JBBRYO010000233.1:0-3854 GCA_038237595.1 Candidatus Limnocylindrales bacterium | reverse complement strand
GGTGGATCTGTCGTCGATCCGCGGTGGAGCGCTCGGCGCCCCGCAGCCAACCCGGTGCTGAGCGGCGGGCGTGGCGTGGCAAAGCCGCGGTGGACCGGCGGCCGCTCGCCAGTCGAGCGGGAGTCGATCGCCGGTTGAGTCGCCGGCAATCGCCGCGAGCTACGCTTCGGCGGCAGCCTGCTTGGTCAGGGTTGCGAGGAACTGGGCGTTCGATTCGGTCTTGGCCAGCCGGTTGAGCAGGAGCTCGATTCCCTCGTTCGTGCCGACTGCACTGAGCATCCGGCGCATCGTCCACACCATCTTGAGGGTGCCCTCCTCGAGGAGCAGCTCCTCGCGGCGGGTGCCGGAGCGCTGAACGTCAATGGCCGGGAAGATGCGCTTCTCGGCAAGCTTCCGGTCAAGGATGAGCTCGGAGTTGCCAGTGCCCTTGAACTCTTCGTAGATCACGTCGTCCATGCGGGATCCGGTGTCCACGAGACACGTCCCGATGACCGTCAGCGAGCCGCCTTCCTCGAGCTTCCGCGCGGCGCCGAAGAAGCGCTTGGGCGGATAGAGCGCGATGGGGTCCATGCCGCCGGTGAGCGTTCTGCCGGAAGGCGGCAGCGCCAGGTTGTACGCGCGCGCGAGGCGGGTGATCGAGTCGAGCAGCACCACGACGTCGCGGCCCGTCTCCACCTGGCGCTTGGCGATCTCGAGCGCCATCTCGGCAACGTGGGTGTGATTCTCGGTGGGCTCATCGAAGGTCGAGCTGATGACCTCGCCCTTGACCGAGCGGCGCATGTCCGTGACTTCCTCTGGCCGCTCGCCGATGAGCGCGACCATCAGCAGGATCTCCGGATAGTTCGCGGAGATGCCGTTGGCGATGGCCTTGAGCAGCATCGTCTTGCCGGCTTTCGGCGGGCTGACGATCAGCGCGCGCTGGCCCTTGCCGATCGGGTTGACCAGGTTGATCAGGCGCTGACTGAGATTCTTGGGATCCGTTTCGAGGTTGATCAGCTCGATCGGGTGAATCGGCGTGAGGACGTCGAAGTGCGGGCGGCGCTTGGCCGTCTCCGGGTCGACGCCGTTGACCGACTCGACGCGCAGCAGTCCCCAGTACTTCTCGCCATCCTTCGGCGAGCGGGTGACGCCGCTGACGCGATCGCCGGGCCGCAGGCCGAAGCGGCGGACCTGGCTGGAGCTGACGTAGATGTCGTCCGGGCCGGGCATGAGTCCCCGCCGACGCATGAAGCCGAAGCCGTCCTCCACCACGTCGAGGATGCCGGTCGCGTAGACCTGCCCGCCGCGCTCGACCTGGCGCTGGAGGATGCGCTCGACGAGATCGTCCTTGCCCATATCTCGGGCGTCGGCGACCTCGAGGTCTCCCCCGATCTGGACGAGTTCCTTGATGTTCTTGCTCTTGAGTTCGTTGATATTCATCGGCACCTTGTGCGTCCTTACGGGGGCTCGGCCATGGACGAGCGTGAATGGTCGGGCTACGGCCCGGGTGGCTCCTCGAAACAGGAATGCCCCCGCACAGAACGTCTGGAAGGGCCCCGAGGCGGCGGCATGCAGCAGCGGCGTCGGGGGAGGTTCGAGGGGCTACGCAGATCATAGCACCGCGCCGGATCAGGTCAAGCGCTTTCATGTTCCAGCTGTGCGGCAATCACGCTGGGAAAGCCGCACGTCGGCATCGTCGTGTCAGCCGTCCGCCCCGCGATTCAATGGCGCTACAAGGCACCGCGACGGCTGCGCCAGGGTGCTACCCCGCGGTCGACTTGGCCGTCGTGACCTTGGCTGCGGCGCGTGCCTTCTCCCAGTCCTGGCGGAACGTGACGATGCCCTTGTCGGTGAGGGGGTGGTGGACCATCATCTGGAGCACCTTCATCGGCAGGGTCGCGATGTGTGCGCCCGCGAGCGCCGCCTCGGTCACGTGGCGCGGATGCCGGATGGACGCGGCCAGGACCTCGGTCTCGATGTCGTGCAGCTCGACGATCGCGACAAGCTCGCGGATGACCTCCATGCCGTCCTCGTTGATGTCGTCGATGCGGCCCACGAACGGAGAGAGCAGCGAGGCGCCGGCCTTCGCCGCGAGGAGGCCCTGGTTGGCCGTGAAGATGAGCGTGCAGTTGGTCTTGATGCCCTCCTCGGCGAACCGGGAGATCGCCTCCAGCCCTTCCTCGCTCATCGGCACCTTGACCACGATGTTGGGTGCGAGCCGGGCATAAGCGCGGCCCTCGGTGAGCATGCCCTCCGCGTCCTCGGCCACGACCTCCGCGCTGACGGGTCCAGAGGTCAGCTTGCAGATCTCCCGGAGGATCGACTCGTACGAGCCGCCGACCTTGGCGTACAGCGTGGGATTGGTGGTCACGCCGTCCAGGACGCCCCACCGTGCGGCGATCCGGATCTCCTCGATGTCGGCCGTGTCCAGGAAGAGTTTCATGGGTGCTCGCTCCTTGGGTTGACTGCTGGGGCCCGTCCGAGTGTACGCCGGGCCCTGACATCGCTCACCCGGCCGGTCTGCGCCGCAGGATAACGATCAGGACAGCCACCCCGAGCCCGATCCCGACCAGGACTTCCCAGCTGACCCCGCCCGCCCCGGATTGTGGTGGTACGTCGGTCGGCTTCGGGCGCACGGTGGGGAGCGGGCTCGACGTTGCCTTGGGCCCGGACGGAATGGCCGTGCCGGGCGGTGACGTTGGTCCGGGGATCGTCGGCGACAGGCCGGGAATCTCGGAGGTGCCTGGGGTGGCCGTCGGCGTCGCACCGCTGGTAGCGCCTGGTGCAGGGAGCTCGTAAGCGCCGATATCCGGTGCTGCGCCCTGCGGAACCGGAACTCCAGCCTGATCGACGGCCCCGGGCGCGCCCATATCGTCCGCGCCCGCGCCGTCGATTGCCGGACTATCCGGCTCCAGGTGGAAATCGCCGCCTACCGCGTCGACCAGCCTGGGATCCACCACCAGCGAGTCGGGAGAGACCGGCATCTGAAAGTCCGGCTGTCCATTCGATGACCAGTAGATATTGCCGCCCTCGTCGAACGGGATGCGCGATGTCCCGATCCGACCGTTGCTCCAGATGATGTTGTCTCGCAGGCTGAGGATGCGCGCGTCGACATCGCCTGCACACAGGATTGCGCCTGCATCTGGCTGGGTCAGCACGGTCGTGTTGTGGTATGCGCGCGTGCCGTGCGTCACACCGTACCTCGATCCCACGCCATGCACGACCAGGAAGTTCGCGTTCACCAGGTCCGAGTGATCGGAGTTGTAGGCAATGAGCGTGTCGGCCGAGCGTGGGTCGCCGATCTCGATGAATGCGTGGTTCTGAGACGACACGTTGTGGTCGATCACGTTGTGCTGGCCCTGGAAGATTGAAACGGCCGAGCCGTCCCACCCCCCGAAGAACGGTGAGCAGGTGACGCTACCGGAGATCGTGTTGTAGGAAATCGCGTTGTCGTCACCATGAACGTCGATGGCTGTGGCGCCGGCATCGGACTTCGGGTCGGGATTCTTCATGTTGTTGTCGCGGAAGACGTTGTGGATCACCTTGATCCGCGACGCGCCGAGGTCGATGCGAACACCGGAATAGAGTTCTGTGACGAGAGAGTCCTGAGCCACGTCGTCGTGCGCGCCCGGCAGGAACCGAATGCCGAAGCGCTGGCCGGCGGGTTGGTCCCGACAGGCATGTTCCAGACCTGGAGGATCGGAACGGACGTGAACGTCCCTGATAACGATCCATGAGCCCGAGATCTCGATGTCGTCGAAGAAGTTCTCGACGATCGGCATCGCACCATCCCCGTACGAGGCGATCGTAACGGGGGACGATGCATTGCCGTCCCAGCTCGCACGCAATGGTCCGGTCCAGCGGCATCCGGCCTT
>JBBRYO010000232.1:0-3894 GCA_038237595.1 Candidatus Limnocylindrales bacterium | reverse complement strand
TCCGGCGCCGCCAGCTTGGTGTTGACCATGATCGAGTCTCCTGTTCGCGATGCCTAGCTGACTATGAACGGCATGACCTTCGGCAGCACCTGGGCCATCGTGGCCGGCTTGGCGAAGGCCCCTTGAGGGGTCGGCCGCTTGCCAGTCAGGCGGTTGAGAGCGGCGGCGTGCCGGGCCTCAACCGTGTGGATCGACAGGGCGGCGGCCAGCACCTCCTTGCTCTTGATCCTGCCCGCCTGACCGAGGTAGGCCGATGCGCCCAGGTTCTCGACGGTCGCAGCGAGGGTCGCCACGGCGGAGGCGCTTCCCAGGGCAAACCTCGTCCTGGGCTTCGGCACGGGTGTGCCCCCGAGCTGTGCCACGGTGTTGGTGAGGGCCTCGACGTGCTGAAGCTCGTGGTCGCCGATGGCCTTCAGCAGGTCGAGCCGCCTGCCGCTGAACAGTCCCCGCTGAATCACCGCACGGTAGAAGTCGGACTCCACGTATTCGAGCGTCAGCGCGTAGTTGACGATGTCCACGTCGGCGGCCGGCTTGGGCGGAGGGGCCGAGGGCGGAGCCGCGGTCGGCCCTTTCGAGGTCTCCACCTCGCCGCCGCCGCCATTGCCGCCCCCGCCCCCGCCCCCGCAGGCGTTGAGCAACAGCGCGAAGCCGGCTGTGGCGGCCCCGCCACCTCCGAGCATCTTCAGGAACCGCTTGCGCGACGCGGGGTCTGAAGCGAGCTCTTCGATGGCGCCCCGCTCGCGCGGCGGCTCTTCTTCGGGAACCTGACTCATCACCCTCGATCTCCAATCTGTGCGTTGCCAGGGTCTCGACGGATTCGGGTGGCGGGAGAGCCAGGAGGACCACTCTCGGCCCCCCGAGTCCGTCGTGGTGGGCTAGAACTGACCACCGGGCGTGGGTGCGACCGCGGCTTTGGCGGGCACCCTGTCCTCGAAGGCAACCGTCGGGCAGTTGATGACGAACCCGGCCGAGCCGTATGGCGCGCCTCCCGGGCCGGTCAGCAGGTCGGGTCTCTTGGCCGCGAGGTTCAGGATGCGGTTTTCGTCGGTCTGGCGCTTGTTCAGCCCCGCGTCGATTGCCTTTTGGCTCCACTCTCCGACCTGGGCGTCCCACAGGGGGCTGTACGCATTCGCGTGGCGGGGGTCGGTGAGCGAGGGAAAGTCCCCGAGTACGTTCTGTGCGTCGCCGTCGTTCTCACCCAGAGCCTTCAGCAGCCCCGTGTTCTTCAGGCTGGCGTCCTCGGCGCCGCGACCATCGACGATCAGGTGGCTGAGCCCCTGAGCCTCGGGGTTGCTCGCACCGGTCTGGCCGTTGGAGAACAGGAAGATCCGCTCCCGCGCCGCCCCGAGGAAGTCGTCACCTCCCAAGAAGGCCGACCCCTGAAGCAGCGGCACGAAGGTTGCGCGCTCGAGCGTTGCCGCCGTGCGCTGGGAGGCCTCGGTGCTGAGATAGAAGATCGTCTGGTCGGCCTCCTTGCCCCGAACCAGGAGCATCTCGGCGGTCGGGGTGGACAGCTTCCCCGGCTCGGCGGGCTTGGGCTTCTTGATGCTGAGCACGCGGTCCGCGGTGTTCTTATGGCGCTCGACATCGAAGGGGCCGTCGCCGGAAGCCACGATCGCGGCGTTGTAGACGACGCTCGAGCCCCTGATGCGGATGAACGGGCTGTACCGCCCGTCCCCGACCGCGCCCGGCGTGGCACTGGCGGGCGGGAAGGCACCGGGACCGGCGGCCGGACCCGGGACCAGTTGCCGGCGGGGGCTGAAGTCGGGAACGCCCTGGAACTTGACCACCGCCTCGCCGAACTTGTTCTTCGGCGAACCCTTGAGCGTCACGTCCTGGACACACCGGGGGCAGCCCACCGCCATGTTGGCGAGCTTGGGGGAGAAGTTCACGCCGAGGTCGTTGGCCAGCCCGAAGTCCGAAGCCTCGGTGAGGATGTACCAGACCCTCTTACCTCGGAACTCGCCCTTGTGCAGCGGAAGGGTGATGGACTGGTCGGTCAGGTCGACGCCCAGCCCGCTTTCGACCAGCAGCTTGCTTTCGGGCAGCACCTTGTGCCCCTTCGGCGCAAAGGAGACCGCCGGCTCTGACAGGTCGGCGAGCTCGGGGGTCAGTTTGTCCGAGGATCCTCCCGCACCCAGCAGCAGGGACACGCCGGCCAGGACGACGGCGGCCGCCAGGAGCGATCGAAGGAAGCGTGGCTTCGGCATGTGTCGGTGTCCTCGGGTCGGCGGGCGGTCGGTGACCAAATCACCCTAAGACCGGGTCCCGAGCGTGAACAACTCCGATCGCTTACCTCGGTGTAAGCACCGCTCACTGGAGGAAAGATTCGCGTAATCCGGCGGCCGTAGACTGCCCGCTAAGCAATGTGCCACCGCACGACAGGGAGGGGTCGAAGACGCGCCGGGAGCTACCGGTGATCGGTTCCGGGATGCTGGATGTGCGCCGGCTCGAGACTTTGCTGGAGGTCGCACGGACGGGCAGCTTCGCCGCCGCGGCGGAATCCTTGTCCTTCACGCCGTCCGCCGTGTCCCAGCAGATGTGTGCCCTCGAGCGGGCCACCAAGGTGGTTCTCTTCTCGCGGGCCGCGCGCGGAGTGACGCTGACCGAGGCGGGACGATCCCTGCGCCTCCACGCGGAGGCGGTCACAAGGCGCCTGGCGGAGGCAGAGGCGGAGCTCGAGGTCATACGGGGTGTGAGCGACGCGCGGTTGCGGTTTGGGTCCTTCTCGAGCGCTACCGGGGCCTTCGCGGCGGAGGCGTACCGCATCTTCCGGGAGCGCTGCCCCGAGGCCGAGGTCTGCTTCAGCGACGGCGCACCTCGCATTGCTGAGTGAGAACAAGCTCGACCTGGCGGTCGTCTTCGAGCACGAAGACTGGCCCTACACCATGGACTATCGCGGGATCAACGTTTGCCGGGAGCCACAGTTCGAATGCGTTCCCCTCTTCGACGATCCCTACCTGCTGGTGCTTCCGGTCGAGCATCCGCTTGCGGGCGAGGAGACGGTCGCCCTCGCCCAGCTGACCGGCGAACGGGTTCTCGTGTCCACGCCGTGGGAGCAGAGCCTCCGGAGGATCTGCGCCGAAGCAGATGTGGAGCCCGAGTTCGATCTGTCATGTCAGGGCACCGGCTTCGAGGCCCTGCAGTCACTCGTGTCGATAGGGCATGGCCTCGCCTTCATGCCCGCGCTGTCGCTCGGCTGGCTCCGCGGCGCCCTTGTCGCACGACCAGTCGAGCGAGCACCGGTAAGGCACGTAAAGACCGCGGTCCGCGCCGCAGCGTATCGCTCCTCCGCCAGTGAAACCATGTTGGAGATCCTGACCCGCCTCACCGAAAGCCTCGGATTGAATGACGCGGTCGAGGACAACGGGTCCGACGATCTGGAACCGGCGCTCGCTTCATAAGCCGCCCTCGGGCCGGGGCTTGATCGCCACAGTCTCTTGGAGCGGGTGGCTGAGGCAAGAGAAGAGTTCTTAAGCGGTCGTAACGGATGCTTGTTGCACACGGGTGCTCGATCGCCGAGCATCGCAGGAGGTGGCGCCTAACATGGACGTAGCGGAGGCCGGATGTCGCCAGTCGTGGGCCCCACGGCTGGAACGGGCGCGATCCTCATCGCCATCGACGAGCGTTCCCTCACCGACGCCGTGGCCGACCAGCTCGAGGATGTCGGCTTCTCGACACGTACCGTCACCAATGGCTACGAGGCGGTGCGGCTTCTGGCCGAGACCTCCCGCGCCCTTGTCTTGCTCGGCGCCTCGACCCCTTCCGGTCGGGGAGATCGAGCTCATGCGACGTATGCACGCCAGTCGGCGGATTCCCGTGATCCTGGTGCGAGGGAGGGTCGGGCGGCCGACAGGATCGTGGGACTCCGGCGGGGGCGGATGACTACCTGGT
>JBBRYO010000231.1:0-3917 GCA_038237595.1 Candidatus Limnocylindrales bacterium | reverse complement strand
CCGGCCTCGAGGCGGCGTTGGCCCTCCGCTCCGTCCTGCCACCTGGTTGGCGCGTCGTCACCGAGGCGGGAGAGGTGGTTACCGACGAGGGCCTCGTGCGCGTCGGCCAGCGCGAGTCGGTGCTCGAACGCCGAGCTGCCTCGGAGGCGCTCGCAGCGGAGGCCACCGAAGTGGAAGCGTCAATCGCCAAGGCAAACGAAACGCTGGGCCACGCCGAGGAGGCCCGCCGCGTGGCCGGCACCGCGGTCCAGAGGGCCCGGGAGGAGCTGGACGCTGCGCGCCGGGCGCGCCGGATCGCGGAAGAGCAGGAGCGTGCAGCGGCGCGCAGCTCGGAGGCGGCCGCTCGGGAGGCCGCGTGGCAGGTCGCCCAGGTCGAGCGCGCCCGCGCGGCCGCCGACCGGGCTCGAGCAGACGTGGTCGCGCTCGGGGGGGCGGAGGACGCGACAGTCGCGGCTGACGGCGGCGAGGATCCATCGCCGGACTCGAGCGCCGCCCGGACCGAGATCGCGGCACTCGAAGGGCCCGTGCGGGCCCTCCAGTCGGTCAGGGACGCCAGGGCCGCCGAGGCCGGCGCGGCGAACGCCCGCCGATCGGACGCGGAGGAACGGAGGCGCCGAGCGGAGATCGGGCTGGGCCTCGATACGGCGCGTCTCGAGGAGCTCGATCGGGAGATGGCCCGCCTGATCGGCGCCGATGCCGATCTCGCGGTGGTCCGGGACCGCGTGACGGCTGGGCTCGCGGCGGCATCCACCGAGCAGGCCGCTGCCGAGGAGGCCCTGGCTGGTGTCCTCGCCTCGGGCACCGACGAGCGGGCCCGCCTGGTGGCCACCGAGGTCGCCGCTGCGCAGGCGCGGGAGCGACTGCGCGCCGCGGAGCTTCGCAGCCGTGCCGCCGAGGTCGCCGAGATGGAGGTTCGCCTCCAGTTCGACTCCGCGCGGGAGGGGCTACTGGTCGAGCTGGCCGGCATCGGGGCGGACGGTCTCGCGGCGTTGCGTGCCGACGCCGGCAGTAACGCGTCGGCCGCCTCCGAAGTGCCGGCTGCCCCGGTCGATGAGGACCTGACGCCCGCGCTCGAGGCGGCACTCAGTGGCGCTCTGGCCGCCTGGCGGGCGTCGGCGCGCGTGAGCGGAGCGGCTGGCGCCGCAGATGCGCCCGCCGGCACGAACGCCGGAGCGGAGCCCCCACCGAGCCCGGGTCGCCTCGGATCGCTGCGCCGCCGCTACCACGAGCTCGGCGTCAGCAACCCGTTCGCGGCGCAGGAGTACGCCGAGGTGCGCGCCCGCCTCGAGACCCTGGATTCGCAGCGCGCCGACCTGGAGTCCGCGATCCACAGCACGCGCGAGCTGATCGGCACCCTCAACGGCCTGATCACCAGGCAGTTCCGCCAGACCTTTGCCGCGCTGGAGGGCGCCTTCGCGCGGCGCTTCCAACAGCTCTTCGATGGCGGAGAGGCGGAGCTCAGCCTGACGGCGCCCGAGGACCTCTCGACGACGGGCGTGGAGATCACCGCCCGGCCGCCTGGCAAGAAGCGCCAGCCACTGGCGATGCTGTCCGGTGGCGAACGGGCCCTGACCGCCGTCGCGCTGCTGCTCGCCATGCTCGAGGTCCGGCCCGTTCCGTTCTGCGTGCTCGACGAGGTCGATGCGGCCTTGGACGAGGCGAACATCGGGCGCTTCTCGAGCGCGCTGCGGAGCCTCGCAGAAACGATCCAGTTCGTCGTCATCACCCACAACCGCGGCACGATCGAAGCGGCTGATGCCCTGTACGGCGTGACCGTCGGCGACGACGCGGTGAGCCACGTTGTGTCGCTGCGGCTTGTCGACCGGGTCCCCGAGCCCGTGCGGTGCCGGTCGAGGAGGCACAAGCCGTGACCACAGCCGAATGACCAACCGCGCTGCCGGGACCGAGCCGGCCGAGACCCCCTCGATCGAGGCGGGCGTCGAGCGCAGCCGCCGCGGCTTCGTGTCGCGCCTCCGCGGCCTGCTCGGCTCGGACGCCAGCGACGAGACGTGGGAGGAGGTCGAGGCCACGCTCATCGGGGCCGACCTCGGCGGCGAGCGCACGATCGAAGTCGTCAAGCGGGCCCGCGCGCGCAAGGACATGACGCCCGAAATGGCGCTGCGCCACGAGCTCATCGCCCTGTTCGCGCCGCGCGACCCCGTCCCGTGGCCGCGCAAGCCGTCCGCGGACGTCCCCGCGGTCATCCTGGTCGTCGGCGTCAACGGCACCGGCAAGACCACGACCATCGCAAAGCTCGCGCAGCGCTTCAAGGCGCGCGGTGCCAGGGTGCTGCTGGCGGCGGCCGACACGTTCCGTGCCGCGGCCATCGATCAGCTCCAGATCTGGGCGAAGCGCATCGACGTGCCGGTCGTCGCCCACGGTCCCGGCGCGGACCCCTCGGCGGTGGTCTATGACGCCCTGGACGCCGCGGCCGCGCGCAAGGTCGACGTGGTCATCGTCGACACGGCGGGCCGCCTCCACACCAAGAGCAACCTGATGGACGAGCTGGCCAAGATCCGCCGCACCATCGTCAAGCGTTTTCCGGACGCGCAGCCGGAGGTTCTCTTCGTCCTCGACGCGACGACGGGCCAGAACGGACTGACCCAGGCACGAGCCTTTCACGAGGCGAGCGGCCTCACCGGCATCGCGCTGACCAAGCTGGACTCCACCTCCAAGGGCGGCATCGCCTTCGCCATCGAGCAGGAGGTCGGCGTTCCCGTCCTGTTCGTCGGGGTGGGGGAGCGAGTCGAGGACCTGCTCGATTTCGATCCCAACGCCTTCGTCGAGGCCCTCTTCAGCTAGACCGCCGGGAGTTTCGAGGTGGAATCAGGCCTCGGGTAGACTGCATCACCCATGTTCGACGCCCTTTCCGACCGACTGCGCGACGTCCTCGGCAAGCTGACCGGCCACGGCCGCATCAGCGAGGCCGACGTCGACACTGCCATGCGCGAGGTGCGGCTGGCGCTGCTCGAGGCGGACGTCAACTTCAAGGTTGTCAAGGACTTCGTGACGCGCGTCAAGGAGCGCGCGGTCGGGCACGAGATCCTCGACAGCGTCAACGCTGGGCAGCAGGTCATCAAGATCGTCAACGACGAGCTGACCGCGATGCTCGGGGCGGGGGATCGGACCTTCCGCATGATCGGCGCGCCAGCCGTCGTGATGCTCGTCGGGCTCCAGGGCTCCGGCAAGACCACGTCCGCGGCCAAGCTCGCCCGCTGGATCGTGCGCCAGGGTCGGCAGCCGCTCCTCGTGGCGGCCGATCCGTACCGACCGGCCGCCGTCGACCAGCTCGTCGCGCTCGGCAAGAGTCTGGACGTGCCCGTCTACCACGCCGAGCCCGGCACGAAGGTGCTCGACATCGTTCGCGGCGGCATCGCGGAGGCCCGCAAGACCGGTCGCGACGTGGTCCTCCTCGACACGGCCGGCCGCCTCACCGTGGACGAGGCGCTCATGGCCGAGATCCGGAGCCTGGCGCAGGCCGTCGGCCCATCCGAGACGCTCCTCGTCGTGGACGCGATGGTCGGCCAGGAGGCGGTCTCGGTGGCGGAGGCGTTCCGCGATTCGGTTCCCCTCACCGGGCTGGTGCTCACCAAGATCGACGGTGACGCCCGCGGCGGCGCCGCCCTCTCGATCACCGCCGTCACCGGCGTCCCGGTCAAGTTCCTCGGCACAGGCGAGCGCACAGACGCGCTCGAGGCCTTCCATCCCGACCGGCTGGCAGGACGGATCCTGGGAATGGGCGACGTTCTGACCCTCGTCGAGCGCGCGCAGGAGACGTACAACGCCAAGGAGTCCGAGGAGCTGGCCCGCAAGCTCCAGCGCAACGCCTTCACGCTCGAGGACTTCCTGGAGCAGATGCAGCAGCTCAAGAAGATGGGACCGCTGGGCTCCCTGATCGAGATGATTCCGGGCCTCGG
>JBBRYO010000230.1:0-4049 GCA_038237595.1 Candidatus Limnocylindrales bacterium | reverse complement strand
GCCGAGGCCGAGCCGGTCGCCGAGGCCGAGCCCGACGCCGAGGCCGAGCCGGTCGCCGAGGCCGAGCCCGACGCCGAGGCCGAGCCGGTCGCCGAGGCCGAGCCCGACGCCGAGGCCGAGCCGGTCGCCGAGGCCGAGCTGGTCGCTGTTGCCGAGCCGGTCGCCTTCGCGGAGCCGGTCGCCGAGCCCGAGAACGAGTTCGTGGCCGAACCGTTCGCCTTGGCGGAGCCCGAGGCCGTCGCAGAGCCCGTCGCGCCTGCCTGGGCTGAGCCTGTGGCCGTCGCTCATCCTGAACCCGTCTTCGCCGCGCCGGTCGCCGAGGCCGAGCCGGTCGCCGTCGCTCCTCAGCCGGTCGCCGAGCCGCAGCCCGTGGCCGCCACCCCCGAGCCGATTGCCGCCGCCCCCGAGCCGGCGATGCCATTGGCCGCCGCGCAGCCGCCCGTCGCACCGCCCGTCGTGCCGCAGGCACCGATCCACATGCCGACCATCATCGAGCCGCCTCGGCCGGTCGCGCCGCTCGCACCAGGCTGGCGCGTGACGGCCCCCGACGAGCCTTCTGCCGTCTGGCCGCCGCACGCACCCGTCTATCGGCCGCCGACGCCCGCCCAGCCGCAGGCGCCCATCCACCAGCAGACGAACGGCGGCAACCAGCAGGGATCTCACTCCGGACACGCCGCATCCGGCATCCGGCCCTGCTACAACTGCTCACTGCCGGTGTCAGCGAGCGCCCGCTTCTGCCGCCGCTGCGGTTCGGCACAGCAGACCACCGGGATCTGATCAGATCGTCGGCGGCACCCGCCGAAGCACCTCGCGGTCGCGCCTGATCCGTGCCCAGGCCGCTCCGTAGAGCAGGATCTGGAACAGCAGGTTGAACCAGACCAGCGCCGCGAACACCGATGCGATCACCCCGAGTGCCGCGAATCCGTGGATCAGGAACGGCGTGAGCATCCCGAACAGTGACGTGAGCAGGCCGATGCCCGTGCCTGCTGCGACCGCCGGGACGGACGCGGCGCGCCAGCTCGGGCCATTGCGCGGGACCACCACGTAAACGACCTCGCCAACCAGGATCGCCAGCCCGCAGGTGATCGCCAGCGATAGAAGGCGCAGCAGGTCGATGCCCGGCACGTCCACCAGCGAGATCACGATCCCCGCGACCGAGCTGATGACCACGGCCCCGAAACCCAACCCGACGATCAGCAACACGCCGACGATGCCGCGGATGCGCTGCTCCACGACCCCCCGGGATGCGGGCCCGGGCAGGATCAGGGAGAGCGCCCCGTCGAGCGCGCCGTAGAAGCCGCTTGCGCCCCAGATCACCCCGATGATCCCCAGGATGGACCCCACCCGGCTGCCGTCGGCGAGGGTGGTCAGGATCGTCCGCGCCACCGGCTCGAGGGGCGGGACCTGGTCGACCAGGAACTGGATGACCCTCTCGCGAGATGCCGGATCGCTGACCACGATCCCGAGCAGGGCCACCAGCGTGAGAATGCCGGGAATGATCGCGAACAGCGCGTAGAACGCGAGGCCGGCCGCGAGCAGTCCGCCGCCCGCGCTGCCATAGTCCTGCAACACCTCCAGGGCGAAGCGCACCCGGCCATCCCGCATCGCGGCCCGCTGCCTGACCGCGATCCTGTCGCGAAGGGAGAGGCGTGGCGCCCGGTCCATGCCCGGATCCTGCGCTCCGTCGCTCCCCCGCTTCATCCGGTCCACTCCTCGAAGAGCCCGGGCTGCAACTGCTCGGCGGGGACGCCGCGACGGCGCGGCTGGAGCATCTGTCGCACCTGTGCGCGTCGCACGTAGATCCGCCGCCCCGGACGGATGCTCTGGAGCTTGCCGGTCGTTGCCCAGCGCGCCAGCGTGCTGCGGCTGATGGGTACGTTGGCGGCAGCGAATATCTCAGCCGCGTCGGCAAGGCTGATCCAGTCAGAGGCGACCCGCGGCACGCTCAGTCGCTCGATTTCTTGCCAGTCGGGCGCCCTGGAGACCTCGCGGTGGAGCGGGCCGGCGTGGACGGGCCGGAACCGCCCGGAGCAGGGTGCGAGTCTGTCTTGGTCGTACCCTTCGAGGCAGCCGCGCCAGGCGACGAGCCCTCGGCAGCGGACGACGAGCCCTCCCCTGCCGCCGAGGAACCCTCGGCGCCCGAGGACGAAGCCTCTGCGCCCGCCGCAACGCTGGACGAATCGGACGCTCCGTCGCCGGCCGCCTTCCGGTCCGCGCCCCTCGCCGCGCTCTGGGCGTCTTTCTTTGCCCAACCGGAGCCCTTGAAGTGGATGGCCGGCGTGCTCAACGCCTTGCGCATGCGGCCACCGCAGACCTCGCAGGTGGTCGGGCCGTTCTCGGCGATCGAATGCCGGACGTCGATGCGCCGGCCGCAGGAGGTGCAGACGTACTCGTATACCGGCACGCCAGTTACCCGCGCAGCATCCGCATGCCGCACTTGGGGCCGTAGAACGCGCGATCGTGAGCCGAGGCGAAGCCGCAGTGTGCGCAGACGAGGCCTCCGGAGCCGGCGCTCGGGACCGGCCGTTCGACCGGGCTCAACCCGACTGCGTGCTGGCTCGCCAGGACGTTCGTGAGCAGGCTGGCGAGCGTCTTCTGGGGCGTGCGGTCCGTGTCGCCGCGCACGCCCTTGCATCCCCAACCGACCACGGCGTGCACGATCATGTCGCCCGTCGCCTCGTCCCAGTGCGACGTCACGCCGCCGACGATCGCGTCGTACTCGGGGAAGCCGGACGAGTCGACCTCGCCGGAGAGCATCGCCAGCGCGGCGGTCTCGAAGGCCGGGTCGACCGCGTCGGATGTTTCCAGGACGACCAGCGCATGTCGGGTCACGGGGTTGCGACCGTGGTTCGCGTTGATCACTGGAGCGCCTCGGCCGGGTGCACGATGGCGGGTGATGCGCCCTGGAACTCCATCGCCAGCGGCTCGACGACATCCACCTCGGAGATGGCGATGCCCAGCATGCCAGGCAGCTCGGCCATGGCATTGGGCCCGGCGGTCATGCGCACACCCTGGCTGGACTTCGCTCGATAGGTCAGCTTGATGGTGTACTCCTGCGCCTCGACGTCCTCGGGAAGCAGGGTTGGGCGGGTGTCCGCCTCGTTCTTGGCGCTGGAGCGGCGCCTCAGGAAATCCAGCGGCACGCGTTCTCCTCTCGATGGTCGGTCGTTGTCGTCCGCCGCATCAGAGTAACCCGCCCGCGGCAAGCCACGGGCCGTCCGTGGGCGTACCTTCGTTCATTCGCGTTCGGCAAGTCGCTCCTCGAGCCGGGCAAGGCGCTCTTCCAGCTCCGCGACCCGGGCGCGGGCGCCTTCGACCACGGGCCCGGGCGCTTTCGCCACGAACTGCGGGTCGTCGAGGCGGGCGCGAGCGGTCTCGATCTGCCGCAGGGCATCGGCGCGCTCCTTCTCGAGGCGGGCACGCTCCTTTGCATGATCGGCGCCGGACGCGGTCAGGCGCGCTTCCGCGGGTCCGGTGAGGACCGAGAGGGCGCCGTCCGTCGTCGCGGCTTCGAGTTCGGCTCTCGACGTGACCACCTGCGGCCGGATCCGGGCCAGCCGGCCGATCGGCTCCGCCAGGCCCGTGAACGCGTCGGCCGTGGCCGGGTCGTTGAAGAGCAGGACGGCGTCCAGCCACGCACCCGCGTCAATGGCCGCGTCGGCGCGCGCGTTCCTGATGCCCGTGACGAGCTCGAGCAGGCCTGCGACTCCATCCGCCTGCCGAGGATCGAAGCCCTTCTCCGACTCGGCGGCATCGGGCCAGCTCGAGACAATCAGCAGGTTGCGATCCGCCACGCCGTGCGGGAGGCGGCCCCAGATGGCCTCCGTGATGTGCGGCATCACCGGATGCAGCAGGCGGAGGTAGCGGTCGAGGACCCACGAGAGCACCTGCCACGTCGCCCGCCGGCGCTCCGGCGGCGCGCCCTGGCCGAGCTGCACCTTGGCGAACTCGAGGTACCAGTCGCAGTACTCGCTCCAGATGGCGTGGTGGAGGATTCGCATCGCCTCGCCGAACTGGAACGAGCTGTAGGCCGCGTCAACGTCGCGGAT
>JBBRYO010000229.1:0-4100 GCA_038237595.1 Candidatus Limnocylindrales bacterium | reverse complement strand
GACGGCGCCGAGGACACCGTCCGGCTCGAGGACGTGACCGCGGGGTATGGCGATCGGGTCGCACTGTCGCACGTCACTCTGCGCGTGCAGCGAGGCTCGCTGCTCGCCGTGGTGGGTCCCAACGGAGCGGGAAAGAGCACGCTGCTGAAGGTCATGGCGGGCCTGCTCGAGCCGTTCTCGGGGCGCGTCATGGTCCTCGGCGGCGAGGTCGGCGAGCAGGCAAAGCGGGTCGCGTACCTGCCGCAGGCCGAAGCCGTCGACTGGCAGTTCCCGGTCTCGGTCGGCGACGTGGTGATGATGGGCCGCTACCCCTTGATCGGGTGGGGCCGCCGGCCCGGCTCGACCGACCGCGAACACGTCGCTCGCGCGCTCGCAACCGTCGGCATGGAAGCCCAGGCGGAGCGCCAGATCGGGGCGCTCTCGGGCGGCCAGCGCCGGCGCGTCTTCCTGGCGCGGGCCATCGCCGCCGATCCCGACCTCTACCTCCTGGACGAGCCGGTCACCGGCGTCGACGCCTTGACGCAGGAAGACCTCATGGATGTGCTGGAGGCGGAGGCGCGTGCCGGCAAGACGGTGATCGCCACCACCCACGACCTACTGTGTGCCGCCCAGCGCTTCCAGCAGGCGGCCTTGATCAACGGTCGCCTCGTGGCGCAGGGCCCGGCGAACCTCGTGCTGGACCAGAAGCTGCTCGCCGAAACCTACGGCGGCCACGTGCTGATCCTCCAGGACGACGCCGGCACCGCGCTGGCACTCGACGACGCGCACCACCACGACGAGGCCGCCGGCCGTGAGCGGCACTTCCACGAGGACGGCCACCGCTGATGGATCTCGTCGGCCTCCTGACCCATCCTTTCGCCCTTGGCTTCATGCAGCGCGGGCTCGTTGCGGCGCTGCTCGTCGGCATCGTCTGCGCGGTGATGGGCACGTTTGTCGTGCTCAAGGGCCTCGCCTTCATCGGCGACGCGGTGAGTCACGCGGCGTTCCCCGGGCTCGTCGTGGCGTACCTGCTCGGCGTGCCGCTCTACATCGGCGGGTCGATCGCCGGGGTGGCCACGGCGTTCGCCATCGGCTGGGTCTCGCGGCGAGGGGCACTCCGCTTCGACACCGCGGTCGGCGTCCTCTTCGCGGGGACGTTCGCCTTCGGTGTCGCGCTCTTCTCGACGATCAAGGGCTACGCGGGGGACCTGCTCGGCTACCTGCTGGGGAACGTGCTTGGCATCACCACCGGGGACCTCGTTCAGCTCGCGGTGCTCGGCACCGGCGTGCTCGTTGTCGTGGTCGTGCTGCGCAAGGAGCTGCTGTATTCAACGTTCGATCCACAGGGCGCAGCGGCGAGCGGCCTGCCCGTCGGCTGGCTCGAGTACCTGCTCCTCGGCCTGCTCGGCGTGACGATCGTGGTCAGCATCCAGGCCGTCGGGATCATCATGGTGGTCGCGATGCTGGTAACGCCGGCCGCCACGGCCCAGCTGATCGTGGTGCGCTTCACGCGCCTGATCGCCGTCTCGGTGGGCGTCGCCGCGATCTCCGCCGTCAGCGGCCTGTACCTGAGCTTCTACTGGAACCTGGCCTCCGGCGCGGCCATCGTGCTGATCGAGACGGCTTTCTTCCTGGCGGCACTGGTCCTCGGCCCGCGAACCGGGCTCCTGAGGCGTCGGCACGGACAAGAGGTCCTGGGCACGGGTGCTGCGTCGGACCCGGGCGACGTGGCGCCGGCCCAGGGCGCGACTCACTGAGCCATTGCGACTGGCTTGGTCGGCCTGTCAGGCCTTGAGGTAAATCCGTCCCGTCGTCCCGTCGACCGTGATCGGGAGCTCGGTTAGCGGCTCGAGGGTCGGGCCCTGCAGAACCGCACCGTGGTTGTTCGGGTCAAAGGCCGCCCCATGGCACGGGCACACGAGTGCCTTGAAATGCTCGACGTAGGAGACCGTGCAGCCGGCGTGGGTGCAGACCGCGTCGAAGGCGGCGAAGGATCCGTCCTGGAGCTGCACGACGAGGCCCGGATCGCCGATTCTCGGGACGGTGAAGCTCGCGGAGCCCTTCTTCTCGACGTCGGCCACCTTGGCGATGAGCTGGCCGGCGGGAGCTGAGCTCGGCGGGGCCGGCGGCGTCACAGTCGGCCCCGGCGTCCCGGGCGCGGTGCTCGGCAAGGAAGTGCCGGGAGACGGGATGCGTGTCCCCGCGGGCGGGGTCTCCGTCCCCGTGGCTGACCCGGCGGCGGGGGCCAGGAGGCGCGTCACGCCACCCAGAACGAGGGCCGCTGCCGCGAGGACGCCTGCGTGGAGCATCGTCCGGCGGCTCATCGAGTCGGGCGTGCTCTGGAGCGGCGGGCCGGCCCTCCAGGATTGCCTGCGCGGATTCCCGCCTCGAGGCGTCGGCTCGACCGGAGCGGTGAGTGCCGCCCACGTGCGCTCGAGCCAGGGTGTCAGGATGAGCACTCCGCAGTCGCCGACCACGAGCAAGGTCAGCCACCCGAAGGCATACGGCAGATCCTCGCCGTAGTAATAGGGATGGGTGTTCCACGACGCGGTCAGGTAGAAGAGGACGGCGATCGCGAAGCCACCGAACGCCGCAACCCGGAAGCCGATCCCTGTGAGCGCCCCGAGCCCGACCCCGATCTCTGCAACCGCGATCAGCATGCCCACGACGAGCGGGAACTGGAGCCCGATCGCATTGATGAGCGGCGCCAGCGGTGAGTGCAACGCGAAGGCATGCATCTGGGCGACGATCGAGCCCGGCGCGTTCGGATCGAGGAAGGTGGGGTCGATCAGCTTGTCGAGCCCGGCGTAAAGGAAGGTCGCCCCGAAGAACAGGCGCAGCGGCAGCATGAGCAGGCCGATGCGACGCATGGGAATCACCGGCTCCGGCCCGGGCGGGCGGGTAGGCGGGGGCGGCGCCTGGTCGCGCGTGGCGGTCGGTCGTGTGGGCGGCTGAAGCATCAGACAGGAAGTCTCCAGGAACGGCTGATTGGAGACTGCTTTCCGGGAGCAGGGATTGTGCTGCCCGAGTAAACGCGCCGATCCGTCGAGAAGTTTCAGGGAAAGGGACCCGCCGCGGCGGAGAGGAGGGACGCCGCGGCGGGTGAGGAAGGGCCGATGGCCCGTTCTGGGAGCCCGTGCGTGCCGGGCTCGAGATGAAGAATCGCTTCGGAACATGAAAGGACGCTGAAGCTGGCGTGCTCGCAGAATCTTTTCCGCGACTACGCTGGGGCCGTGGAGCCCACGTCTCGCGCGACCGGCCGCCTCTTTGTCGGGACCAGCGGATTCGCGTACCCCGACTGGGCGCCGCGCTTCTACTCTCGGGGCACGCGCGGTGACGCGTTGCTGGCCGCCTACGGGGAGCGGCTCACCGCCTGCGAGCTCAACAACACGTTCTATCAGCACCCGACGGCGAAGCGCATCGAGACCTGGCTGGGAGCCACGCCCGCCGACTTCCGCTTCGCGGTCAAGGCCCAGCGTGGTGGCAGCATGCGGGCTCTCTTCCAGGATCCTGCCGGAACGATCCCGTGGCTGACCACGCCTTACCGCCTCTTCGGAGAGCGCCTGGGGTGCGTGCTCTTCCGCGTCCCGGACGCCGTGAAGCGCGACGACGATGCGCTGCGCCGTCTGCTCTCGGCGTGGCCGGCTGATCTGCCGCTGACCGTGGAGTTCCAGAACGCGTCCTGGCACGTCGACGAAGTGCACGAGCAGCTGATGCAGCACCACGCCGCACTCTGCTCCACGGACCTCGACGACGGCGACCAACCCGACCTGCGCGTGACCGGCGACTTCCTCTACCTGCGATTGCGCCGCTCGACCTACGACGACGCCGAGCTGGCAGCCTGGCGCGCGCGCCTCGCGCCGTTCCTGAACGATGGCCTGGACGCCTATGTCTTCTTCCGCCACGACGACACCGGCGAGTCCGCGGTCCGCGCCGAGCGGTTCGCCGCGCTCCCCGGCTAGAGTCCCGGCCGACGGTTCATGCGATGCGGATTCGGTAGCTCTGTACCGACGACTGCTTTCCCTTGAGCTGAAGAAGCCCGGGTTCGGCGAGCGGGTACGTTCTCGAAACGGTCTCGTACGTGGCGGCGCACATCAGAACCTCGCCTCCGGCGGCAGAAG
>JBBRYO010000228.1:0-4133 GCA_038237595.1 Candidatus Limnocylindrales bacterium | reverse complement strand
TGCCCAATGACCTTCCCGGACTCGACCTCCATGCGTTCGTAATCGATCCGGCGAATCCGACGCACGCATGGGCGTATTCGGTGGGCTTCGGTCTGTTCGAGAGCAACGACGGTGGCCGACATTGGCTGCTGCGTCAAAGCGGTGAGTGGCCTGTGATGGCGGTCACGCGTTTCTCCGGGACAACAACACTCATCGGCCTTTCATCGAACGGTCTGGGAACGAGCACAGACGGAGGCGGCACCTGGCTACCGCAGGCTGCGCCCGTCGGACAGGTCGCGAGTCTCGCCGCTGCCGCAGACGGCACGGCGATCTTCGCCGGAACGAACAACGGTTTGTATCGCTCGCTCGACGCCGGCAAGTCCTGGCAACCCACCGGCTTCACGGGCCTCGCGCTGACCTTGGCTGTCGCGCCGTCGGAGCTGCGGACCGTGGCTCTCGTCGACGACGGGACGCGCGTCTTCCGCTCGGATGACGGCGGGGTGACCTGGCCTGGCCCACCGTAGCTGGTAAGGGGATTCGCCTAGCCGGGGAACGGTCCTCCCACGACATGGCACAGAAGTAGGACGATCGCGGCGACGGCCGGTGGTAGCCATTCGTAGGGGAGCCGCTCCGGGGTGCCAGGTCGGCCCGCCGCGAGCTCGAGTAGTCCGCCGATCCGGCGGTCCGCGGCGTTGGAGAACGCGGCGAATGACCATGCCTCCACACCGTCGACCTTGAGGAGAGCCGACGCGATGCCGGCCGTGGTCGCTCCATGGCGCAGGGCGTACAAGTCGGCTGCGCGTTCAAGGTCGACGAACCTGTCTGCCAATGGCTCCCGGAGTCGGCGGAGAGGTTGGGTCAGGGTCATCCAGGCTTCGAGCGAGGCGCTCCGAAGCGGTGCCCAGGTGCGTCGATGGAATTCCTCGTGCAACAGAACCGCCCGCAGCTCGTCGGCGTCCAGGGTATCGAGCATTTCCTCGCCGACGTAGATGGCCGGGCGAATTGCCCCGAGCACAAATGCCCGACTGTCCTCTCCAACCATCAGGCGGCACCGGATCCCTGAGATCTGGACGGGAATGCTTCGCGGAGCAACGGCCAACGCCAGCTCCCGGCCGCGCCAGAGGTTGCGCGCCACCAGCATCAGCCACGCCGCAATGGAAACGGCGCTGGCGACTTCGAAACCCGCCATTGGATCTGCGCCGGTCGCCCGAGCGGCCGCACTGCAAACGAGGAGGCTCGCGCCGACGCCCGCCGCGATCACCATCCAGGATCGCGCCCCTGCTCGCGCGGCGATCACCGTCGCGAGGCCAACTTGATGAGCTGCGCGCGGAGGTCGGGATCGAGGTCCTGGAGGTGTTGAGCGAACTGGCGAAGCGCTGACGTCCCATATCGCCGGATCAGATCGTCGACCGCACGTTCGCTCATTGCGTCCACGAGCTGAGCCTCGTTGGCGGAGGGGCGATAGACGTATTGCCGCCCGACTTTCGAGCGCTGAAGCACGCCCTTCTCGCAGAGGCGCCCCATGACCGTCATCACCGTCGTGTAGGCATGGCGGCGGCCCTGTGTCGCCGCTAGAGCTTCGACCACGCCGCTGACAGTCGCGTCGCCCTGGTCGAGCACGATCCGCGCAATTGCTCCGCCCAGAGGACCGAGGACTCCCTCGATCGCCGGTTGGTCGGGTGCGCGATCCGTCGTCACGCTGCTGCTCATGGGCTCGAAGCGTAGCAAACCGGTGAGGGCCGACCCAACTACTATAGTGATGTAGTACACGGGGCCCCACCGATGCAGGGGGCAGGCTCGAGCGCGACCAGAGGCGGAGTTGAGGACCAGTGGCACGACGGAAGGCAGCGGCGACGGCCACGAGGGTCCGATCGAGACCGACGGCGAGCCCGGCGCCGGCATCGGCCATTGGGCGCGCCAACGCCAACCAGGCAACGAGCCAAGCGGCGTCCGGCGCGGACACGGACGAGCCCGAGGCGCTCGTCATCACGCGCTGGTTTGACGCAGGCGACGACGGTGAACCGTACTCGGCCACGGTCCGGTTCACGGGCCATCGTGCCGGCGTCCAGGGCAAGCCAACGCAGCGAGACACGTTCATGAAGGAGGAGAAGATCGACCGCATTATGCCCGGCAGCGGCGCTGTCTCCATCACTGCCCTGGTCTATGGGCTGCAGCCGGGCGAGTGGAGCGTCAATGCCGAGCTGATCCGACCATCCGCGCCTCCGAGTGCAAACGGGCGGACGGCCCGAGCGAGATCGAGCGACATTAGCGCTGCGCCGCCTGCCGTGTGGTCGTGGCGGCACTGGAGGCTGTCCGATGCCTCCTCAAGCCTGGTGAAGACTCGCTGGGCGCTGCTCGCTCCACTGGCGAGACAGCCCGCGGTCATGCCCGGGGTGTACATGGCGCTGGTCGCACTGGCTGCGCTTGTCCTGATCGCCTTGCAAGCGACGATCCTCGCCAACCAGACGATCCCGGTCGGCCGCGCGCTGAGCGTCTCCGCGATCGCGGCGGCTTCCGGGCTCATCGGCGCAAAGGTTTGGTACGCATTCCTGCACCCGGACGAGTCGATGATCCGGGGAGGCTGGGCCGTCGACGGGTTCTTCGTGGTCGCGCCCGTCGTCGCGGCACTGACGCTCTTCGCCTTCGACCTGCCGATCGGGGTGTACCTGGACGCAACCACTCCGGGCTTGTTCTTGGGGGTCGCCATCGGCCGCGTCGGATGCTTCTTCACGGGCTGCTGCGCGGGGATCTGCACAAACTCACGCTGGGGCGTGTGGTCGTCCGACCGCCGGATCGGCGCCAGGCGCGTACCAACGCAGCTCTTGGAATCGGCGGCCGGCCTGATCATCGGCGTGGTGACATTGCCACTGGCACTTGCCTACCCGCCTGTCCACGGCGCCATCTTCATCGTCGCCTTCGGCGCGTACGCCGTCGTCAGGCAACTCCTCCTTCGCCTGCGCGCGGAGCGGCGAAAGTCGTCGAGGACGGTCTCTGCCACCGCCGTCGCCGCGGCGCTGGCGCTCGTGGTGATCGTCGCTCTTTCGCTGGCGCAGGGAAGCTGACGGCCCGCCGTCGCGCCGCTAGGTGACGTCGCGCCGGATCGACGTGGCGGAAGCGATGATCGCCAGCAGTACGGCATAACCGGCGAGCACCAGGCCGCCGGTCGCTTGGGGCAACACATCCCCAGGGAGGTTCCCCAGCGCCCGACCGCTGGCCATTGGCAACCAGCGGCTGTAGTCGCCGAGCAGCTGCCCCACGAGTCCCTCCACGATGAGGATCCACGCGAGCGCGACGCCGACCGCCGTTGCAAGGTTGGGAACGAGCGCGCCGAGTGCCGTCCGCGACGACGTCCCCCCGACGAACTAGCGAGCTTCTGCCTCCATGCGCTCGAAGCGTCCAGCGGCCTGCCCTCGAGGGCCGCAGTGCGACGGCTCATGTCGCTCGCCCTGGCTGGGTTGCGGCCTTCGGGCTGACTCACTGGGAGGGCCTCGGACCAACGTATCCCGCAGGTGACCACACCCGACTGAATTCGCTCGATTGGGAGATACTACGACAGGTCTGTAGGAGCGCCCAGCCCCAGTCAGTCGGGAAACGTCCAGCAGGAGAGTGTTCATTCCACGGTCCGACGGACCCCAGGACGGTATCGAGACGACGATCCGCAGAATGAAGCCCGCCGGGAAGCGTCCTGCTCGCCGACAGATCGGGATCGCGATTGAAGCGGCGCTCGCTATGGGCATGGTGCTCGTGTCTGTGAGCGCCCACGCGGCCTCTCCGTCTCCCGGGCCGATTCAGGCGGTGGATCCGAGAAGCGGACCGGCCGCGGTGATGATCGGAGATCCCTTACTCGCCCTGGCCGCTGTTGTGTCGCTTGGCGCTGCAACAGTGGGCGCCACGGTGATCTACGTTCGGTTGGCAGGATGGAAGTCCCGCGACCGCGCGCTATGACGACCGAAATCGTGCTCTGGCTGGGGACGGCGGTAGCTCATCACTCGGTTGCATCTCGAACATGGGGAACTGCAACATGCACTTGAAGCGACCCTCCGTTGTTTGGCTGACCGCGCTGGCTCTCGTCATGACAGTCGTCGCCTGCGCAGGAGGTAGCGGGGCTGGGGCATCGCCCTCCCCGATGGCAGGCCAGCCCACGAGCGGATCCG
>JBBRYO010000227.1:0-4139 GCA_038237595.1 Candidatus Limnocylindrales bacterium | reverse complement strand
GCTGCCCGGCCTGATCGGCGGCATCGGGCTGCCTGCGCTGTTCGTGACGTTCCTGAAGATCGGCCTGCTGTCGTTTGGCAGCGGCTACGTCCTGGTCGCGTTCCTGCGCACGGATCTCGTCCAGGGCCTGGGCCTGCTCACCGACCGGCAGCTGTTGGACGCCGTGGCGGTCGGGCAGGTCACGCCGGGACCCGTGTATACCGCGGCGACCTTCGTCGGTTACCTGCTTGCCGGCGTGCCGGGCGCCTTCGTCGCAACGGTGGCGATCTTCCTGCCCGCCTTCGTCGGCGTCGCGCTCGTGCACCCATACTTGCCGCGTCTGCGCGCGTCGACGCTCGCCGCAGGGATCCTCGATGCCGTCAACGCGGCGTCCCTGGGGTTGATGGCGGCAGTGACGATCCAGCTCGCGCGGACCACGGTCATGGACGCGGTCACGCTGGGCCTCGCTGCGGGCTCATTCGTCGTCCTGCTGGGCTGGCCACGAACGGCCGTGCCGCTGATGCTGGTCGGCGGGGCGGTCGGCGTTCTCGTCCACGCGGCGGGCGTGGTGGGCTGAGGGCGGGGCGTCAGGCGCCGTGCGGCCGCGAGAAGGCGAGCGCGGCATTCAGCCCGCCGAAGCCGAACGACGTGGAGAGCACCGTCCTGATGTCCCCAACCAGCGGCTCGGCGAGGAGGCCCGGAAGCTGCTCCAGGACCGCAGGGTCGGGCGACGTCAGGTTGACCGTGCCCGGCGCCCAGCCGCGACGGATCGCCAGGGAGCAGATGGCCGCCTCGATCGCGCCAGACGCGCCAAGCGGGTGACCGTAATAGGCCTTCGTGCCGCTGACCGGGACGGTCTCGCCGCGCGGACCGAGCGCCTTGCGGATCGCGATCGCCTCCGCGATGTCGCCGAGCGGCGTGGACGAGGCATGGGCGCTGACGTAGTCGACTTCGGCGGCCTTGAGACCCCCGTCGGCCAACGCCAGTCGCGCGGCACGGGCCGCCTGGAGCCCGTCGGGACGCGGCTGGACCATGTGCCACGCGTCGCTCGTGGCCGCATAGCCGCGCAGCTCGGCGTAGGGGACGGCGCCGCGCCGGGCCGCGCCGTCGGCCTCCTCCAGGACGAGCAGCGCGGCGCCTTCGCCCATGACGAAGCCGTCGCGACCCGAGTCGAATGGCCGCGCGGCGGCCGCCGGCTCGGCGTTGTGCCCGGCGCCGAGCGCCCGGATGATGTCGAACGCCCCGAACGCCAGCGGGCTCAGCGGCACCTCGACGCCGCCCGCAAGCGCCGCGTCCGCGCCGCCGTCGCGGATCAGGTGAAAGGCTTCTCCGAGCGCCACGGCACCGGCCGCGCAGGAATTCGCCGTGGACAGAATCGGGCCGTGGAGCCCGAGCGCAATGCCGAGGTTTGCCGGCGCGGCTCCGCCGAAGACCGCGAGCGCCAGGTTCGGCGCGACCGCGCGGATCCCGCGGTCGAGGTAGCGCTCGTGCTGGGTCTCGGCATACGCGATGCCGCCCAGCGCCGAGCCGACGTACACGCCGACGCGATCGGCTCGAACTCTCGATCGTCCCCCGACGACGAGGCCCGAGTCGGCCATCGCGAGCCGCCCTGCGACGAGCGCGAACTGGCTGAATCGGTCGGTCGAGCGGGCCTCCTTGGGCGTGAGGTGGTCGAGCGGCTCGAAGTCGTCGACCTGTGCGGCCACCTGGGAGCGGAACCCAGAAGGATCGAAGCGATCGATGCGCTTGACCGGCGAGCAGCCGAGGCGAAGTCCGGCCCAGAACGCGTCGAGGCCGATGCCGATGGGCGTGATCATCCCGAGGCCCGTGATCCAGACCCTGCGCCGGCCGTTCTTCATGTTGTGTGGTTCGTCGCGGTGGCCCCGATCGGATGCTGCGACTCGGCGAGCCGCTTGAACTCGGCCAGCGTGCGCCTCGCGATCGGGCGCGTAAAGACCCGGTCGACGAAGCGAGGCAGAACGTTCGGCCCGATGAAGGGGAGGGGCCTGCGAAAGTCATGGACGATCCGCACGTCGGTCTCGTCGCCGGCGGGCGCCGCGGCACGGATGTGCCACGTCACATCCATGCCCAGCGTGACGCCGCGCACATGGTGGAAATGCAGGCGGAGGTCCGCAGGATCGGTGGCGTCGGACCAGCAGACAGCTCGCCACATGACGGGAATCGCGATCGGGCCGAAGCGCCGCAACGCGATCATCCGTGCAAGCGCCCGCTCGCCGGCGCGGGCCTGGACGGTGCTCGCGGCGTAGTGCGGCAATAGCTCCGACCAGCGGCCGACGTCGTGGGCCAGCTCGAAAACCTCCAGCTGCGGCGCCGCGATCCTGACCCCGATGGAGGTGCGCACGCTTCGCGGCTCAGCCTGGCGACCGCTGGAAGAGTGGCAGTGCCGCCTCGACCAGGTCCACCACCGGCAGTCTGGCCACGTCTTCCGGGCTGAACCACGCGCAGCTATCGGTGGACCCGTCGAGTTCGTCGCGGAGCGTGCCGCCGGTGATGGCCACGCGATACAGGATTCGGACAGCGTGCATCTCGACCGACCCGTGTTCCCGCTCGAAGGCGTAGCGGCGGGAATCCACGCCTGCAAGATCCAGGACAGTGCCAAGCAGGCCAGTTTCCTCCTGGAGCTCTCGCAGGCACCCGTCGAGCGGGTCCTCTCCGAATTCGAGGCCGCCGCCGGGGAGGGTCCACCACCCGGCGTCGCCCTCGCCCGGCGCGATGTGGCAGAGGAGCATGCGACCGCCCTCGTCCAGGCACAGCGCGTAGGCCGAGATGCGCGTGTGGCGCCGCACGTCGGGTCCGACGGCGCGTTCCGGGCCGCGATCGGGCACGGCACCGGGATCCGCCACGCTGCCCGCGCCGGGCACGGCGCCAGGATTCGCCGCGCCGTCGGGCACAGCCCGCTGACCCGACACGCCGTCGACGTCGGTCACGGTGCCAGGACCGCTGCCAGGAACCCGGGCTCGAGCGCGCGGCTCGCCGGCACCAGGTCGGCCATTACCTGCGCAAAGGTCCGCCGCGCGATCGGCCGTCGCGCCAGCCGATCCAGCGCGTGATCGAGAAGCCATGGCTGTGCGACGAAGATTTGGAGAAGCCACGAAAGCACGTCTTTGCTGGTGAAGCGCGCCGACATCCGCCGGTCGTAGGCCTCGAGCGCGGTCGTCGCGCCCAGTGGCTGCCCTCGACCGCGCAGCCAAATGCGGGCGGCGTCCGCGCCCAGCTCCGCGGAGACGAGCGCCCGGTGCAGCCCTTCACCGCTGAGCGGATCGATGAACCCGGCCGCGTCTCCGACGAGCAGAAATCCGGAGCCGGCGCGGCGCCTCACGCGCTGGGCGAGTGGCAGCGCGATGGCGACTTCGTCGCTCGGCGTGGCGTCCTGCCACGCGGCACGTGGACCGGGGACCCTCGCCAGCACATCTCGCACGACGCCCTCGGGACCTCGGCCATCCGCGATCGTGCCTCTCAATCTGCCTTCCGACACCACGATGCCGATGTTGACGCGTCCTCTCGGGACCGGCGCAAGACCGCAGTACCAGCCGGTGCCGATCACCATTCGCGCCTCCATCGGTTCGCCGGCCGGGGCTGCGGCGGGATCGGGGTGGTGGAGAGTCAGGCCCGCGCGCCGGAAACGGTGGGTCGCGCGCAGGACACCAAAGGCGCGAGCGACCATCGAGCCGGGGCCGTCGGCGCCCACCACGAGTCCGGCGGTCCAGATCTCGGGGTCGGATTCGGACGAAACGCTCAGCTCGGTCGCGCCCGAGCCCGTCCGCGAGGGCACCAGCGCACGAACCACCGCGCCCTCCCGAACCAGCGCGCCAGCAGCAGCCGCACCGTCGAGCAGCGCACGGTCCAGGCGAACGCGATCGAAGCTGCATGCGCCGCCGTGGGCTGAGTAGTCCAGTCGGCATTGCGCTCCACCCACCGATTCGACGGTCATCGCGGAGATCGGCCGGATCAGGCCGGCGGCAAGCGCGGTCGCGTCAAGTCCCAGTGCCGATAGCTGGGCCCGCGTGCGCGGCGAGGCGTACACGCCGCACGCCCGCCAGCGCGGCTCGCGAAAGCGCTCGAACAGGACCACCTCGTGACCGGCCGCCGAGAGGCGCGTCGCGATGGCAGCGCCGGCGGGTCCGCCTCCGACGACGGCG
>JBBRYO010000226.1:0-4175 GCA_038237595.1 Candidatus Limnocylindrales bacterium | reverse complement strand
TATCGGGCCGTCGATGCGGACCGTCGGCCAGGCGACCCCGTCTGCCCCGGGCTCCACAGCGCGCCCCATCGAGGTGAGCGCCAACATCGGGTGCTCCGCGCCGTAGAGCGCGGGCCGGATCAGCTCGGTCATGCCCGCGTCCAGAACGATGAGTCGCTGCTCGCGGTCGCGCACGTGCAGCACGCGGCCCAGCAACCAGCCGCTGCGGGCCACCACCGCCCGCCCCGGTTCGATCGCCAGCCGCGCCGGCCTGGCGTCGGCGGGGAGGTCCGCGAGCTCGGCCGCGGCCTCCTCGGCGAACGTGCCGGCGTCGGGACCGTGCCTTCCTCACCGTAGTCGACCGGGAAGCCCGAGCCGGCGTCCAGCGTGTCGAAGTCGGGCAGCGCGGCACGCTGGAGGTTGAGCAGCCGCAGCCCGAGCCGGAAGGCCGCACGCCAGGCGTCGACGGCGCCGAGCTGCGACCCGACGTGGAGGTGGATCCCCCGCCACCGGAGGGTGCCGTCCCGCCCGCCGCCCGCCTCGACGACCTCCGCAAGCTCCTCGGGAAAGACACCGAACTTCGATCCTGCCCCGCCCACGGCGAGTCCGCGATGGGTCTCCGGCTGGACCTCGGGATTGACCCTGATCAGGACGTCCAGCCGCACGTCCGCGCGAGCCGCCATCCCCGCCAGCGCCAACGCTTCGTCGGCCGACTCGACGCTGACCCAGAGAAGCGGCGTCCCGGCCGCACTGAGCCCGACGGCGTGGCGCAGATCCCGGTCCGTTTTCCCGATTCCCTCGAGCGCCGTCCGCCCAACGCCGAATCCGGCACGGCCAGCGAGCGACAGCTCCCCGCCCGACACGACGCTTGCGCCGAACCCCAGCCCCGGCAGCTCGCGAATGAGGCCGGGGAGCCCGTTCGCCTTGAGCGAATAGAGCCGGATCCACCGATCGGGAAAGGCCTGTGCGACGCCTCGCGCGTCCGCGCGCACCCGAGACAGGTCATACAGGTAGAGCGGCGTGCCGTGCCGCCGAGCGGCTTGCCGGGCCACCTCCCACAACGTCCCCATCACGTCCGCATCGTACGATGGCGCAAGTCCGCCGAGCCCATTGCATCCAATGCCGTGCATCCGGGAGCTGCCATGACCTCCGAGACCTTCATGCCCCTCGTCAGCGACCCGCTTCCCCCGCCGAGGACGCGCTATGACGGCGTGCTCCAGGCCTTCCTGCGGGACTTCTTTGCGGCCTATCCGGTGGCCGCGACCGGGATCGGGTTCCACTTCTTCGACCACGAGTGGGGCGACTGGACCGAGGCCGGGCGCGCCGATCGCCTCGCCATGCTCCGAGCGCACCGCGCCGCAGTCGGCGGGCTCGACGAGGCCGAATTCTCGCCGGAGGAGCGCATCGATCGGGGGTTCCTGCTCGAGTCGATCGACGAGGCGCTGTTCCTCGAGGAGACGCTCCGCGAGGACGCCTGGGACCCGCTCAACACCGTCGCGATTCTGGGTGGCGGCCTGTTCTCGCTGATCGCCCGTGACTTCGCGCCGTGGCCCCATCGCGGCGCCGCGTTCCTGCGCCGTGTCCAGGGACTGCCCGCGGTCCTCGACGCCGCACGCCGGAACCTCGTGGGCCTGCCTGGCCGGCCCGTCTCGCTCCTCCACACCGAGACCGCTATCGCCCAGCTCCCCGGCGTCGCCGATCTCATCGAGGAGGGCCTCGAGGAGGCCAGGCGCCGCGCCGCAGAAGGGGAGCTGCCCGAGCTCCCGGCGCAACTCGAGACCGCCGCGACCGCCGCCCGTAAAGCCCTGGAGACGTTCCGCGCCGCGCTCGATACGGAGGTCCGGACACGGGCAATGGACGAGGGCCGCCTCGGTGGCGAGCTCTTCCAGCAGAAGCTCGACCACACCCTCGCCAGCGACCTGCCGTACCAGGAGCTTCTATCGCGCGCTCGCCGCGACTGGGCGGCCGTGCGCGCGGAGATGGTCCGCCTCGCCCGCGAGCAATGGTCGACCTGGCTGCCGGACCGGCCCATCCCAGACGCCGCGCCGGGCGACGAGGAGGCCGAGGGCCGCATCGTGCGGCCCGTCCTCGACGCGATTGCGCAGGAGCACCGCAAGCCGCACGAGCTGCTCGAATCGTCACAGGCGGAGGTCGATCGCATCGAGGCCTTCTGCCGGGAACGGGACATCATCGGCCTGACCGACGAGCCGCTCCAGATCACGTGGACACCGGTCTTCATGCGCGCGTACGGCCGCGCCTTCCTCGACTCGCCCGGTCCGTTGGATCGCGGCCTGCCCAGCCAGTTCTGGATCACGCCGCCGGACGAGTCACTCGGCGAGGAGGCCACCGAGTCGTACCTGCGCGAGGACAACGACCGGATGGTCAAGCTGATGTGCATCCATGAGGGAATCCCGGGGCACTATCTCCAGCTGGCCTACTCGAACCGCTCGAAGTCGCTGACGCGGACGATCTTCCGCAGCGGCATGTTCGCGGAGGGCTGGGCGGTCTACGTGACGCAGGTGATGATGGATGAGGGCTACGGCGCCGACGATCCCGCGCTGATGCTCAACCACTGGAAGTTCTACCTGCGCACAGTCACCAACGCGATCATCGACGTGGCCATCCACGTCGAGGGCATGAACGAGCAGGAGGCCATGGACCTCATGGTCGCCGGCGGCTTCCAGGAACAGGACGAGGCGCGCGCCAAGTGGCTGCGGGCTCGGCTCACCTCGACCCAGCTCTCCACCTACTACCTCGGCTCGGTCGGCATGTGGGCCCTGGAGATCGAGGCACGCCAGCGCGCCGCCAAGGCCGCAGGCGCCGACGACTTCACGGTGCCAGCCCAGCGCGTCGTGGGCGGGCTCGGCGAGACGCCTGGCTTCGACCATCGCCGCCACCTCGAGTCGGTCATCTCGCACGGCTCGCCGCCGATCAAATGGGTGCAGCGCATCCTCGCGGAGGAAGCCGAGGGCGGCACGAGCGGCGCGAGCGGCACGGGCGGCGATGGCAAGTCGGCCGGGGCGCCAGCGTGAACGCGTGCGGCGGCGCGTCCCGGATGCGCTTCGGCCTGGCACTGCCGCAATACCGTCCCGGCGCGAGCCGGGAGGGGATCGACGCGGCAACAGAGGCATGCGAGCGGCTGGGCTGGGACTCCGTCTGGACGACGGACCACGTGCTTCCCGATCGCTCGCCGCGGGCCGCCGACTACTCGGTGATCTTCGAGGCGCTTGCCACCCTTGCCTACGTGGCCGGCCGCACGTCCCGCGTCCGCCTCGGCACCAGCGTGATCGTCGTGCCGATGCGCAACGCCGTGCTGATGGCCCGCGAGGTCGCCACCCTCGACGGCCTGTCCGGCGGCCGCATGACGCTCGGCGTCGGTGTCGGATGGAGCGAAGCGGAGTTCGCCAACGTGGGCGTCGCCGACGTCTATCACCGGCGCGGCGCCTATCTCGACGAGTCCATCGCGATCTGGCGGCACCTGTGGGGCGGTTCCGAGGAGCCGTTCAAGGGCCAGTTCCACGCCTTCGAGGACTACGCTTTCGCACCGCTCCCACCGCAGGGTGTCGCACTGCCGATCTACGTCGGCGGGGGCGCGGACGCCTCCCTGAAGCGAGCCGGCAGGCTCGGCGACGGGTGGCATTCAACCGGCACGGGACCCGCGAAGTACGCGGAACGCGCGGAGCTGGTGCGCGAGGCGGCCAGGGCGGCAGGCCGGCCGGACCCGACGTTTTCGGCCCGCGTCCGCGTGCGCTTCGAGCCCGGCGGGGCGAGCGGCGGGCCGTACGTCATGGCCGGAACTCCCGAGGAAATGCGTGCCGACGTGGACGGCTTCGCGAAGGCCGGCGTCACCCTCCTGGTCATGGACCTGCTCGAGACCGACCCAGCACGGAGCGTCGCGGCGCTGGAGCGCTTCCAGCACGACGTCATCGGCGAGGCCGGAGGCTGACGATGGCTGGCCGCGTCGGATGAGCGAGCTGCGGCCGTCGACGCCCGCACAGCGCCCCGATACCGCCCGGCCGCGTGAGGACGCCGAACCGAAGATCGCGCCACCCAGACACGACGAGCTCGAGCGGATCGAGCGCCAGCTGGCCTCGCTGCCGGGGCACTCGGGCGCCACGGTGACGGACGCACCGGAGCTCGGCGCGCTGATGGTCCATGCCGGCGGCAAGGGTCCCGCGCTCAACTACGCGGCGTTG
>JBBRYO010000225.1:0-4200 GCA_038237595.1 Candidatus Limnocylindrales bacterium | reverse complement strand
TTGTGCGTTCCGCCGTATCGGTCGCCCAGAAACGCGATCCTGCCGTTCACGCCGGGAAAGGCAGCCGCGGCGGGGCTCGCCCACGCGAAACTCGCGATGGTGATCAGAACACCGAGAACGGCCGCTTGGCGTCTCATCGACATCGGCTCCTCCCGTGGGTCGCGGTTGAGCAACAGCTGACCAGAAGGTACACCCTCGGGCGTGCGTGTCAAGCAATGGCCGGTGCCGCGGCCTGTGCCGCTGAGGGTGGCAGAATGCACCGAGCGGCCCGTTGCCCTGGCGCAACCGCGGGCTCGATGGTAGGAAGGGAACCCATGAAACGCCTGCACGTCGCGCTCCCGTGTGCCGGGCTCAGCCTCCTGCTGGGAGCCGCGCCGGCCGCGGCCGCATCGCCGTTCCATGTGATCGTCAGCGGACTCCTCAACCCGCGTGGCCTGGCGCTCGGCCCCAACGGACGCCTGTACGTGGCCGGGGCCGGCGTCGGAGCGGGAACGAACAAGGATGCGCTCGGTCCGTCCGGCAGCCCGTCGGAAGGCATCCTTCGATCCAGCGTCGGTGGCCGCGCATGACGAATCGATCCATATCCCGGGTCCTCCAAGTCGTCAGCGCGTTGGTTGGCTGCCTCGTGCTCGGCGTCGCCCCGGTTGCGGCTGATGACCGGGCGGCGGTCGCAATGAGTCACTGGGTCGCAGGGAGCAACGGGGCCGTGGCCGGCGCTCCGCCGAGCTGGGCGCCCGATCCGACCTTTGGTTCAGGCGGCGTCAAGGAAGCCTTCTTCTCCACGCGCCCGAACGACGCGGCCTGGGCGTCTGGAGTGGCGATCCAGCACGATGGCAAGATCGTCGTGGCGGGAACGCTGTTCCGCACCCCGGCCGTGGGCGGAGACCAGGCTGATTTCGCGGTCGCCCGCTTCCTGACGGACGGGTCGCTCGACCCCGGCTTCGGTCAGGGCGGGCGCGTGACCATCTCGTTCGGCACGTTCGACGAGGCCTTCGGGCTTGCGCTGGAACGCGTTGGTGGCCAGACAAAGATCGTGGTGGTCGGCCACATCTACACCGCCCCGGGCCATCGCTTCGGCATCGCGCGACTCAGCGCGGACGGCACGCTCGACACCGACCATGACGGCGATCCGGCGATCCATATGGGTCATGCCGGCACGCGCATGGTCGCGTTCGGGAATGCGGCGGCATTCGCCCGCAGTGTGGCAATCCAGCCTGACGGGCTGATCGTGGTGGCAGGCATCCTCAACCCGGCCTCCCGGGATAACGGCAACTTCGGGTTGGCGCGGCTCGTTCCTCGCACGGGCGAGTTGGACCGCGGGTTCGGGACGCACGGACGCGTCCGGGTAGACCTCAGTGAGAATGACGCCGCACGATCGATCGCGATCCAGCCAGCCGCACACGGCGCCGGCTTCCGCCTCGTCGTCGGTGGGTCGTCAGCCGGTCCCAAAGGCTCGGATTCGACGGTTCTTCGGCTCCTCGGAGACGGGCGCCTGGACCTCTCGTTCGGGATCCAGGGCTTCGTCGTCACCCGGTTGCGCGCTCATGGGCCCGGAATCACTGGCTCCTACGAGTCATTCGATCAGATCGTCGTTGGCTCGAATGGCCGGATCGTCGGCGTCGGGTCGGCGCGCGTCCTTGATCAGGGTGGATTCGCCACGGACGTGCCGGCGCTCGTCCGGTACACCCCGAATGGCGAGCTGGACCACGGCTTCTCCGGCGACGGCATTGTGCGCATGGGTGGAGCTCCGCGCGAGTCGTACTACCGGATCGGGACGGCCGTGGCGCTGCGCCCGGATGGCAGCGTCGTCTGGGCCGGCACGCGGCATTACGCGGCGGAAGGCGAAGCGACGCGTTTCCTCGTCGGCGGCGTGAAAGCGGACGGCAGCCGGGACACGCACTTCGGGCCCTGGGGTTTCATGTCGGTCAGCGTCGGGCCAGCTGCCGACGACGCGCACGGCATCGCCCTGGACAAGCAGGGCCGCATCGTGATCGCCGGCATCTCGGACTCACCCGATGGCACCACGGTCGGGACCGCCTTCGGTCTCGCGCGGCTTGCCTTGCCCTGAGCGCGAACGTGTCGGCGATCCGACACATCGGGTGTCGAGAGGCGCACATTCGCGCCTTGACCGGCGGTAGCAGAATCCGGTGAGGTCGCGTACCGTGTGGGCGACCGTGGAAAACCATCAGTCGGAGGTTGCCTCGATGAAACGTGCGCGTTTGAGTCTCGTGTGTGCCGCCCTGGCGGCGCTGGTGGCAGCCGCACCTGCCGCGGCCGCCTCTCCATTCCACACCATCGCGAGCGGCCTGTTGAACCCCCGCGGCCTTGCGCTGGGTCCCAACGGGCGCCTGTACGTGGCCGAGGCCGGCGTGGGAGCAGGAACGGACAAGACGGCACTGGGACCAACCGGCAGGATCATCGCGATCCTGCGTCCCGGCAAGGCAAACCCGCGGATCCACACCATTCGAACAGGCATCATCTCCATTGGTAACCAGTCTGGCTCGGACACCGAGGGCGTCGACGGGATCTCGGTGGACAAGCACGGGACCATCTGGGCGATCATCGGAGGTTCGGCAAAGCTCGGCGGCAACCCGAAGCTCGGCCAGCTCCTCCAGATCAACCAGGACGGCTCATCGAGTGCCTTCGCCAACGTCGGTGATCGCGGGTACCACTTCACCACGAACCACCCCGAGCTCGATCCGGGCGGCCAGTTCCCCGACGCCAACCCCTACGGCGTCGTTGTCGGTGGACACCACTACGTCGTCGACGCGGGCGCCAACACGCTCAACCGGGTGAATTCGGACGGGCGCGTGCAGGTCATCGCGTACTTCCCCAACACGAATGCAGCTGACGCTGTCCCGACCTGCGTCACCTGGGGACCTGACGGGGCGCTCTACATCGGGACGCTTGCCCTGGTGGATTCGCTCTTCGCGGGCCCGCCGCATCCGGCCGCGATCATCTACCGGGTGGATCCGTCGCAGGCTCACCCGGGCAATATCAACTCGATCACGACCATCGCGACGGTCTGGGCGAAGGGCTTCTGGCCGATCCACGGCTGCACCTTCGGCCCCGACCGCAGCCTGTGGGTCTCCGAGATCGTCACTGGAGTTGGAGCGCAGGGGCCCAATGGCGGTGCCCTGGTGCGGGTTCCGTGGGATCACCCCCGCAACCTGTCGATGCGCACGACCTACGGCGAGGGACGCCTGGACGGAGCCGGCGGCGTGGCGGTGGCCAAGGACGGCACCGTCTACGTGGCCAACCGGACCACGTCCGCCGACGGCGAGGTGCTGCGCTTCCGCCCGTAGTCGACAACAAGTCAAGGTTTCACGAGGGGCCGGCCGGGAGCAAATCCTGGCCGGCCTCTCAACGCGACCGCCGCAATGAGGGTCGAGCGCCGCCGTCTCCTTGAGCCGGGTCTCACGATTCTCGTCACTGGTGTTGCGGGGAGGGGTCCTCTGCCTTGAAGCTGATCGTCCCCTTCCCCGCGATGTAGGGGTCAGCTCATCGCCGAGCGCGTCACGCACCGCCTGGCTGGCGGGAACAGGCTCCAATCGTTCTTGTACGCGGCGTACGAGACGAGAGATCGGCCGCGATCTCTGAACGCCGGCATGTCGTACTACGCGCGGCACCTCGGACGCGGCGGCCCTGATCGTTTCCCGCACCGCGCCAAGCCTCGTCTGCCCGCCTCGCTTCCCTCAAGCGAACTGAGTCGCCGACAACTTTGACCTGACCCATGTGAGGCGGAGCACGACCACGTCACGCAAGAGCGGGTCGTCTCGAAATTTGTAGGCGGGCGCGGGAGGGGATGACCGCGCCCGCCTGAGCTGGGGAAGGCTTGATCAGGCGGCGACGGTCACCGCCTCCGCGTCGTCGAAGACCAGATCGGGCTCGGTCGACGGCTCGTCGTCGTCCTCGTCTTCGATCTCGTGGGGCTCGATGCCCAGCTTGTCCGCCTGGGCGGCAAGCGCTTCGGCCGCCGATTCGGCCGCGTAATCCTTCTTGCGCCGACCCGAGAGCATCTCCACGGAGCCGGCCACGATCTCCGTCTTCCAGTGGCGCAGCTTCTTGTCGTCTTCCCACTGGCGCGTCTGGATGCGGCCCTCGATCCCAACCAGCTGACCCTTGCCCAGGTACTGGGCGCAGATCTCCGCCAGTCGATCCCAGGTCACGATGGTGTGGTACTCGGCCTTCTCCTGGCCG
>JBBRYO010000224.1:0-4239 GCA_038237595.1 Candidatus Limnocylindrales bacterium | reverse complement strand
GGCGTGGCCTCGCAATCGGCCGGCGTGGCCTCGCAATCGGCCGGCGTGGCCTCGCAATCGGCCGGCGTGGCCTCGCAATCGGCCGGCGGTGCCACCGGGACCCTTACCATCGGGATGGTCGGCAACCCACAGATGAAGGAACTCGAGGCCCTCAAGGGTGAGTTCGAGACGAGCCACCCCGGGATCAAGCTCAACATCCTGGTCCTTCCAGAGAACGAGATCCGCTCGAAGGTCACGACAGACGTCTCAACGGGGGCCTCGACGTTCGACCTCGTCACCATCGGGATGTTCGAGGTCCCGCTCTTCGCCAAGCAAGGGTGGATCGAGGACGTGGGCACGACGCTCGACGCTGACCCCTCGTACGACTCAGCCGACTTCTTCAAGTCGGTCCGTGACGGACTGAGCTACAACGGCAAACTGTATGCGGCCCCCTTCTACGGCGAGAGCTCCACGCTGTTCTATCGGAAGGACCTCCTGCAGGCCGCCGGCGTCACCATGCCTGACAAGCCCACCTGGGATGACGTGATCGCCGCCGCCAAGAAGGTGAACAACCCATCCGGGAACGTTGCGGGGATCTGCCTTCGTGGGCTCCCCGGTTGGGGTGAGATGGGAGCGCCCCTCGGGACGGTCATCAACACCTTCGGAGGGCGCTGGTACGACGCCGGCTGGAACGCCCAGCTGACCTCGAAGGAAACGTCCGACGCGATCAAGTTCTACATCGATACCGTCAAGGCCTACGGCGAACCAGGTGCCACGCAGTCCGGGTTCACCGAGTGCGAGACCCTCATGGCCCAGGGCAAGGCGGCGATGTGGTACGACGCCTCGTCGGCCGCGGACTTCCTGTTCGACCCCAAGCAGAACAGCGCCGCCGACAAGATGGGCATCGCCTATGCACCGACGAAGGTCAAGAGTCCCAGCGGGTGGCTGTGGGCATGGGCGTTCGCCATTGAGTCGACGTCCAAGAACAAGCTGGCAGCCTATGAGTTCCTGAGGTGGGCGACCAGCAAGGACTACGCAACCCTCGTCAACCAGAAGACAGGCAGCTGGGGCGGTGTGCCGTCAGGCGCCCGCAAGTCCCTCTACGACGTCCCCGGATACAAGGACTACGCGAAGGCCTTCGGCCCGATCGTGGTCGATTCGCTCAACACCGTTGATCCACTCCATGCAACGAACTACACGGACACCCCGTACACAGGGATCCAGTTCGTCCAGATCCAGGAGTTTCAGGACCTCGGGACGAAATGCACCCAGGAGTTCGCAGCGGCGATCTCTGGATCCGAGTCGTCGGACGATGCCATCGCCAAGTGTCAGAAACTCGCTGAGGACGTCGCTACGAACGGCGGCTACAAGTAGAGGCCTGATGGCCAGAGGCCTGATGGCCAGAGACCCTTTGTGGGCGACCGGAGCCTCCTCCCCGGTCGCCCACGAACCCAACGCCCTGAGGCGTCGCGCGCGAGGGGCCCCGGATCCAGGACATGGAGCCCGAGAAGGGGTCGATCATGATGCACGAGCAGACGGCGGCGCGAACGGTCCGCAATCCGCCCCGGGACAGAATCACGGGCTGGGTACGGCGGAACGGGCTCGTGGCACCGGCCCTCATCTTTGCCATCGTCGTTACGCAGGCTCCGTTCCTGCTGACGATCTGGTTCAGCCTGCAAAAGTGGAATCTGCTCAGGCCCGAGAACAGCCGGTTCAATGGCCTCGGAAACTACGTCGACCTGATCACGACCGGCGACTTCGTGCCGGCGCTCATCACCACGGTCCTCATGACCACTGGAGCGGTGCTCTTCTCGCTGCTCCTGGGTCTGCTGCTGGCGCAACTGGTCAACCAGCGCTTCCGCGGGCGCGACATCGTCCGAACCCTGTTGATCACCCCGTTCCTCGTGATGCCGGTGGTCGCCGCACTCGGCTGGAAGACGACGATGCTCAATCCCGTCTTCGGTGTGGTCGACTGGCTGCTGACCAGCGTCGGATTGCCGCGCGTCGACTGGTTTGCGAGCTTCCCGCTCGTCTCGGTGACCTTCATCGTTGTGTGGCGCTGGGCGCCCTTCATGATGCTGATCCTGCTCGCTGGCATGCAGGCGCTGAGCGATGAAGTGCGCGAGGCAAGCAAGGTCGATGGCGCGAGCTCCTGGCAGGAGTTCCGGTTCATTGTCCTCCCGCACCTGAAGAGTTACATGCAGCTGGGCGTCCTTCTCGGGACGATCTACATCCTGGCCGAGTTCGATACGATCGCCATGACCACCCAGGGCGGGCCGGGCACAGCCACCACCAACCTGCCCTGGCTCATCTATCAGAAGATCTTTTACGGGTACGACGTCGGGCATGCCGCCGCGATGGGGGTCATCGTCGTTGTTCTGACTTACCTCTTCGCGGTCAACTTCATCCGCCTTCTCGGCCAATTGACGAGAGGGAACCACTGATGGCCGCCAGGGTGCGTTCCCTCGTTCGGCCCAGGGCTTCGGCCAAGGGCCGGTCGGGCTCGAAGATCGAGCAGGCCGGACGGCTGCATGCGATCGTCGCCTGGGTCGTCGGGCTCCTGTTCTTCTTCCCCGTCCTGTATCTGATCGTCACGGCATTCAAGACGGAGGCGGCTGCGGTCGTCCTCCCGCCCGGGATCCTCCCATTGGGAGGTGAACTGCCGTTCTCGTTCACGCCGACGACCGAGAATTTCGCGGCCGTCCTCGATCGCGGATTCAGCCCCTACTTCGTGCACTCGCTCATAGCGATCGGGTTCTCGACGGTGCTGGTCGTGGCGCTCGCCGTACCCTGCGCGTACTCGCTCGTCTGGCGACCAGGCAAGCGGAGCCACAACATCCTGTTCTTCTTCCTGTCGATCAAGTTCCTGCCGGCGGTCGGGGTGATCATCCCGATCTTCATCATCGCCCGCGACCTCAAGCTGATCGACAACCTGCTGGCGTTGGTGGTGATGTACATCTCGATCAATCTGACGGTCTCGATCTGGCTTCTCCGCTCGTTCTTCGACGAGATCCCGCGCGAGGTCATGGAGGCCGCGCGCGTCGATGGGGCGAACGTACGTCAGGAACTCCGGGAGATCGCCATCCCGATGATCATGCCGGGGCTCGTTGCGACGGTGTTCATCTGCCTGATCTTCGCCTGGAACGAGTTCTTCTTCGCGGTGAACCTCATGGCGACCAATGGAGCGACTGTGCCGATGTTCATGATCTCGTTCGTCACCTCCGAGGGTTTGTTCTGGGCGAAACTCGCCGCGGCCGGCACGATGGCGATGCTTCCCGTGGTCATCCTTGGTTGGCTGGCCCAGAAGCAGCTCGTACGTGGCCTCTCCATGGGCGCGGTGAAATAGCGATAGCGCACTTCAAGCGGGGTCGTCATTCGGAGCGCACGAGCTCAACGACATCGAACAGGACGTGAAGATCCGCCACACGAGTTGGCCAGCAACAACGACGCGGAATCAGATTCGCTAGCCAATCGTCGTGCTCAGCTCGACGTCGCGCGCCGTCTGTTTTCGCCGCGGGCAAGCGCCGGCCCCTAGAGGCGCGACGGCGCGTACTGCTCGGTCCGGGGCTGACAGCGGCCTTCCTCGTACCGGTGAAGACGCTCGCTGGCTCCTTTGCCACCGCCTGGACACGCCAGTTCGGAACGAGCGACACGGACGTTGCCGGTGGCATCGCCGCCAACGGCGCGGGCTACGTCGTCGTTGGCACCACCAACGGCAACCTCAGCGGCCAGAACCTGGGGTATTCGGACGCCTTCAGCCGTCGCTACGACGGCGCCGGCGGGATCGTCTGGACACGCCCATTCGGCACCGAGCTCCAGGACTCGGGCGATGCGGTCGCCGTCGACGCCAACGGCTACATGGTGCTCGGCACCACCGACGGCTCCTTCACCGGACCGGGCGGCCCGCTCGGCGAGAACGACCTCTTCGTGCGTCGCTACAGCCGAGCAGGGCACGTGCTATGACGCGGGCCATCGCCACCAACCATGAGAAGGTCGACGGCGACATCGCGGCCGATTACGCGGGCATCACCGTGGTCGGAAGCACGAGCGGCAACATCGCGGCGCAGCATCGCCACTCGGACGTCGTCGTTCGCCGCTACAGCTTTGACGGGAACGTGCTGTGGACGCGCCAGTTCGGCACGGCCCGCGCCGACTTCGGGAGCGCGGTGTCTGTCGATGCAGACGGCATCACCGTGGGCGGCGGCACAGACGGCAACCTGGTCGGCGAGAACGCCGGTCCCTTCACCGATGCCTTCATCC
>JBBRYO010000223.1:0-4265 GCA_038237595.1 Candidatus Limnocylindrales bacterium | reverse complement strand
GATCCGAGACGAGCGCGACGCCGCGTGGTACCGCGAGCTGGTCGGTGAACGTGGGGAGAACATCCCGACGCTCGAGGAGTCGAGGGCGCGCCTCGCGCGATTCCGGGATCTGACGATAGAGACCGGCATCGGTGCTCTCGCGATCTGTCGTCGCGCGGAGGGCGACACGATCGGCTACTGCGCGCTCATCGTGGGGCGTGCCAGTTTGGACGAACCGGAGGTCGCCTATGAGCTGCTTCAGCGGTTCCACGGTCACGGCTATGCGACGGAGGCGGTGCAAGCCCTCGTGGCCGCCGCTGCCGCCACGGGCCGACACCGTCTGTGGTCGACAGTCGGCGCCTGGAACTCGCCATCGTTGCGGGTGCTCGAAAAGGTGGGGTTCCGCAGGGATCACACCGTCACCGATGATCGTGGCGAGGTCGTCTACCTCGTCCGCGACCTCTAGAGCGACTGCCCACCGGGCTCCATGATCTCGACCTCGGTTGCCGAGGAGATCGGGATCACCGGTTTTCGCAACGGCAGCCAGTCGGCGTGCCGGGCTACCATTGACCTCCCGATGACTCTCGCCCCGAACGACTTCACGCACCTCCACGTCCACTCGGAGTTCAGCCTTCTCGACGGCCTTGGCCGTATCTCCGACCTTGTCGGGCAGGCGTCGGCACAGGGATTCGACTCGCTCGCGCTGACCGACCACGGAGCCCTCTACGGCGCCGTCGCCTTCTACCAGGCCTGCCGCGACCGGGACATCAAGCCGATCATCGGCGTCGAGACGTACGTCGCGCGCCGCTCGATGGCCGACCGGGAAGGAAAGGCCGACGCCCAGCCCTACCACCTGATCCTGCTGGCCAAGGACTGGACGGGCTACCGGAACCTCTGCCGGATCGTCACGGACGCGCATCTGGACGGCTACTACTACAAGCCGCGCATCGATCGCGACTACCTCGCACAGCACGCGGAGGGCCTGATCGGCCTGTCCGCCTGCCTCAACGGCGAGATCCCGCGCGCGCTCGAATCGGAGGACTTGGACGCCGCACGCCGCTTGGCCGGATCCTACGCAGACATCTTCGGCAAGGGCAACTTCTTCCTCGAGATGCAGGACCACGGTCTGCCCGAGCAGCGCCGCCTCAACGAGCAGCTGTTGCGCCTCGCCCCGGAAACCGGCCTGCCGCTGGTGGCAACGAACGACCTGCACTACGTCCACAAGACCCAGGCCGAGGCACACGACGTGCTGCTCTGCGTCGGCACGGCCTCCAACCTCGACTCGCCAGGCCGGATGCGCTTCGAGACCGAGGAGTTCTACCTCAAGAGCGCCGCCGAGATGGCCGCCGTCTTCGGCGAGCTGCCCGAGGCCATCAGCAACTCGCGCCGGATCGCGGAGATGACCGACCTCAAGTTCACCTTCGGCCAGATGCGCCTGCCGGAGTTCCCAGTCCCTGCCGGCCATACAGTCGAGAGCTGGCTGCGCCACGAATGCGAGCGCGGCCTCGTGGAGCGCTACGGCACGGTGACGGAGGAGCTCCGGACACGCCTCGACTACGAGATCAGCGTGATCAGCTCGATGGGGTATCCGGGCTACTTCCTGATCGTGGCAGACTTCACGCGCTTCGCCCGCGAGCAGGGCATCGCCACCACCTGCCGAGGGTCGGCGCCCGGCTCGATCGTGACTTACACGCTGGGCATCACGCCCGTCGACCCGATCCTCTACGAGCTTCCCTTCGAGCGCTTCCTCAACCCCGATCGCGTGACGATGCCCGACATCGACGTGGACTTCGAGGACGACCGCCGTGACGAGGTGATCGCCTACGTCACGCGCAAGTACGGCTCCGACCACGTTGCCCAGATCATCACCTTCGGTACGATGCTCGCCCGCGCGGCGATCCGTGACGTCGGCCGCGTCATGGGCTTCGGCTACGGCGAGGTGGACCGCATCGCCAAGGCCGTGCCGAACCAGCTCGGCATCCGCCTCGAGGAGGCGCTCGAGGTGGCTCCGGCGCTCCGGGAGATGTACCAGAGCGATCTCGGGGTCCACAAGCTGATCGACGTCGCGCGCCAGCTAGAGGGCGTGGCAAGGAACGCCTCGACCCACGCCGCGGGCGTCGTCATCAGCCGCGAGCCGCTGACCGACCTGATGCCGCTCCAGCGCGCCACCAACTCCGACTCGCTGATGACCCAGTACGAGATGCACGGCGTGGAGGCGCTCGGCCTTCTCAAGTTCGACTTCCTGGGCCTCTCCAACCTCACGATCCTGCGCCAGGCGGTCGACCTCATCGCACAGGAGCGCGGCGGCGAGCGCATCGATCTCGATCACATTCCCCTTGACGACACGAAGACCTTCGACCTGCTCAGCTCGGGCGAGACGACCGGCGTCTTCCAGCTCGAGTCGCCCGGCATGCGCCGTTATGTGAGGGAGCTGCGCCCGACCTCGGTCCACGACCTCGCGGCCATGGTTGCGCTCTTTCGGCCGGGCCCGATGGAGAACATCCCGGCCTACATCCGCCGCAAGCACGGACAGGAGGAGGTCAGCTACCTCCATCCGCTGCTCGAGCCGTACCTCAAGAAGACCTACGGGATCTTCGTGTACCAGGAAGACATCATGGCCGCGGCCATTGCCCTCGGCGGGTTCACCGGTCCCGAGGCGGACATGCTCGGCTACTCCATCCGCAAGAAGAAGTCGGCGCTGCTGCGCGCCCAGAAGGACCGCTTCGTGCGGCAGGCGGCGGAGCGCGGCGTCCACCCGCAGACGATCGACGCCGTCTTCAAGGCCTTCGAGCCCTTCGAGCGCTATGGCTTCAACAAGGCGCACGCCACCTGCTACGGCCTGATCGCCTACCAGACCGCGTACCTGAAGGCGAACTACACCGTCGAGTACATGACGAGCGTGCTCACCGCGTTCCGCGACAACACGGACAAGGTGGCCATCGCCGTTGCGGAGTGCCGGCGCCTCGGGATCGAGGTCCTGCCGCCCGACATCCACGTCAGCGTCGTCCACTTCGGGGTCGAGGGGCGGGCCATCCGGTTCGGACTGCTGGCAGTCAAGAACGTCGGCGAAAGCGCCATCGAATCGATCATCGCGGCGCGCGAATCCGGTGGCGACTTCCGTTCCCTCGCCGACTTCTGCTCCCGAATCGACCTGCGCCTCGTCAACAAGCGGGTGCTGGAGTCGCTCATCAAAGTCGGGGCGTTCAGCCGGCTCGGTCACCCGGCCCAACTGCTCCTGGCGCTGGACGACGCTATGGCCTACGGCCAGGCACAGCAGCACGACCGCATCACCGGCCAGAGTTCGCTCTTCGACGCCATGAGCGAGGAGGCCGTGACCCTCGAGCGGCCACTGTCGCCCGCCACCGAGGCACCTGCACGCGAGCGGCTCCGCTGGGAGAAGGAGCTGCTCGGCCTGTACCTCTCGGCGCATCCGCTCGGCGAGCTGGCGGCGGAGATCGCGGGGTATGTGAACGCGTACAGCGGCGACCTGGGCGAGGAGCTCGACCAGCAGCGGATCGTGGTCGGAGGCGTGGTCACCGCGATCCGACGCGTAATCACGAAGGCGCGCGCCACCATGGCCGTCGTGACGCTGGAGGATCTCCAGGGTTCGCTGGAGGTCGTGATCTTCCCCAAGGTGTTTGAGGAGACGGGCGCGACCTGGGCCGAGGAGCGGATCCTGCTCGTGTCGGGCCGCGTGGACCACAAGGGCGAGGAAACGGTCTTGCTGGCCGAGGCCGTCTGGACGTGGGAGGACGCGATCGCGCTCGGTCCCCAGGCATTCGGTCGTGCCGCCTCGCAGGTCAGCGGCCGCCGCGGAGGACGGGGCGGCTACTCGAACGGGAACGGCGGCGGCTGGTCCAACGGCCGCCCGCCGGGACAGGGGCAGCCGGGTTCGCCGGCACGGCCGCCGGTCGCAGTTTCCGTGGAGGCGAACGGCGTCGCAGCAGCTGCCTCCGTCTCAACGGCCGGTCGACCGTCGATCGTGCGGACGGTCCCCAATGTCTCGCCGCTGCGCGGCATCGTGCTGGGGGGCACCCTCGAGGTCACCATCGCCAGCAGTGGTTCCGTGGCGGCACCTGCCCTGGTTCGCTCGCCGGCACCGAGCGGCGATCCCGCGCGGCCCGTCCATCCACTGGAGCCGAGTGGTGATCCCCCGGAGCCCGTTCATCCTCCGGCACCGAGCGGCGATCCCCTGGAGCCCGCGTCCCTCGACGTCCTCGGCCGCGACGGCTCGGACGAACCGCCCTGGCCGGACGAGGCGGCCGCCAAAGTCGCCAGGGAAGCCG
>JBBRYO010000222.1:0-4272 GCA_038237595.1 Candidatus Limnocylindrales bacterium | reverse complement strand
CGTGCTGGCCGCCCGAATCCAGCGCTCCAGGATCTGGCGTTGCTCTGGCGAAACAGGCAGGGCTTCCGCGCTGGTCCACATGCCGCCAGCGTACGCCGATCACCCGGCTGTTGTCTACTCATTTGTGCGACGGTGCACTAGTTCTTCGGGCGCCGCTCGAGGCGCCCACGACGAGCTACGGCAGGGCGCGCCCGTCGCGGTAGGCGTACCAGGTCACCCGGTCCTCTATCGGTGTGTTGCCCGGGTGCGGGTCACGCAGCGCCAGTCGCGCGTCCGGGCACTCGTCTCGCAGCAACGCCTCGACCTCCTCGGTGGTTGCTTGTGGGCGCACGCGGGCGAGCGTGCGCGCCCGGTGCTCGAACGCGAGGTCGTCCGGCGGGTAACAGAACACGTCAATTTCGGCCACGGTTGACCAGCTCCGTTCAGGGCACGCCTCAGCGGCCCAGCAAACAAACCTTGTTCTATTTGGCGAGCGAAGTCAACGCCGATAGGTTGGTCCAGCCCACGAACCGGGCACCCCTCGTTCGGACCTCAAATCGTGCCCTTGTTCCCCATGGACTGGACGCGTCGGCATGTACGGTCGCATGCATGTTGACAAGACCGTCCGCCGTCTCCGCTGCATCTCCCCGGGCCTGCTCTGCCGGGGCGACGTCGATGCGCAAGGTCCTCGAAGAATGGGATCTCGCGCTGCGCCGCCTGGGCGCGGCCGTGCCGGGCGGTCTCGCGAGTGACCCGGCCGGACCCCATCAGGCTGCTGCCACCGCGACGTAGTGGGGGAGCAGCGTGGCCCAACCGCCGTGGTTCCGGTCGCGCCAGGACTCGCCTTCGGCACCGAGCCGTTCCCAGCCGCTGTGCTCGATCTCCACCCGGGTTGCCGAATCCCCGCGGGCGACGAACCGTATCTCGACGTCGGTGGCATCGCTGCGGTCGCGGCTGAGATGCCACGTGTACCCGAGGCGGACCGGGGGCTCCCAGATGGTGACCTCGCCCCAGTCGTGCTCGGCGCCGCTCGCCAACCGCTCGAAGATCCTGCCGCCCCGTCGAGGTTCGAGTACGACCGTCAGATCCGGCTCGGCCGAGACGGTGTGGTCCTTCGGCCACCATTGGGCGATTCGCGCAGTCCATACGTCGAAGGCGTGGTCGACCGGGCACTCGACCTCGAAAGCCAGGCGGATCGGCTCGATCACGGACTGCGACGGTCCCTGGTCGTGTTGGAGGCGACCAACCCGAAACGCGCGGCCGCTTCTCCCCAGACGCGCTCCATGTACGCCTGCACGGCCTCAACGCCCTGATCGTGGAGCTGGTAGATACGGCGCGTTCCCTGCGGCTTCTCCACGACGAGTCCGGCTCGCTTCAGGACGCGCAGATGTCGAGAGACGGCGGGCCGGCTGATCGGCAATGCATCTGCGAGCTCCTGGACGGAGCGTTCGTGCGCGCCCAGCAGTTCCACGATGGCTCGTCGGTTGGGATCGCCCAGGGCATCGAACGCGTCGCCGGCGGGCGACGAGGCTGCCATCCGGTCAGGTACTCCGGGTATGGAACGACCTCGTCAGATCGCCCGCATGCGGTTGTTCTTGGCGTCGTGGGTGATCTCCGCGACGCCGAGCGCCTCGAGCAGGGGCGGCATGTACACGCCGAAGCGGCCGCGCAGTCCCTTCTTCAGGCCGTACCAGCCACCCATGGGATTGTCAGCCGAACGACCCCAGGCCTCGACCGTTCCCTCCGGCGCCTCTTTCTGCTCGTCGGTGCCGCCGAGGGGCATCCAGTCGCCACGCGCCTTGAGCATCGCGTGCAGGTCGTCGATCGCCCGGGCATCGTAGAGAAGCTTCGTCCCGCCGACCTGGCAGACGATGACCGGAGGGTCGGCCGCGTCGTCGCGATACATCGTGTACTCGGAGGTTCCGGGTGGGGTCTTGAGGACCCAGGGATCGTCCTTCGTGCCGCTTCCGGTCGCCATGGCTGCTGCTCTCCCGTCCTACTTCCGTAACCGAGCGGCTACCGTAACAGATTTGTCACGGACGGAGCTGGGCGCCACCTGCGGGACCGAACACGCGGTTGCTCGCAGGTTCCACGATCCGGCCGTGACCGCTCAGAGCAGCGACCTCAAGGCACAGGTCCTCGATCTGACCGCCGATAGGCCGACATCGTTCCGGACGCTCAACAGACTGTTCCTCGGTCCAGCCGTCGACGAGGCGGTCTGCGCGCCGGCGGTGAGTGCCGTCCTGTGGAGCGTGGTGCGGCGCGAGGGACTGAGCGACTCGCGTCTTCGCTCTACAACCCGGCCTGTGGGTTGCGTCGGTCTCGGTCCATGGCCGAGGGAGCGCGAGCGTCGTTCTCAATCGCAAGGCCGACCGCCCGTCCACCTGGCCTGGTTTGTCGTCTCGCTGTCCCGAACGGGAAGCCGCCGAGCGAGAACCCGCGCCGCCTGAGGATTGCCGGCGCCGGACAAAGAACGGCCGCCGCGTTTTCTGCGGCGGCCGTGTTTGCTGTCAACCAGGGGTCAGCGTCCGCGGATGGCGTCCTTCGTCTCGCCCACACCCTCTTCGACCTTGCCCTTGGCCTTGTCCATCTGGCCCGAGGTCTCCGTCGACCGATCGCCGCTCGCCCGTCCGGCGGTCTCCTTGATCGATCCCTTGGCCTGGTCCAGCTTGCCCTTGACGCGATCCTTGTCCATGGCTTTCGAGCCTCCTTTGTCACTCCACCCGGACGGAGGTCCCGTATCGGGTCTGCTGCAAGGGTGCGGCCCGAAGGGTATGGCGCAGCGTTACCCGGAGGACTCCGCCGTTGCAGGGTTGTTTCAGCCCATGCGCCGTATGTGGGAGGATGACGAGGCGACGCCCCGGACGCGATCACAGAGACTGAGGAGAACCCCACAATGCCCCAGGTACGAAAGGCCGATGCATCCTGGAGCGGCGATCTGCCCACCGGCGGCGGCGCCGTGAGCGCCGGGACGAGTGGCGTCTTTTCGGCGCTTCCCATCACGTGGAAGGCGCGGACCGAGCAGTCCGACGGCCTGACCAGCCCCGAGGAGCTGCTGGCGGCCGCGCACGCCTCCTGCTTTGCGATGGCCTCCTCGAACAACCTCGCCAAGGCCGGCTTCCCGCCCGAGCGCGTGCAGGTTCACGTGGAGGTCACCGCCGACCGCAGGGAGGCAGGCTGGACCGTCCTGGCGAGCCGTATCACGATGCGCGCGAAGGTCCCTGGCATCGACGAGGAGACGTTCCAGAAGGCCGTCGAGGGGGCCAGGGAGGGCTGCCCGATCTCGCGTGCCATCCAGGCCAACGTGGAGATCACGCTCGACGCGGCGCTCGAGAACTAGAGCTCCGCGGTTGCCCGAGCCCCGCTCGTCGCGGGCAGCCGACCGGCCAGCCGAGTGCTGGCCAGCACGCCGAGGAGGGCCACTCCTGCGGTCACGGCGAAGTCCGCACCGATGCCGGCCGCAGCGGACAGGCCGCTCAGCGTGGCGAAGCCGACAATGGCCCCACCGAGGCCTGTCCCGAGTGACGTGCCCAGCACGTCGCTCAGCTGGAGGCCGGCCGTGGCAGCTCCCTGCTCGCCGACGGGAGCATCTCGCGGCACCAGCAGCGACAGGCTCGAGTAGGCAGTGTCAGCAAGCCCAGGCCGCCCGAGGCGCCCTGGATGATCCGTCCGAGCACGAGGATCGGCATCGACGGTGCGAGGCCGCCGACGACGAGCCCGATCGCGAACAGTCCCAGGCCGGCCAGAAACGGGCCGCGCACCCCGCTCCGGTCCATCGCGATGCCCCCCGCCACGATCCCACCAGGTTGCCGAGAAAGAAGCCGCTGAAGGCCTACCCATACAGGCCGATGCCAACCAGTTCGCCGGCGACTAGCGGCATCACCGTGCCGACGGCGAGCTCTTCGAACGCGACGAGCGTCACCGTCGTCACGATCTCGGCGGTCAGCACGCGTTGCGATGGCGCCCAGACGCTCAGAGCGGGCTCGGGCACCGCGGGCCGTGCGGCCGTGCGGCCGTGAGACCGGGGTCGGGCACCGCGGAGCGCGGCGGCGTGAGACCTTCGGTCTGGGTCGTGCCTTCGCCGGGAAGGCTGGATGTCATGGTCGTCCGTCAGGCCTCGAACTGATACCGCTGACCATTGTCGCGAAGGGTGCCCGAATCGGCGGCGCGTACACTTGGCGAGAACGCAGGCGACGAGATCAGACGTCCAGAGGGCAAGCCCAGGAGGAGCACCAGGCATGGCTGTGCAGACCATCACCCAACTCAAGATGTTGATCGGCGGGGAATGGGTCG
>JBBRYO010000221.1:0-4276 GCA_038237595.1 Candidatus Limnocylindrales bacterium | reverse complement strand
CATGGTGGGAACCGGATGGACGGTCGTCCGGGGCCACACGCCGCGTCCCTTCCGGGTCCGGATACTGGGCATTCTCAAGGACGGCGTGATCGCCGGCAAGGACATCATCATGATCCGCGTCAGCGACCTGTCGGGCTACCACTTCATCGAGAAGGCCGGCGGCATCTGGGCAGGGATCTCTGGCTCACCGGTCTATATCAAAGGCAAGCTCGTCGGCTCGGTTTCGTGGGGCTTCACAGCCGCTCCCTCGCCCATCGGCGGCATGACGCCCGCCGAGGACATCCTGGACGTCCTTGACTATGGCTCCGCGACAACTGCGCGAGACTTGCTACCGTCGTCCACTCATGTCGCGATTCCGCGGGCGCTGCGCGAGGCCGCGGGTATCTCCGCCGACCAGGCAGCAACGTTCGGCCGACTGGCGATCCCGTTCGCAGTATCCGGCCTCGGAGCAGACCAGCGCACGAAGCTACAGGAGACGCTCAATAGGCGGGGCATGAATGTGCTCGTCGTTCCCGGGTCGCGTGCGGACGCCCCGCGCAGCTCCGGCGTCGCGTTTGCGACTCCACGGCCCGGCGGTAACTTCGCGGGGCTGCTGTCCTACGGCGACTTCACCGCTGGCGGTATCGGCACAACGACCTATGTCTGCAACGGGGTCGCGTTGGCCTTCGGTCATCCTCTTAATTTCGCCGGGCAGACCGACTACGGCGCGAGCAACGCCGGCGCGATCACCATCGTCCGCGACAATTCCTTCGGCAACTACAAGCTGGCCAACGTCGGCGCGCCGTTCGGGCGTCTCGACCAGGACCGCCTGTCGGGCATCAGGACCCAGTTGGGCGACCTGCCCCACTTGACGCCGATCAGGTCGCACCAGGTGGACGTCGACACGGGCGTCAGCCGCGATGGTGAGACGGACAATACAACGGCGGATTTCGCATCCATTGCGGCCGCCAACCACCTGTTCATCAACCTGCTGTCAGTGCGTGATGCATTCAACGCGGGCACGTCGCTGCAGCACTGGACGATCCGCGGTACTGACGCCAATGGCGATCCTTGGGAGCTCAAGAAGTCGAACCGCTTTGCCTCGCAGTTCGCGCTGCCGTTCGATCCTGCGGATAACCTGTTCGCCATTATCGAAACCATCGCCTCCAACCCGTTCGAAGAAGTCAGCTTCACGGACATGGAGCTCAACGGCACGGTGTCCGATACGTACCGCGCGTACACCATCGAGGACGTAATGATCTCGAAGAACGGCGGCGCGTACGCGCATCGTGACCACCTCAATCTCCAGCCGGGGGATGAGCTCTCAACCCGCCTCACGCTGCGGCTATACCGTGGTGCCCTCTACACCGTGACGCTGCCATTGACGGTCCCGTCGGACGCATCAGGCATCTCGGGTTCCTTCGATGTCGTGGGCGGTCGCGACTCCTTCTCGCCCTGCTTGTTTGATGCCGGCAACTGTGCCTCGTCCCTGACCGAGCTGCTCCATGAGCTGAAGGGCGCGCAGCGCAACGATGTGCTCAAAGTGAGCCTCAACACGTTCGGCGGCGGGGGAGGCGTCGTGCCGACCGACACCGGACCCGGCGACGGGTCAACGACCCTCGCTTCGGCCAAGCTCAATCTGGATACCGTGGTCGGCGGTCAATTCTCCATTTCGTTCAACATCCAGTAATCAGGTATGGGCGTCGGCCTCTCCAGGGAGGCGGACGCCCGTTCGACTTTGCCGCGTGTCAGGTGGGGTCCTCACTGCGGCGCATCCTGCTGAACGTAGTGCAGTGACCTGCGTCGCACGCTCGTCGGAGACGCGTCCGTCGGCGCTGAGAACCGGTTCGCCAATCGCGGCGGCAACACGTACTTCAACGGCATCCGAACGCTGCCGGCCGACGGCGACCAGCTCGCCGTGGCCTCGGCACCGTGCACCACCTCCTCGCGCGTGATCACCATCGACGCCAAGGGTGTCGCTACGCGTCAGTGGCGCAACTGCTCGAAGGTCAATGCCAATATCTTCATCGGCACCAGCGTGTCCTGCTTCAGTGGCCGGCCGGTCGCAGGCTCCTGCCATTCCGTCCGAGCGTCAGGCTCCCACGCAGGCCTCGAGCTCCGCGAGCGCGAGGCCCATGGTGCCCATCCCCATAAAGAGAGTGCAGTGCGGTCCCTCGTCGATTGCCGCCGATCACGTGGTTCGTTTGCAGGTTGACACTCTGCGCCGTCGAGCGCACTGTTTCCAGTACGGCGGGGGACGTGGCGACCCAGACCGCGCACCTCCGCCACCCCGGCGCGCCGATCGATGGCGCCTCGTCCAACGGGAGGCTGCGATGGTCAGGAAGCGTGTGGTTCTCGTGCTTGCGTTCGCGATGCTGCTGGCGGCGGCTCCGACGCAGGCGAAGCCCCTCGAACGCGAGCACTACAGCGGAACCGACTCCTTCAACTTCGATGACTGCGGGTTCACCATTCATGACGATGTCACGTTCCAGGGCGTCTTCATGCTCAAGGCACCCAGGCGCGACGGTGCACCGCCGTACTACTTTGACAACTACAACACCCACGAAACCTTGAGCGCCAACGGCAAGTCCTTCACGATCGACCACCAGGGCTTGTACAAGGACCTCCGCATCACGCTCGTCAGCGGGACGATCTACCAGTTCACGGCCATCGAGGTGGGGCAGCCCTTTGTCGTCCGCGATGCCAGCGGCAATAAGGTGTTCTTCGACCGCGGCCGGCTGCTCACAACGTTCCGGGTGGATACGCTGGGCGATACGAACCTCGATAACGATGTGTTCATCGACGGTAGCTGGTCGCTGCTCGCCGATAACGGCCAGCATCCTGGCTTTTATGCCGACTTCTGCACCGACATCGCCATCCCGCTCCTCGGCTGAAACCTCGTACAGCGGCCGCCGCGCTGGTCCTTCGTGGCCGGCGCGGGAAACATCGGGAACGCAATTTCACCCTCTTGGCCGCGGGCTGGAACGTCGGGCGTCCCTATCTGATCCAAGAGCGGCACGAGTGGCAGCAGTACGCATTCGACCCGTCCGGGCGTGCCGTCATGGGCATCCGCAAGCGCGAAGTGGTGGGGCGTGAGGCCTTGAACGGCGAACCGCTCCGCCGCGCCCAACCCAGACCGATCAGACCGATGACGGCGGCCATCACGAGGTAGATGGGCTGGAGCGGAGGCTCGTTGGAGTAGCCGACGATGACGATTTCGATCGTCAGCCACGCCAATAGCGTGACCCCGACCCCGATGGTGAGGAGCGGGGCCCAGCGCTGGCGACGCCAGGCCAGAAAGGCAACCAGGAGGGGTCCGATGCCGAGGATCGTGAAGAGGATCAGTCCCGGCACGAAGTAGCTGTCGAACGGTGACCCATGCAACTGCGACACCGGGAGTGGCAGGATCTCACCGTGCGGGCCGAGCACCAGCGCGAGACCACCGCCCAGCGCACCGACCGCGAGGACGACTTCGAGGAGGACGGCGGTGACGCGGAAGGCGGCGGTGCCCTCGACGGGCGAGTGAAGCCGAAGCATCCGTCAGACTCCCTTCATCGGATTACGGACGTCGGCGGACGGACAAAAACGGCAACGATCCCGATCAGGGACGCGATCGCCAATGCGGGCACGGCTGCCTTTGCCGCCGCGGGCGGAAGGACGAGCTCGAAGAATGGCACCGGGTCGCCAAGTCGCGCCTGAAACGCCCCCATTGGGCAGTCACCGCCGCCGATCACCAGCGCTCCCCCCTCCACGAGCAGGAAGCCGATGCTCGCGCCCAGGACCCGGCTCCGACGACGGGCTGCGGCGCTCCACCAGATCGTCGCGAGCCCTCCAAGAGCCACCGCGGACCAGGCGGCATGCGCGACGCGGAACGCCTTCGCGTCACGGGGCAACCTTGACCAGCTCACGCGAACAGTCAGTATGTCGTTCATGAGTCCAGTCTGCGATCGAAGCATGAAGCAGCACCAGTGCCGTTCGGCACGCGCCGCCCGCCCGTTTGGCGGTTTTTACAGGCCGATCACCTGGTTGCGTCCGGCGCGCTTGGCGTGGGCCAGCCAGATGTCGGCCATGCTGAGACCGTCCGGGATGTCGCGGTCGTCGCCGAGCTGGGCGACGCCGGCCGAGACGGTCACCCGGATCGGACCGTCGGTCGAGTCGATGGTCGTCCTTTCGAGCGTAGTGCGCACCGATTCGGCGATCCGGACGGCGCCTGCGGAGGGGCCCCTTCGACAAACGCGGATCATGGGCATATGAAGAGGCCCCGGGCAACGAGCCCGGGGCCTCCAGTTCAGCTGCT
>JBBRYO010000220.1:0-4332 GCA_038237595.1 Candidatus Limnocylindrales bacterium | reverse complement strand
CCGCGTCGTCAGCACCACGGGGACGCCTGCTGCCATTGCCTCGGTCGCCGCCGCCAGCAGGTCCGGATCGGTGTTGCCCGCTCCCGTGGCCGCCACCACGACTCCGCGCGCTCCCGCCTCAACTGCCATGCGCAGCAGCGCTCCGTCGGTCGCGACAACGGCCGTGATCAGGGCCACGGGCTCGGCTGCCGCGTCGGGGATCGCGTCCAGCACGCGGCGCCGCGCCCTGCGGCTGCCAACCGTGACGCACTCGCCCCTGACCTCGCCGAGTGGCCCGAGGTTCAGAGCCTTGAAGGTGTCGTAGGCGTCGGTGTGCGTCTTGGTCGCGTCGTCCGCGGGCAGGATCGAGCCGCCCATGACGACCAGCGTGCCGTGGTCTCGAAGCAGTGGTGACGCCGCCACGCGAACGGCGTCGCGCAGGTTCGACGGCCCCTCGTAGCCAGGGTCGCCGGCGTTGCGCATTGCCCCGACCACGACCACGGGCTTCGGTCCGCCGACCAGCAGGTCGAAGGCGAAGGCCGTCTCCTCGATTGTGTCCGTCCCCTGCACTACGACGCCGCCGTCGACGTCGTCGCGCGCCAGGGAGTCCCGGAGGATTCGCGCGATCTCGAGCAGCTGGGAAAAGCGCAGGTGCGAGGCCGGCACGAGCCCCCAGTCAACCGGCTCAAACGTCGCAATCGACTCGAGCCCGGGCGTCCGGGCCAGGATCTCGGCGCCGTTGAGGGCCGGAACAGCTGCGCCCGTGTGCAGGTCCGGCAGCATCGAGATCGTGCCACCGGTGAAGACGATAACGAGGTGAGCCACGGGGCCCCCTCAGTCCCGCAGTTTGTCGGACGTCGGGGCCGGTCCCTGCTTTCCTGGGATGACGGGGGTGACGCGCAGGTCGATCGGAGGCTTCCCGCCGGGCGTCGGTTCGACGTAGCGGAGGCGGATCGGTCGCGTGAGGGCGGACGAGGTGGTGGCCAGGGCCACGGGATCGACCGGCTCCATGCGCCCGGGTGTTGCGCGGGCCCCGACTGGCGGATGGGCAAGGAAGATCGAGGCCACGCCGGTAAACCCCACGATCAGGGCGGAGAACACGATCACGGCAGGTGTGCCGATGAGGTCCGCCACCGGCCCGACGATGATGATCGGCACGAAGCTGGCGAGGCTGACCAGCATGTTGAGGACGCCGAAGACGCGGCCGCGGACCTCGCTCGGGAGCTCCTCCTGGAGCTGGGTTTGGGACGGCACCGCCACGAAGGCATATGAGACGCCTGCCGCGAAGGCCACGGCCATGACCACGCTCAGCAGCGAGAAGAAGCCGCTTCCGCTGCTGATGAACGTCAGTCGCTGGGCCAGGCCCAGGATGACCAGCGAGATCGAGATGGCGATCAGGCCGCCCTCGATGAGGCGGCGGCGGGGCACGTACTGGCCGTACGAGTTGAGCGCCAGGATCCCGACCACGAGTCCCGCTCCGAGTGGCAACACGATCACCACGAAGTCGGCCTCGCTGAGGCCCAGCACCTTGACGGCGAAGTCCGGTCCGAGCACGCCGAGCACGCCGATCAGCGAAGCGGTGATGGCGAGGTAGAGCAGCGACCAGAAGATGCTGCGATGGGTCCGGATGTAGGTGATCCCTTCGCGCAGCTGGCTGAACGTGGCGCTCAGTGCCCGCTCCGCCTCCACGTAACCGCGCCCGGTCTTCGCCACCGGCGGCGCCTTGGGCAGGATCGAGCACATCAACGCTGCGAGCAGATACAGGCCTGCCACGATGGCGATCAGCACCTCTGTGCCGAGGACGCGCTGGAAGAGCGGGCCGAGCACGGCGAAGCCGACCACAAATGCGGCCTGGAGGGTGAAGACGTAGAGCCCGTTCGCGCTCATCAGGTGCCGCTTCTCGACGACGATCGGCATCATCGAGGCCTCCGCCGGCGCGAAGAAGGTGGTCAGCGTGGCGACGATGGCCATCAGCGCGTACAGGATGCCGATGTTCTGATCGACGAAGACCAGGGCCAGGAAGCACGCTGCTCTCGCAACGTTGGTAGAGACGAGGATCAGGCGACGGTCGAAGCGGTCGCTGTAGACGCCCGCCACCGCGCCGAAGATCACGGCCGGGACCAGGAATACCAGCAGCAGGATGCTGACCGAGGTGCTCGAGTGGGTCAGGCTGTAGACCTGCACGGTCAGGCCGTAGAGCACCATGTTGCCCCCGACCTGCGTGAAGATCTGCGACAGAAACAGCGCCACGAAGCGCCGGTTGGCGAAGAGGCCCGCGGTGCCCTCAGGCGGTCCCTCGCCCAGGGTTCCCGCCTCGTCGTCGGGGACGGCCATTCCGGCGCCGTGCTCCCCTGCCGCGGAGAGGCTCACGAAGCAGCTCCGCGCTCGAGGAACTCGACAAGGCGGCGTTCGACGTCGCGGCGGGAAAGCAGCACGCGGCGGCCGCAGCTCTCGCAGGTGAGCCCGATATCAGCCCCGAGGCGACCCACGAGCCAGTCGTGGCCACCGCACGGGTGCGGCTTCCGCAGCTGGACGCGATCCCCCAATCGCAACTCCAAAGGTGGCTCCACGGATGGCACCAAGCGTGGGTCCAAGGGTGATACCTTGCCCGGCCCGTCGGCGGTCATCGCTCGCCCGGCTTCAGTGCTCGGTCGCTCCGGTGAAGGTGAAGGCGGAGATCCGGAGGGCCGGAACGACCACCGACCCGAGGAAGCCGCGCAGCAGCCTGCGCTCGGCTCCGACCGCCTCGACGCCCGCGAGCGCCGCGAGGTAGCTCTGGGTGAACCGCAGGTTCTTGACCGGCCCGACGATGCTGCCCTTCTCCACCAGGAAGACGCCGTCGCGGGTCATGCCGGTCACCATGGCCAGCTTCGGGTGGACCGGGTTCGTGTAATGGAAGCGCGTCACCAGCAGGCCGCGATCCAGCCCACCGATCAGCTCGTCGCGGCTCGCGGAGCCGGCTTCCATGAGTTGGTTGAGCGGAAAGGGCCCGTAGGTGTTGGGCGCCGGCAGTCCGTGCCCGGTCGAGCGGCGTCCTTCCTTCGCGGCCGTCTCCGCGTCGTAGACCACCTCGCGACAGGCGCCGCGCTCCACGAGCGTGACCTTCTGCTTGCCCACGCCCTCGTAGTCGAAGGAGGCGGGCGTGCCCGCCGGGTCCGTGGCGTCGTCGCGGATCGTGACCAGGTCGCTGCCGATCTTCTTGCCGGGCTCGAAAAACGAGCGATCCTCCTGCACGGCCAGCGCCGAGAATCCGAGGTAACCCAGCATGTCCAGCAGATCCACGACGGCGTATCCCTCGAGCACGACCGGATACTCCCCGGGGTCGATGGCCACGGCTCCCCTGCCCGCGCGCGCCTTCTGCGCGGCCTCGCGCCCCAGCGCCGCGGCGTCGATCGTGGTGTGGTCGACGGCAGCGCCCTCGGCGTAGCCCGCCTCGCGGTCCGCACCCATGGTGACGACGATGAGGTGGCCCAACGTGCGCTCCTCGGAGACGCGGATGCCCAGTGAGTTGGCGACCGCGACCTCCTCGGTCGTCGTCTTGTAGGAGCCGTAGGCCGTGACGCCGGCTTCGTCCGCGGCCGCGATCACGGCCCGGGCCTGCTCGGCGCGCACTTCGGGTGTTGCCTCGGCGGTCTGCTTTGCCCAGGCGCCGGCAACGTGCGGAATGAGGCCCGGCTCCGGCAGGCCGCCGAAGTCCACGCGCTCGGGTTGGAGGCGGGCGAACGAGGCCGCTCGCTCCGCAAGGTGCTTCAGCGACTCCTCGTCGAGCCGGTTGGTGGAGGCGACACCGATGCGCTTGCCCTCGACGAAGCGCAGGTTCAGGACCGTGTTCGACTCGGATACGTTCTGGTGGATCTGGCTGTTGGCGAAGCGAGTGAGCGCCTCGTCCGTGCGCATGACGACGGCTTCCGCCTGGGTCGCACCCGTTCCCAGGGCCAGCTCGATCGCGTGCTCGGCCAGCGCCAGTGCGTCGACGGTCTTCGTCTCGATCACCATTTGCCGATCCCTACCTGCACGTCCCGGAAGCGGGCGCCGCTGACCGCGTGCCCGACATGGGCCACCTGCCCGGGCTCGCCCTTGCCGCAGTTTGGGGTGCCTAGCATCATGTAGCTGCTCTCGTCCCCGACCGCGTCACAGGAGCGCCAGAACTCGTAGGTGATGCCGGTGTAGGTGGGGTTCTTGAGCATCCGCCCGAGCTTGCCGCCCTTGATCTCGCGCGCGACCTCGGTCGCGAACTGGAAGTTGAGCCGCCGATCGTCGATGCTCCAGGAGCGGTTCGACATCAGGTATAGCCCATCGTCGGTGTCCTCGACGATCTGCTTGAGGCTCTTGCCGGGCTTCGGCAGCAGGTTG
>JBBRYO010000219.1:0-4353 GCA_038237595.1 Candidatus Limnocylindrales bacterium | reverse complement strand
CGCGGTGCGCCGCGCCGTCGCGGTACTCATCGCGCAGCTTCGCCTCGTCGCGCTCGGTCACGCGCTGGTACTCGTCGAAATCGATGTTCTGCTCGGCCAGGCGGACCTTGAGTTCGTCGAGCATCACCTCGATCTCGCGGTTGATCAGGAGGTCCGGGACCTCCGCTGTCGCGTTGGCCGTGGCGTACTCGATGATCCGATCGGCGAAGGCGTGGCGGGCACGGTCACGCACGTTGCGCTCCAGCCGCTGGCCGATGTCCCTGCGCAGGTCCGCGACGTTCGTGAAGGTGCTCACCGACTGCACGAATGCGTCGTCGAGCTGCGGCAGGCGCCGCTCTCGAAGCTCCTTCAGCGTGGCCGTGAACTCGACCTCCTGGCCGGCCAGCTCCGCTTCGCCGTAGTCCTCGGGGAAGCTGACCTTGAAGGTCTTCGTCTCGTCCTCGTGCATGCCGACGAGCGCGTCCTCGAAGCCCGGGATCATGCGTTCGTTGCCGATGACCAGCGGGAAGCGCTCCGAGGCGGCACCCTCGACCGGCTCACCGTCCCTGCGTCCCTCGAAGCCGATGACCGCGAAGTCCCCGGTCTGGGCTCCGCGCCCCTCCACGCTGACGAGGCTCGAAGCCTGGTCGCGCAGCTGCTCTACGACCGCGTCGATCTTGGCGTCGTCGACCGCCTCGACCTCGGGCTTGAATGGAAAGTGGGCATAGTCGCCGAGCTTGACGGTCGGGCGGACAGGGACGCTGACCCGGTAGCTGGCTCCGGTGCCCTCGGCGAAGCTGGTCCATTCGGGCTCGCGGGGGATCTCAAGAACGTCCAGTTCGGAGTCGCGCAGCGCCTCGATCACGGAGCGCTCGTAGAGGTGCTCCTTGGCGTCGTCGTAGATCGGATCGGGTGCTTCGGGGTCGCTCCGCGAGACGCCAAGCGCCCGTTCGAGCATCGGGCGCGGCACCTTGCCAGGGCGGAAGCCCGGGACGCGCGTGCGGCGTCCGAGGTGGCGGACGGCCTCGTCGATGGAGCGGGCGACACGTTCGGGCGGTAGCTCGACCTCGAGCACCACAGTGCTGCGGACGGCGGGGCGGGTGGTGAACTGCATGGTAGATCGAGTATAGGCGGGCAGCCCGGCCCCCCGCCCTTGAGCGCGGCCGGCACGCTGCGACTACCCTTTGCGTCTCGTGCCGGTTCACGCCCAGAGCCAAGCCACTTCGGAGAGTCCCCGCTTTGGCCTCGTTTCTTCGTTTCGCGGCCTTTGCCGCCCTGGTCGTCGCGCTGCTCGTGTTCGTCGCGCTTCCCCTCATCGGCGGGCCGATCCTCGGCGCCATGGTGCGTAACGCGGGCTTCACGGGCGACCACCTGCACGTCGACGTGAACGTGATCGGCGGCGGGATCTTCTCCGGCCGGGCTGAATCGCTCCACCTGCAGGCACGCAACGTCGCGGTGCCGCACGGCGTGGTCGGCGACGTGGACCTGACGCTCCTGGACGTGTCCGCGGTCGACCACTCCTTCAGCGCCGTCCGCGGGACACTTCACGACGTCAAGGTGAGCGGCCCCAACGGCATTCCGGTTATCGTCGACACGGTCGACCTGGACGGCCCCGCGGCCATGACCCAGGCGCGCGGCACCATCTCCGCGCCCAACGCCGAGCGGCTGGTCACGGAGGCCGCAGCGGCTGCCGGGGTGAGCGTCGACTCGGTCAAGCTCGGCCAGGGTGATCTCAAGGTCAGCTCCGGCGGCACCACGACGAATGCGCGGCTTCGCGTGGCCGGTCGTGCCCTGATCCTCGATCAGGGCGGCAGTTCGACGGTGCTCCTTCAGCCAGCCCCGTCCGAGCACTGGCATCTCGAGAACGTGTCGATCACGCCGGGGTCGATCCAGGTCGACCTGGAGGTGGATGTGCGAGCACTTGCGGCGAACCTGCCGTCGGGTGCGCGCGCTGCGTCGAACCCGGCCGCCAGCTCCACTCCCTGATCCGCTGGCCGTACAGCCGTACACTCGGGGCTCCAGGCGGAAGTGGTGGAACGGTAGACACGCTGGCCTTAGGAGCCAGTGTCCGAAAGGGCGTGGGAGTTCGAATCTCCCCTTCCGCACCAGCCCTCGGCCAGGGACAGGAGGCGACATGGACCTCGGTATCGACGGACGGGTCGCCGTAGTGGGCGGCGCGAGCTCCGGGCTCGGCCGGGCATCCGCCGCTCGTCTCGCCGCCGAGGGCTGCGACCTGATGATCTGGGCCCGAGGCCGGGACGCCCTGGAGGCCACGGCCAGGGAGCTGCGCGCGAGCTCCGGTCGGCGTGTGGAACCGCTGGCCGTCGATGCCGCGGATCCTGATGCAGCGAAGGCCGTCGCCGATCGCGCCATGGCCGACTTCGGCCACGTGGACATCCTGGTCCTGAACTCCGGCGGTCCGCCCGCCATGGGCCCGAGCGAGATCGACCCGGAGCTGATGCGCACGGCCCTCCAGCTGCTGACGGCGACCCCGATCGCCCTCACCAACCGCCTGGTGCCAGTCATGCGCGAGCGCGGCTGGGGACGAGTGATCGCCATCCTCTCTTGGGGGGTGCGTGAGCCTATCCCCGGAATCGCGCTGTCGAACATGGGACGCAGTGCTCTCGCTGCGTGGCTCAAGACCGCCAGCCGGACGCTGGGCGGCGGTGGTGTCACGTTCAACGGCGTCCTTCCCGGACGCTTCGGGACGCCGCGCATCGCGGAGCTCGACGAGGGACGCGCCGCGCGCGAGGGCCGGGCAGTGGAACACGTCCGAGCCGAGGCCCTGGCCGACGTGCCGGCAGGCCGCGATGGCAATCCCGACGAGCTGGGCGCGCTGGTGGCCTACCTCGCGTCGGAGCCGGCGTCCTACATCAACGGCGCGTTCATCCCGATCGACGGGGGGCTGCTCCGAAGCCTGGGCTGAGCGCGGGTGGGTGAGTGCCTGGAGTGTCAGAGCAGGGGGCGTGATGCGCCCTTGAGGGAGTGCTTTGGCCTGAGGGCGCGGTCGGGTCGCTTCGCCGGCGCCCTTTGGGCAGGCACACACCCTCAGCGCCTGAGAAGGCCTCCCCCGCCAGAACCCTTCGGTCCGGCCTTTGCATCGCCCCGCGGTGGAGCGTCGACTTTCGGTTCGGGTTGGCTCGAGGCCGGCGGTCGATCCTTGTTCGCAGCGAAGAGGCGGGCGCCGAGCTGTTTGGCGGTCATCGCGGCGAGCGGGCCGATCAGCGCGTCGTAGGTGCGCCACAGGCTCTGCGCCGCGTTGGGGGGAGGCTCCTGCTTCGCCTTCTTCTTGAGGTAGGCGGCGAAGTCCTCCTCGAGCTTGGCCTCGATCTCTGGCGCGTGCGGTCCTGCGGAATGCTTGATGGCGCGCTCGACCTCGTCGGGGAGGAGGCCGCGGTGCTGGTCGTGGCGGTGCGGCCGAACCCGCGTGGCCACGGCTCGCACGATGCGCTTCGGGCCCCCGAGCAGGAGGAAACCGGCGCCGCCGGCAAGCGCCGCCGTCTGGACCGGGTTGTGGCGAATCTTGGCCGGGACGTCGACGGCCGAGCGCGCCGCGGACGAGAGCTCGTCGAGCTCCCCTCCCAGCGCCCGGCGCGCCTCGATTACCTGCCGCTCAGCTTCTTGCGCTGCCGTTGCCATTGCTGCTCCACGTATGCACGCGTTGCCGCGAACTGTGCCATCGATGCGCGCGGGATGAGCTTCTCATAGCGGGCCCTCGGGTCGATGCCGCGCCGTAGTGCCAGGGCCGCCGAGAGTGCGATCCAGGCAATGAGCGCCACGGTCACGGAAACGGCAATCGCGCCCTTCGTGTCGAAGGTGACCGAGCCAAAGATGGCACCGAGGATCAGCCCGAGGACCAGGCCGCCGACCACCCGGACGACGAGGTTCACAGGTCGAAGGAGAACGACGAGCAGGATCGTGACCACCAGCGCTCCCACGATCGCGGCGCCGAGTGTTGGCAGGGCCGAAGGTGCAAGCGACAGGCTTGGCTGGAGCTGTTCACCCAGCCACACCGCCGAATTCCGCAGCACGTTGAACGCGAACAGGAGCGAGAGCGCACTCGCGATCACGAGCGAGATCACGAATGCCCGCGCCCACGCTCCGACGGAGCCGCCGGCGAGGTTGAGTCCGATCGGCACGATCAGCGCGATGGTGAAGAGCGTGCCGTGCAGGATCCCCCACCCCATCGACCCGAACAGCCACTCCCCGAGGAAGAGCCACGTGCCCACCCAGATGAGGATGAGCATGAGGATGACAAGCACGAGCGCGAGGGCCGCGAGGCCGGCGATGATCGCGACCTCGCGAATGGCCGCTTCAAGCTCGGCCTTGAGCAGCGCGATATGGGCATTGAGCAGGCCTTGAGCCGCCGCGCGG
>JBBRYO010000218.1:0-4356 GCA_038237595.1 Candidatus Limnocylindrales bacterium | reverse complement strand
GCGCCATCCGTGACGATCGCCGGTCGAAGGGCCGTCCAGGCAAGGGCCGAGGCCGAGAAGACGTCGAACTCGCGCTGCTTCGCACCGACGACGTGCCGTGCCGCAAGCCGCACGATCCTCGAGGCGACCCGATCGATGACCGGCTTGGCGTCGCCTGCAACATCGACCGCCGCACCCGATAGCGCGATCAGGCGTGAAACGCCTTGCGCTTCCATCGCAGCCACCAGATTGCGCATCCCGAGTTCCAATGCGAGCTCGTCCTCGAGCGTGTTCGTGCGCGGACCGAGCGCGGCGATGACGGCGGCGCTGCCGGCCACGGCACGGCGCAGCGCGTCGGTATCCGCCACGTCGCCGATGATCGTCGAGGCGTGTTCGATGCTCGACTCGATCGGCGGACGGCGGGACAGGAGGATGAGGTGGTGACCCCGGGCCAGGGCCTCCGTCATCGCCAGGGAGCCGATGCGCCCCGTGGCACCGAGGATCGTCACCTGCATCTCGCCCTCCCATCATCGGTCGACCGTCGCCGGTCGCTCAGCATGAAGGAGCACGCGCGCCACAGTTTGGCGTTCGCATCGACGGCGTGACTGCCGTCGCACGTTGCTCCACTGACCTGTCCGGCCTGCTCGGAATCGACGGTGCATCTCCCGAGCTCGGGAACATCCAGCTCGTCATCAAGGTCGTGACGCCGAACGGCAGCGAGAAGACGGATCCGCTGTTCGCGGCCTGGAAGGAACGCTGTCCGATCTACCTCGCCCTGCTCAAGCCGAATGCGGTCGCCGTGTCGATGCGCGCGGGCGAAGCAGCTCGCGAACCCACGAATTGAGCGCAGCCCAGGACAAGGGCTGCCTACCAGGGCGACTGAGCGCCACGCCACTGGATGTGCAAACCTCAGAGCGACCGCTCGAGGGATGCCACCCATGACCGTCGACTCGATGGCGACGCTCGTCAACCTGGACGACTTCGAGGCGGCTGCGCGCGCGCTGCTGCCGGCTGCCTCGTTCGATTTCATCGCGGGCGGGGCTGAGGATGAGTTGTCGATCCGCTGGAATCGGGAGGCCTACCAGCGTCGCGCGATCCGCTATCGCATCCTCATCGACGTCACGAAGCGCGACATGTCCGTGGTCGTGGCCGGGTCACGACTGCCGCACCCGATCATCCTCGCCCCCACGGCCTATCACCTGCTGGCAGATCCCGAAGGCGAGGCAGCCACCGCCCGGGGAGCTGCCGCCGCGGGCGCCGTGATGACGGTGTCCACGAATGCCACGCTCCCGATGGAGGACGTCGCTGCCGCATCCCCCGGCGCCGAGCTCTGGTTCCAGCTCTACGCGCACCGCGACCGGGCGACCACCGAGCGCCTGCTCCTCCGCGCGTGCGCCGCCGGTTTCCGCGCAATCGTGGTCACGGGGGACCTGCCGGTGCTTGGTCGGCGGGAGCGTGACATTCGCAACGCCTTCGGACTTCCGTCCGGGATGGCCCTTGCAAACCTCGACGACCGGCCGGGCCGGGCCGATCAGATGCCGTTCACCTGGGCGGAGGTCCCCTGGGTGAAGGCACTGACCGGGCGTCCGGTGATCATCAAGGGCCTCGTCCATCCCGGAGACGTCGCGCGGGCCATAGAGGCGGGTGCGGACGGAATCTGGGTGTCGAACCATGGCGGGAGACAGATCGATACGGCGATTGCGCCACTCGATGCGCTCGAGGCGATCGTCGCCGCCACCGCGGGCGCGGTGCCCATCATCGTCGACGGTGGCATTCGCCGCGGCTCCGACATCCTGAAGGCACTCGCGCTCGGCGCGGACGCGGTCGCCATCGGACGTCCGCAGCTGTGGGGGCTGGCCGTCGGTGGCTCGGCGGGCGTCCAGCGTGTCGTCGAGCTGCTTCGAGACGAGCTGTCGAACGTCATGGCGCTGGCCGGATGCCGTTCGCTCGCCGATATTTCGCGGGACCTGGTGACGTAGGGGCCCTGGGCCTACGACTCCGGTCGAAGGTTTCCCGCATGGTCGCCCGACCAGACCGATGGGCCGGTCTCGTCCAGGATACGAGGCGAGTCGAACGGGGAAAGCGACTCGGCCACCAGTTCGAACAGCTCGACCGGGTCGGGCATGCCCCGGAGCCGCTGCCGGCCGAGGCTCCGGGCGCTGACACCGTCCGGAAGCGAACCCACCAGCGCACCGTGCGCTGCGGCGGACAGGAGCACCTGGCGACCGCGGGCTGCCGACAAAACGCGAGCCGCCACATGCACCGGCATGCCCACGTACCCGGTCTCCGTCAAGGTCGGCGAGCCGGTGTGGATCCCGACGCGGAGGCGGACCTCGACATCGTCCGGCCACGCGCGATCGCGCATTGCCTTCTGGATCGAAAGGGCGACTTCGACGGCACCATCGACGCGCTCGAAGACGGCGAAGAACTCGTCCGCCCGCGCATCCACCTCGCGACCTCCGGCCCGACTGACGGTGACCCGGATGACACTCCGCACGTCGTTCAGGAGCGTCGCGTAGGCATCGCCGAGTCGGCGGATCAGGCCGGTCGAGTCCTCGATGTCGGCCCGGTCCGCCCTGTCAGCTCTCTTCCGCCATGTCGTCGCGAAAGTCCCAGGCGCGCAGCTTGTCCGGGACCAAACGCACCACGAGCCCCGGCTCCTCGTACCCTGCGACGAATCCGTCAGCAGCTTCCGGCGAGTAGTAGCGCGCGGCCGTCCTCCGTACGACGTCGTAGAAGCCGTCGCTGGTCAGCGTGGCCCTGCCGCTCGCCTCGACGCCCCGGTACGGCAGCTTCTGCTCGTGGATGACGATGCTTGCGCGTGAATCCGCAGCGAGGTGGCGTGCCTTGCCCTCGCTCGCACCGCCGACCCAGACGTTGAAGCCGCCGTCGCGCCACTCGTACCAGACCGGCGACAGGAGCACGGAGCCGTCTTCGCGGTACGTGGCGAGCACGGCGACGATTGGCTGCTCCAGCAGGTCGCCGAGGTCCTCGACATTCAGATTCGTTCTCATGTCCCGATGGTAGGCCAGCTTCGGTGAGTCCATCCGGGCGCGATGGCTCGATACTGCGTGCATGACGGAACCAACCACCGTCGGCGACGTGCTCGGAGAGCTGGTGGCGTGTATCCGAGACGTCCTGCGTGGCGATCTGGTCGGCGTCTACCTGTATGGATCGTACGTATCGGGCGGGTACGACCCGGGGGTGAGCGATCTCGACGTGGTGGCGGTGACGTCAAACGAGATCGAACGACTCGACCTGGCCGGTCTCGACCTGATGCACAGCAGCCTGGTGGCCCACCACCCGGACTGGGACGAGCGGATCGAGGTCGTCTACGTGAACCGGGCAGCGCTGGCCACGTTCCGTACCAGCCGCAGCACGCTCGCGGTGATCAGCCCGGGTGAGCCGTTTCATCTTCGCCACGAGCGGCCGGCCGAGTGGGTCCAGAACTGGTACCTCGTCCGCGAGACCGGGCTCACCCTCCATGGACCGGATCCAGCCACGATCGTTCCGCCGATTCCCTGGACCGAGTTCGCGGCCGCAGCCGCGCACTATGCCGACCACTTCCCGAGCCAGAACCTGGACGACGCGAGGCCCGGTGCGCTCCAGTACGCCGTCCTGACCATGTGCCGCGCCTACCGGACGGTCGTGGCACAGACCCACGGCACGAAGCAGGAGGGCGCCGCCTGGACGCGGGAGCGGCTGCCCGAATGGGGGTGGCTCATCGACGAGGCGCTTGCCTGCCGGCTGTCGCGTGGAACGCTCGGCCTTGACGATGAGCGGACTCGTGCGGAAGCCGTGCGCTTCGTTCGGCTGGTTGCAGCGCAGATCGCCGCGACAGGGTAGCGGTGCCGGTGCGAGCACCGCGACAGGGTAGCGGTGCCGGTGCGAGCCCTGCCTGAACCCCGGGAATCAAAACGCCCAGAGGAACCTCGTTCTGTCGGTGGTCGACACCCGAGCAAGCCCTGGTGTCTACTCCGTTCAGATCGTGGCCCCTCCGGGCAAGGAGAAACATACCTGCGGGGGTGTGTCTGCGCAAGGGGACTTATCCACGAGTTCTGGGCCGAGCCCACGGTTGTCCACCACTCATCCCCAAACGACCGGTCGATCGGATCGCGAAGGCGCCTGGATCGGAGGGCAGGCGTGGGGTCGCTAGAATGCGCGTGCCGCAGGCAGGACGGTCGCATCTGGGAGCGAACGCAGCGCGGCAGAAGCGGTGAGCCATGGTTTCTTCCTCTGCGCGCGGCAATCGACTGCCATCGGCGGTACTCGCCGTCGTCGCAATCGTTGGCGTCGTGGCTGGGGCCATCTTCCTGGTGGGCCTGTTGAGTTCGTTCGGCGCCCGGCCCCTCGCGTCGCCGAATCCGTCGCCCTCGG
>JBBRYO010000217.1:0-4436 GCA_038237595.1 Candidatus Limnocylindrales bacterium | reverse complement strand
TGACGTCGAGCGAGAGCGCGTCGTGCAGCGCCTCGAATTACAAGGGCTGAGCGCGGCGGACATCGGCCGGCTGATAACGTCGGTGACCGGTCGCTCAAGTGGCGCCGCACTCACTCGAGCCGTGGCCGAACGAACCTCTGGGAACCCCTTCTTCGTGATCGAGATCGCGCGCCTGATGCGACGCGATCACGCGTCCGATCGGGCTTCGACCCTGCTCCCCGCTAGCGTCCGCGACGTGATGGGACGCCGAGTGGCTGGCCTCTCGGGTGACGGACAGCAGATCATCGGCGCGGCCTCCGTTCTCGGCCTGAACGTCGACATCCCGATGCTCGTCGACGTAACCGGCCGGAGCCATCGGGAAGTCATCGGCGCGCTCGACGAGGCGTCGCGAGCGGGGCTGCTCCGCGCAGATGGCGATGCAGGAACCGGTGCTGACCGAGTGGCCTTCGCGCACGGGCTCGTGCGCGAGGCGCTCGAGCTGGCGATGCCGCTCGAGGAGCGGTGGGACCTGCATCGGCGCGCCGGCGGCTACCTCGAGGCAAGTGGTGTCCAACGCCTGAGTGAACTCTCATATCACTTCGACGCGGCCGCGCCGCTCGGCGAAGCCGCAAGAGCGCACCGGTACACCGTGGCGGCGGCCGGCCTGGCGGCTCGGGAACGCGCGCACGACCAGGAAGCGCTGCTCTGGCGGCGCGTCCTTCGACTCCTGGACCTTGACCCGTCACTCGACGATCGCGGCAGTGTGCTGCTCACGATCGCGCAGGCGCTCCAGCGGGGAGGCATGGTCGAGGACGCATGGGAGGGATCGATGGCGGCAGCCGCCCATGCCCGCGCCACGGCAGACGCGAAGCTGCTCGCCCGTGCGGCCCTGGTCGTGCGAGGCGTTGAGGGCCACGACGGCGAGATCGCCCGCCTGTGCGAGGAAGCCCTGGCCACGCTCGCGCCCGCGTCCGAGACGTCCGAGACGCTTGCGATCCGCGCGTCGCTGATCGGTCAGTGGGTGATCGCCTCTGGGCACCTGCACAGGCCGCCACCGGACGGCATCTCGGCAGCCGCCGCGATCGAGCTCGCCGAAATCGCGGACGATTTCCGATGCCTTGCTCATCGCCCTGCATGCACGCCAGATGGAGATGTCCGGACCACGCCATCCCGAGGCACGGATGGAGCTCGCCGCACGGACCGCGGCCGTGGCTCGCGGCGTCGGCGACCTGTCAATGCTCACTTGGGCGCGCGCCTGGGAGATGGATGCCTGGTTCGAGCTGGGCCGCCGGCCTGAGATCGACATGGCGATCTCCGCGCTGGACGAGATCGCGCGGGAGACGCGGGAACCCCTGTCCGCGTGGCGAGTCGGCATGGCGCGGGCGACCCTCGCCCAGATCGAGGGACGGTTCGCAGAATCCGAGCGCCTTGCGGACGAGGCCGCCACCATCGGCGAGCGCGGCGGCCTACCCGCTGCAACCTTCATGCGGTCGGTGCTGCTGTTCCAAGGCCAGCTGCTCCGCGGGGACATGGACCGGTTGATCGAGTTGTTCGAGCCTGCCTGGGCATACGCACCGCCGTCAGCCCGGGTCTACCAGGCGCAGATGTTCGCCGTCGCAGGCCGGCTCGATGTGGCCCGAGCCGCCTATGACGCGTCGATCCGCACCGCTTCGGAGATACCAGAGGACGACCTGTTCGTAGTCGCACTCGCTGCGCTCGCGGAGGCAGCCTGGGCGCTCAGGACGACGGAGGGGGTGAACACCATTCGGAACCGGCTCGAGCCGTTTGCGGCCCAGATGGTGGTGTCCGGCTCCGGCCAGGCGGGATGCGGCGCGCCGGTCGCGCATTACCTGGGCACGCTTGCCTTCCTGATGAGCGATCACGCCGCCGCGGAGGCCCAGTTCCGCGGCGCGCTTGAACACGAGCTGCACCTGGGGGCCCTGCCGTATGCGGCAATGACCCGGGTCACGTGGGCGCGCCTGCTGATCGCCCGCGGCACGGCGCGCGATTTGCGGAGTGCCGAGGGCTTGCTGGACCTGGCCGCGGACGCTGCAGCGCGCTACGGCCTGCGGCGGGTCGCAGACGAGGTGAAAACCCTCGCTCCCGCGCTGGACGGGCGGCGGCTCCTCACCCCGCGCGAGCGCGAGGTGGCGACGCTGGTCGGCGAAGGGCTCTCCAATCGGGCGATCGCCGAGCGTCTGGTCTTGTCACATCGCACCGCGGAGAATCATGTGAGGTCGATCCTGGATAAGCTCGGCTTTGATTCGCGGGCACAGGTGGCCGCGTGGGTGGCATCGCGCGAACAGCGCGAGCTTTGGGTACCGGATTGAGTATTCGCCCGGATGTGCTGGCGAGGATCGGGATGCGACTGTCTGCTTGCCGCGATGCGATCCGCAGATGACGGGCTGGACGGCATGGAGGACCTCGATGGCAATCCTTGCGACAACCCACATCCCCGACGGCAACCCGGATCAGGCAGCCGACTGGAACGATCGCGTCTCCGCTGTGCTTGCCGCGGCGCCCGGCTTCATCCTCCAGGTGGACGCGCCGGCACCGGACGGCGGCTGGCAGATCCTGTCCGTCTGGGAATCCGAGTCGGACCTGCAGCGCTATTTCGAGTCCGCGGTCAAGCCGTACCTTCCCCCGGACGCGCCGATGGCCCAGTCGATCGCGCAGGTTCATCAGGTCATCACGGCTAAGCGCTGACGACGCCCGTTGACGAGACGCCGGCCAGGTGGGGCCGATGGGTCGTGGCCGCTCGTCCCACCCTGTCGCTCTTTCTGGAGGCTGCAAGTGACGAGCTCACGAACCGAGACCTCGACCGTGCTGCGACTGGGCGGTTGGACCGTGTATGCGAGCGGGGTGGTCGCGGCCATCGGTGTCGTGTTCCTGATCGCGATGTTCGCCTCGTTCGCGGTCGGTGCGAAGACTGCCGGGCAGGTGTTCGGCTTGATGAACGATGTGTTGGTCATGGTCTCGTACCTACTTGCCGCACCGAGCGCGATCGCGCTCGGTGCGCTTCTTCGGCCACACGCACCGATACTGAGCGGGCTTGCCACCGTGATCGGGATCAGCGCGATCGCAGCGATCGTCGTGCTGCAGGCGCTGCTTGTCGTCGGAGCACTGACGTTCGAAGCGCAGATCGGGCCGGTCTCGATCGCCTTCCTCGTCCTGGTCGTCTGGTTCGTGATGACCGGCTACCGGGGGAGTTCGAGCGGAGCCCTGCCTCATGGCGTCCGCATGGGTCTCCTCGCCGCGACCTACGTCGGCTACCCACTCTGGGCCTTCTGGTTGGGTCGGCACCTCCTCCAACCGGTGAGGGAGCCCGTTTCGGGCCCGGGCGGCGGCGCGGAGCGATATCTGCCAGCTCCCGAGGGCTGATGATGACCGATGCTCGACTGACCAGAACGCTCCTTCGGGCCAGCCCGCGCTCACTCCCCGCCGGCGTAGGCGATGAGCAATGACTGACGGCCTGACGGCGGCCGCCGTGCTCCTCGTGGTCGGCCCGGTCGCTGGCGCCGTCGCCGGGTCCAACCCTGTCCTCTTCCGCGTCTGGACGGCACCCCGCGACGAGCACCTGGCGCTGGTCCGCACGCATCGCTGGGCCTGGGTGGCAATCAACGCCGGGTTTTTCATCGCGACCGTCGTCACCGCGGCAGGGCTCGCCGTCCTGGCCGGAGCCATCGACGCGGATGCCGCTCCGAGGGCCGTTCTGTCCGGCGCCGCGGTCGTGTACGCGATCGCGGGGGCGCTCTGGTGTGCCGTCCTGGCGATCCGGACCCGGACCACTCCGGCCCTCGCCGAGATGGTGGCGGCCGGCACACCGACCGAGCCCGCGGAAACGTTGCTCGGGGCCGCGAACGGCGGACTGTTCGCCGCGTTCACTCTCGCGACCGGCCTGGCGCTCGTCACCCTCGGGCTCACGCTCGCGCTGAGCGGCGGTGTCGCGGCCCCCGTGGCCTGGCTCGCGACGCTGATCGCCGCAGTCGTGATCGCAGGCTTCCTCGCATCCGGGGACACGATCCCTGCGGTGCTCTATCTGCCGACCCTCCTCGTCGGCCTCGCGCTGCTGCTCGGCTGGTCATGAGTCCCCCACCGTCGCGTGACCCACCGCGCGACCCCCGTCCCGCCGGCTCGTTCCGGGCGATCTCACCCGGCCAAGGATATCCTCGGTCGAGGCGGCCTCGGACGAGTGGAAATCCACGGTGGCGAAGAGATCGATCAGTTCGCCGAGGAGTCGGGCCCTGATCTCAGGACGCCCTTAGGCGCGCGGCAGGACTCCACGGAGCGGCGGGTTCTCCTGTTCGATGAGGCCATCGCGCCATCGATGCGCATGCCAATGTCGGCCTGCTTCGCGTTGCTCTGCAGGACCTGCCAACGCGCCTCCGCCGGAACCCAGGCCACGTTCGCCATCGTGTAGAAGTCACGATCTCGGGTTATTGGAGTTATTGGACGGT
>JBBRYO010000216.1:0-4467 GCA_038237595.1 Candidatus Limnocylindrales bacterium | reverse complement strand
GTGCCGACGAGCGGGACGCCGGCGACCAGCAGGCCCGCGAGCGAGCTCGAGATGTGCTGCTCCGCCGAGCCCAGCAGCACCCACGGGACCGCGATCTCGACCGCGGCGAAGGCCACGATCCAGCGCCAGCGCCGCAGAACCGGCCGCAGGTCGACTCGTACGAGCGCGATCGGCACCAGGATCGCCGCGCCGATCGTCGTGCGCGCCAGCACCAGCACCGCCGGTGACATGTCGCCGACAGCGATCCGGATGAACAGGTAGGGGATGCCCCAGATGATCGACATCAGCCCGAAGAGGATCAGGCCGCGACGCGTCACCCGGTGGTCTTCGGACGGAAGCTCATGCAGGCGATCTTCCCAGACTTCCCCGATTGTACGGACCGCGGATCTCCGGCGCCTGGACGCTGGCGACAGCGGGCTGCCGCTTGACGGCCCGTTCAAAGTTGACGCGCAGCGCCTGAGGAAGGCGAGCGGTTGGTCGGTGGCGGGAGGGCGGAACGATGGTCGGCGGTGGACGCGGGGTCACAGGGCGTGGACGGCTGCTCGTGGTCGTGGCAGTCGTTGCGGCGTGCACGGGACCGTGGCTTCGTCGCGTTCGATATTCCGCCGGGCTCGACGGATCCGGTTCCCGGCCAGCTTGTCACGCCGTTCGTGAGCTCCGAGTGGAACAAGTTCGTCAAGGGAACCGGAGCCTTCGTGCCGGGTAGCCCACCGCACTTCCAGCTCAACATCGGGGACGGGAACTACACGATCAAGCTCGAGGTCGGCAGCTTCTGCCATCCGGCCCAATGACGGATGAGGAAGGCCACTTTGGCGAGCAGGTCGCCGCGACCTACGACGAGAGTCAGAACCCAATGTTCGACCCGGCCGTCATCGAGCCGACGGTCGCTCTCCTCACCGAGCTCGCAGGTGACGGCCGCGCCCTCGAGCTCGGGATTGGAACCGGGCGGATCGCACTGCCGCTGGCGGCGCGCGGCGTCGAGGTCCACGGGATCGAACTCTCGAAGGCCACGGCCGACCGGCTACGGGCGAAGCCCGGTGGGCACGACGTCGACGTCACGATCGGCGACTTCGCGACGGCAAAAGTCGAGGGAACGTTTCGCCTGGCCTACCTCGTCTTCAACACGATCATGAACCTCACGACGCAGGCGGCCCAGGTCGCCTGCTTCCGGAACGTCGCCGCGCATCTTGAGCCCGGCGGCCGCTTCCTCATCGAGACCATGATTCCAGATCTGCGGCGCCTGCCAGCGGGGGAGCGCTTCGTCGTCTTCGACGGGCGCGAGACCCACTGGGGGATCGACGAGTACGACGTCGCGAACCAGGGCCTCATCTCGCACCACTTCGAGATCCGCGGCGGCGAGGTCGAGATGTCCTCGGGACCGTTCCGCTACGTCTGGCCGTCCGAACTCGACCTGATGGCGGAGCTCGCGGGCATGCGATTGCGCGACCGCTGGTCGGGGTGGGCGAGGGAGCCGTTCACGAGCGACAGCCGCCAGCACATCTCTGTCTGGGAGAAGCTGGCGACAAGGGGCGAGGCAGATCCTGATCGTCGCGTCATCTGACGTGGCCATCGGTACTTGCCGGTGTCGCGCTCACGACCATTCGATGACCATCAATCGCTCATGTGGACCCGAATGGTTTGCGAGCATGGCTAGCGACAGGCCATCGCCGAGCAGGGCGAGGTCTGTGATCCCTCCCCATTGCATTCGAACATCGAGCACGGGTGTGAGCGTTTGATTGTCCAGCAGCCAGAACGACCGTGACCTACGACTGATCGATGTCGGCCGTCCGGCCGTGCCCTGGAGATCGGGCGCGATGACCTGGTGGCGCTCCGTCAGCGCGGGGAGGATCGGCGCGAACATCTCGCCGGACCCGAGGCCGCCGTGGAGCAGGATCATCGGTCGCCCGGCGCCATAGGTCTCGTAGTAGAGGTGGAGGCCGTTGACGTCGGCGTATTCGCCGCCGCCCCTGATCTCGGTCGTCCAGTCGGTGGCCATGCCATTGCCTCATCGCGCGCGGGCGGGGCCACGGCGCGCTCACGGCCCGTTGCCTCTGCGAAGGCCCAGACGTCGATCTCGGGCGGGGTCACGCCGAGGCTCGTGAGTGCGGTGCAGATCTGACTGCGGTGATCGGTGCCGTGGTGGATCGCCTGCGCGACGCGGGTGCCCATCGGTATGTGGATCTCCCAGCCCTGGTCGCGTTCCACGACGTCGGTGTCGCCCTCGAGCTCCCTGGCGAGCAGTTCGGTCCACGCCGCGCCGTGGGCGACCATCGTCGATCGCAATTCGGCAAGGCTCGTCCCCTCCGGAATTCCCGTCGAGGGCCGGCCGGTCGTGATCACGGACAGGTACAGGCCGTCGCCCTCGACGATGTGCCGGAGCGTCTCGATGACCGAGCCGTAGGTGCCGGGACACGACACGTTCAGCTGCTCGGGAGACAGCGCGGCGCACGTCTCGAACAGGCGCTCCGTCGCCCAATAGTGATGCGCGAAGGCATCGCTGAGCACGGACGCGGTCATTCGGCACCTGGGTCGTGAGCCTTCGCGACTTCGCCGATGATCGTGGCCAGCTCCTTCGGACGCGACCACATCGGCCAGTGGCTCGTCGGCAGGTCGACCCAGGTGATGTTCCGCAGCTCAGGGATACCCGCGAGGAAGGCCCATTCGGGATGCTCCTTCGAGGAGGTCCTGTACTGCTCGGAGGTGAAGCCCGTGGCGATGATGGTGCTCGGGATGTCTCGCCGAGCGTCGTTGGTCAGTTCTGCGCCCTCGCGGATGAGGCTGCCGGGGACCGGGATCGCGCGCTGCCGGAACGTCTCCAACTGCTCTTCGCTCAGCCCGTCGAGGTTCTCCTCTGCCTTGACTTCCTCCCAGTTCATCGGCTTCTCAACGGCATCGAAACCCGGATCCAGCGCGCCCTTCCCAGGGGCCGTGTCCACGTAGACCATGGCCGCGATCCGCTCGGGAACCCGGTCACTTGCTGCGTAGCCGGAAAACCCAGTTGCGCTGTGGACGGCCAGCACGACCGGCGCGGGTGCCGCAGTCACGACGTCGACGATGGCGTCGATGTGGTCGTTGAGCGAGACCCTGGACCGGTCTGCGTCGGCGGATTGGAGGCCGGGAAGCGTCAGCGCGGTCACGTCGTGGCCGTCGGCCCGCAGCGCGGCGGCGACCTCGTCCCACGCCCATGCGCCCAGCCAGAACCCCGGAACCAGAATGATCGGTGCAGATTTCATGCCTTGATTCTCAGCCAAGTCGCTCTCCTTTGTCGTTTTGAGTGAGTTCAGCGGAAGTCGATCCGCATCACGACGCGTCGGAGCGTGGGCTTGCTGACCTCATGGAACCCGGCAGCGGCAAAGACGCTGCGGCTGCCGACGTGGACCTCGCCATCCCCACGCTCCTTCGACGCAAGGCGGGCCGGCGGCAGGAGAGGGCAGGCGGAGCGTGGCTCGACCGCGCACCAGCCGACGGGCTCGCCGTCGAGATACGCGACAGGCCGCTCGTCGCCCCCGACTCGGGATGCCCGCAGTCGGTCTGCAGGCGAAGGCGGAACGCACGCTCATCGACGGGCACAGGTGTGAAACCCGGGTTCCCGACCTTGAAGCGCTGGCACTGGCACCTGGCGGTGTACCCGCGCATCCCGAAGATGGCCCGCAGGTCCCGCCAGCTCGCCTCGTTGGCGGGCACGACAGAGATCGTGTCGCTCACGTCCTCCCGGAATGTCCAGGATCATCTGCGACCGTTCTGGTGCCAGTCCAGCACCCGCATGGCGCGCAGGGTATTCCAGCGGCTCGGCTTGCCCACGCCCTCGTCCATCTCGAAGTGTGTCGCGCCCTCGTGGACGTTCTCGAGCGGCCATCGACCGTCGGCGTCGCGCCTGGACTCCACCAGGCCGATGGCCTCGGCAAGGCGCTCATCCGGCTCGACGCCCGCGCTGCGCAGATGGTCGAGCCCGCGCAGCACGTCGTAGTGCCAGTAATGCGGGAAGAAGAACCGGGTGTAGGCCGGATCGATGATCTCGCCGGTCGACAGCCGGCGCATCATGCGCCGCTCGAGGAGGTATTCCTGCCCGCGTATGCGGGCTTCCGTCAGCGCGGCGGAGCCACCCGTCACCCGCTCGTGTTCGAGCAGGCCCTCGAGCACGCTGATCGTGGTGTCGAGCGACCCCCGCGTGGAGCCGTTCTCCTGTTCACAGTTCCACCCGCCGTCGCTCATTCGCTCGCCCAGGAGCCGGTCGACGATGCCCTGCACGTCCTGGGCGAAGTAGTCGCCGATCGCCACTGCCTTTCCGTTGATGCACGGCTCGACCTCGCCCTCGAAGAAAGGCTGGCCGGCATGCTCCCACCGGCTGTTCTCACGGACGAGGGCAACGGCGCGACGTGCCTGCTCACATTGCGGGTCCACCCCGAGGATCTGAAGGAGCTGCAGCGTGTTCATGGTGCCGGTCCACTCGCAACACGTGCCTCTGCC
>JBBRYO010000215.1:0-4474 GCA_038237595.1 Candidatus Limnocylindrales bacterium | reverse complement strand
CTCGTGACCGACGGCGAAGAGAACTGCGGCGGCAACCCGGGCAAGGCTGTCAAGGATCTAGCCCGCAGCGGCGTCGACGTCCACGTCAACATCGTCGGCTTCGCGCTCGACCAGAAGTCGATCAAGAAGCAGCTCGCCGCCTGGGCGAAGGCCGGCCACGGCAGCTACTACGACTCGACGGGCACCAGCGACCTCAACCAGGCCGTGGCGCAGGCGGTCAGCGCCCCGTTCCGCGTCCTGGACGCCTCCGGGACCGTGGTGGCCACGGGAACCGTGAACGGGGCTGCCCTGAAGTTGAAGCCGGGCACCTACACGGTCGAGGTGCTGACCGATCCGCAGGTCACGTTCACCGCGGTGGTCGTGTCCGGCCAGACGCTCGAGCTGAGCCTGCCCTTGAGCGCGCCACCGGGGCCGCCCCTGCCCTGATCGCTTCCCTAGCAGCCGGGCACGTTTGGCAGGTTGGCCAGTGCCCCCGCGAGTCCGGAGGCATAGGTGAGGATGTCGGAAAGGCTGCCGTCGGTATTGGCGCTCCCGGCACCGAGCATGAACGAAGCCGCGAAGGCGTAGGTGCTTGCACACACGGCCATGCGCTCGAAGAACGTGACCGCCTTTCCCTCGGCGGTAAGGGGAAGGCTGTAGTCGACCGTTACCACACCACGACCATCGTCCAGCTCATCGAGCGTGCCGCCGGTGGCGGGGTCCACGAGCCACCATCCGACTCGGGGGCTACCATCGACCGGGACCGGCTGCACCGGCACTATGACGAGATAACCAGCGGCCAGGCTTTCGCCGATCCGCTGAGCCGTCTCGGCAGGGTACGCCGTGCCTGCGGGCAGACTGCCCCGGATCAACTGCGTGGCGATGCCCTGGCTGGCCGCCTCCTCGAAGATCCTGCCCACGCTCATTCGGGCCGCGGCTGGGATTGCCGGATCCGGCGGGAGGCCTTCGCCGCCGGCCAGGCGTTCGGCGACCTCGCTGATCACGCCGGCGAGCACGGCCGGTGGCGGGCCGGCCGCGCCGCCCTGGAGCGCCTGCAACCCGAAGCTGCGATGCCAGATGTCCAGGGCAACCGCCGCCGTCGGGGCACCTCCGGCGGACGCCCCTGGCACGACGCTGTAGGAAGCGACGTTCGGAGCGTCGCAGAACGCGCGCGTCCCCTGCGGGAACGCCAGCTGAGCATTCAGGGCATCGCGGATGAAGTGGTAGAGGTGTCCCACGATCGCGACATTGGTGAAAGCGTCGTTGGTGGCGTAGTCTTGGGCGAAGTAATCGCCGCTGACCGATCCGCCCACGATCGCGAACGAGTGCACGGTTCGGCAGGGAGGGTATTCGTTCGGTGTCGCAGCGTCGAGGTCAACGAGCTGGACGGGCGCCAGGGTTGCGGGGTCGAACGTGCCACTGGCGCGTGCCACCGCTCCCACGCGGTCGAAGATCTCGCGGCGCGCGCTGACTGGCGCCCCGCCGGGGGATAGGATCTGGACCTCCAGCCACTCGGCCGTGGTCTCGCCCTCGTTGGTGCCAGGCTGGCCGAAGGCCCCGCCGATCCCTCCCTGGCCGCCGAACGTCAGCGGATTGCCTGCCACGAACGACGCCGAGCCGACCGCCAGGGCCGCCACGTACTGCGTGCTTCCCTCCAGCGCGCCGACGACCGCGAAGCCGAGTCCCTTCAGGCCGTCGGGCTTGGCGTTGACAAAGGTGACGGGCACCCCGACGAGCGCATCGGCGAACTCTGTGTGATCCAGGATCACCTGCTGCGCGAGCTTCCCAGCGCTGACCGATTCGGTGATCCCATGGAAAACGACGCTGTGGCGCATTGCATCCGGAAGCAGGTCCATGGGCGGCCCCGCAATGGCCATCGTCTCACCGGTGACCGCTCCCAGCCGAGAAGGATCGGCATCAACCCAGTCAGGACCGGACGCGTACTGGACCCACACGTGCTGGGTACGCTCGAGGTCCGGAAGCTCCGCAGTGGCCACAGGCAGCGTGACGCCGGCCCCCGAGAGAGCCGTGGTGATGGTTCCCACGCCCGCCTGGAGCTGCGCGGTCGCGGTGGCCACGAGGGCAGCCGCCTCGCCGTTGCTGCGCGACACGAACGCCTGAACGCTGGGGTCAGGAGTGGCCAGCGCGGACGGTGCGCCTGAGCCACTGGGACCGCCGTGGCCCAGGAGGACCGACAGCGCGTCCTGGGTGGCCGTTGCCACGTCCGAGACAGTGGCATTTCCGAGGGCCTGCACACCCGCGTCGTCGAGGCTTCCGGAGACATACCGGTGGGGAACCAGCGACGCTTCGAGCAGCGCACCAAGGAGGAGGGCCTTGTCCGCGGAATTGCCGGCCCGGGCCCAGAGGATGCCCTTCGCGCCGCGGAGCACGCCGGCGTACGGCTCGTAACGTACCTCGTCGGACACGAAGCGGAAGATCCTGGCGATGTCGTACTCGAGCGACTGGGCGAGGTCGGTCACGCTGGTCAGGGCGAGAGGCAGCCCGGCCGAGGACGCAGCCGCCGCAGGCGCCCTGGGCGCGAGCTGCAGCGGCGCCGCGGACGGCGGCGCGCCAACGCAGCCGGCGACCGTGGCGAGGCCTGCAAACCCGGCGAGCTGGAGGAATCGCCGCCGGTCCATCCGCCAGGCAGATGCCTCGTCGAAGGGGGCGAAGGAAGCGGCGTGGCGTTCGTCGCCCATGTCGGCGGTGCTGAGCCTCGTGCGTCGGCGGCTGGGATCGCTCGGGACTATACATCGCGCTTCTGCCGGGCCACGACGCCCGGCCGAATGCCCATCGGCTTCACGCTCCGGTACCATCCGCGGGTCACCTGACTTGCCTGGAGCCGGCCAATGACCGACCTCGTCGTCGACGAGCGCCCAATCGCCGCCGAGTCCGATCACTACAATGCCGTGCTGACCAGGCGCGGCGACCTGACCGACGCGCTCGCCTTCTTCTGGGTCAACTACACCGGAGACCCGGTCGACTTCGCTCCCGGCCAGTACCTGACCATCGGCGTCGAGGTCAACGGGAAGCTGGTGCAGCGCCCGTATTCGGTGGCCAGCTCGCCCCGTGACGCTGGAGCGGAGGGCTATGAGTTCTACGTGCGCCTTGTCGAGGGTGGCGCGTTCACCACGCTGCTGTGGCGGATGCAGGCCGGCCAGAAGATGCGCATGATCGGCCCGAAGGGCAAGTTCACCCTCGAGCCCGAGGACGACCGCACGCATGTCTTCATCAGCTCGGGAACGGGCATCGCCCCATTCATCTCGATGATGAAGACGCTGATTCACGACGGTGCGCCCCGCCGTGCGGTCATCCTGCACGGCGTCAGCTACATCACCGACCTCGGCTACCGCGAGCTGCTCGAGGAGTGGAAGCGGACGGGGGCCTACCCGCTCGAGTACGTGCCCACTGTCTCACGCGACAGGCACCCCGAGAACCTGGGCTGGACGGGCCGAACCGGTCGCGTTGAGGCGATCGTCGCGGACGTCTGCGAGGAGATGGGGCTCACGCCCGAGAACTCGATCGCCTACATCTGCGGCAACCCGGACATGATCCTCTCGGTCGACGAGACGCTCCTTGGACGCGGCTTCCCGGAAGAGCAGATCAAGAAGGAGCTCTACTGGCCGAAGGGCAAGGAGCCGCGCGGCGTGGGCGGCAATCCGCCGGCGCTGGATGAAGGCCCGTAGTCGGCCTCTCTACGACTGACGCCACTCCTCGCGCAGCAGGACGAATGGAGCCGCAACCACGAGCAGCGGCACGAGAGTGATGCCCACGAAGCCGCCAAATGCCCATGTCAGCCCGATGACGAAGGCCGCGGCAATCAGCCAGCGATCCTGCCACGGCCAGCCCCGCATTGAGGCATTGCGCGCGAAGACGGCGATTCCGGGGAGGAGCAGAGTCGCGTCGTAGACCCAGGCGTGAGGGCTGACAACCAGCCCGAGCGCGCAGGCCAGTGCCACCGATTCGAGCGGCGGCATCCGGCGCAGGGCAGGCAGGCAGTACAGCACGATGGCCCCGCCGACCAGGTAGCCGGCGAGCGCCAGCCACGGAAGGCCCGTCAGGAGCTCGAGCCGCAGGCCGAGCGCCGGCAGGCTGCTGGCCTGCCAGCCGTTGTCGTGAAAGTCGGCGGCCGTGTAGGAGGAGATCGTCCCCAGCCAGTCGGCGGGCCAGGCGAGGTTGCCGCCGGTCGCGATCACGCCCGCCAGGTAGTGCAGCGCGAGCACGCCGGCAAGGACTGCCACCCCGATCCAGCGCGCTCGCAGCAGGAGCAGCCCGGCGAGCGGCGCTCCGAGCTGTGGCTTGTAGGCAAGCAGCCCCGCAAAGCCGCCCGCCAGCCGGTCACGGCCACTGGCGAGGTGTGAGTGAGCACGAATAGCGCAGGGAGATGATCACGAAAAGTGCAGAGGCCCTCGGGGTGACCCGGGGGCCTTCCCATATCTCCCCGAGACGGGGCGTCCCCCCTGTCAGGCTCTGGGTGTCTAGCTCAGAACCACGG
>JBBRYO010000214.1:0-4477 GCA_038237595.1 Candidatus Limnocylindrales bacterium | reverse complement strand
CGAGTCATCGGGGAATGCGTCGGTGACGAAGCTCTTGTGGAACACGTTCTTCCATTGGCCGCTCTGGAAGCGCTGGAGGTAGGCGACCATCCGCAGGTAGTTGGTGCCCGACTTGCCGTGCTCGATGAGGTAGAGGCGCCCCTGCGTGTAGCCGTGCCCGTTCGGGCCGCCATTCGATGTGCACACGGTCTGGGTGAGCGAGGAATCGTACGTGCCTGCCGCGGCGGGCGCAGCCACCACCAGCGCCAGCGCGAACGCGATGGGGAGGGAGAACCCGAGGGTTCTGCGTCGCATCGTTGCCGCCTTCCTGGGATCGGCGGCGCCTGGATGAGCCTTCAGGAACGCCGACACATCGCAGTCTAGTCCCCGGTCAGGCGTCGTCGCGACGTTCGTGCTCGTGCGCGTTGCCGTGCGCAGGCTCATGGTCATGCCCGTGCTCGTGCTCGTGCTCGTGCTCGTGGTGGTGGTCATCGGCGCCGTGCCCCGCGTGCCGGTCGGCGAGGGCAGGATCGCGCGCCGAGGCGAGCAGCAGGCCCGCCAGGAGCGTGATGCGCGGGACGATCGAGTCGACGTCGAGGTACTCGGCGGCCGAGTGATCGTTGCCGCCGACCGGACCGAGGCCGTCGAGGGTCGGCACGCCCATGCCGGCGGTCGTGTTCGCGTCGGAGGCTCCCCCGGTGGCAGCATCCGCGAGCTCGAACCCGAGCCGGCGAGCGATCGCCTGCGCGTGGTCGACCAGGCGCCCCGATTCCGTGAGCTTCTCCATCGGCCAGTGGCGCGCCTTTTCGATCACCTCGCACGTCACGTCAGGGACCATGGACGCGGCGCAGATCTCGTGGAGCGCCGCCTCAGCCTCGGTGAGGCCCTCGCGCGTGATGGCGCGCACGTCCACCTCGAGGATGCACTCCTCTCCCACGACGTTCGGCCGCGTCCCGCCGCGGATCACCCCGACGTTCACCGTCACGCCGGGCACGCGTCCGTTGAGCGCGTGGAGCGCCACGGTCTTGTGCGCTGCCTCGAGCACGGCGCTGCGACCCTTTTCCGGTTCGACCCCGGCATGCGCCGCCCGACCCCGGAACCGCAGCTCGAGGTCGACGATGCCTTTTCTCGAGCTGACGATGTCGCCGTTGGCGCGGGCGCACTCGAGCACGAGCGCGACGTCCGCCTGCGAAGCGTGGCGGCGGATCACCGGCGAGCTGGCGGGCGACCCGATCTCCTCATCGGGGTTGGCGATGAACGCGAGCCGTCCGAACGAGAGCCACGCCGCGGATCCAGCCCCGGGCGCCGCCCCCGCCGCGGCCTGCAGCGCCTTGAGCGCATAGAGACCTCCGAGCAGGCCGCTCTTCATGTCCGTGACACCCGGCCCGTGGGCGACGTTGCCCTCGATGCGGAACGGACGCTGTGCCGCGGTCCCCGGGTCGAAGACGGTGTCCATGTGGCCGATCAGGAGCGCGGTCGAACCGTCGCCCGTGCCCTTCAGCATGCCCACCACCGTGTCGCCGAGGTCTGCGTTCGCGGAGACCTCGACGACTGCGCCGAGCTGCTCGCGCATGAACGCGGCCGTCCAGCGGCCGACCTCATCGACCCCGGCCTTCGTGTAGCTCCCGGAGTCGATGTTCACCAGGCGCTCGAGATCGCGAAGATAGTCGGGCAGGTCGGCCTCGACGAGCGCTCGCAGGTGGTCGAGCTCGGCCCTGGACACCAGCTCCCAGGCGGGGGCGGACATTCGTTGGTCTGGGTGGCCGTTCATTGACTCCGAGTCTAGGGCGTCCGCGAACATATACTCGGCCGGCTGTGCGACTTATTGAAATCCGCATGCTCGAAGGCCCCAACGTGTACGGCTTGGAGCCGACCGTGAAGCTCGAGGTGGTGGTCGGGCGCCGTCGCACCTGGTACGGGCAACGCCTCCCCGGCCGCCACGCGGTCGTCCACCTCGGCGCGCCGGTCCGGGAGCGCGAGGCACCGCCGCCGGTGGCCACGATCGCCGGCTGGGTGCGCTACCTCCACGCCGCCACCGGAGCCGCAGGCTGGCTTGCGGACGAAGGCCGCGCCACTTCCGCGTCGCGTGCCCGCATTTCCGTCGCGCTGCACCGCAGCTCCGACCCCGGCCACTGGATCGTGGCCTGGCCATGGCGCGAGCGCGAACGCGCCGAGGCCATCGCGGAGCACGCCTACAGGCTGGTCGAGCTCGGGGTCGATCCGGGTCGCGTGAGCGGCGGGCACCGCAGCCGCGCCGGTGGAAGCCGGTCGCTTGCCCGGGCACTGCGCGCCATCGACGAGGCGGACCGCACGCCGCCGCCCTGGATCCGCGACTCCGTGCGGGCAGTGCCCTGCGTCAGCATCAGTGGCACGAATGGCAAGAGCACCACGACACGCATGCTCAGTCACATCCTGCGCATGTCCGGGAGACACGTGGGAACGACCACCTCGGATGGCGTCCTCTTCGACGAGCAGCTGGTCGAGGAGGGAGACCTGACCGGGCCGGCCGGAGCGCGCAGCGTCTTCGAGAACCCGTCCGTCGAAGTGGCCGTGCTCGAGACAGCGCGCGGCGGCATCGTCCTCAAGGGCATCGGGTACGAGTCGAACGAGGCGTCCGTGCTCACGAACGTCAGCCCCGACCACCTCGACCTGATGGGAATCCACACCCTTCCCGAGCTGGCCGAGGTCAAGTCGACGGTGGCGCGGATCACGAAGCCGGACGGGGTCGCGGTGCTCAACGCCGAGGATCCGCTCGTGGCCGAGGTGGCACGGCGCGTGCGTGCCCGCGTGTGCTTCTTCTCGCTCGATCCGGGCAACGCGCGGGTGCGGCGGCACGTGGCGCGCGGTGGCCTCGCGGCCGTCCTCGACGAGAACTGGCTGGTCGAGCTGGAAGGCACGAAGCGGCGCAAGATCGTGCGCGTTGACAGGGTGCCCGCCACGATCCTGGGACTGGCACGCCACAACGTCGCCAACGCGCTTGCTGCAGCTGCAGCGGCGCGGGCCCTCGGCGCGACGCTCGAGCAAGTCGCCGAAGGCCTGAGCACCTTCCAGCCGACCGCCGACCAGGCCCCCGGGCGTCTCAACTTCTACCGCGTCGGGGAGCGCCTCGTGATCGTCGACTTCGCCCACAACGAGGCCGGCGTCAACGTTGTGCTGGACGTGGCGGAGGGCCTGGTCGGGCGCCGCGACGAGCGAGCCGGACGCGCCTTCCTGACCATGATCATCGGCACAGCCGGAGACCGACCGGATGATTCGCTGCGCGGCATCGGGCGAATCGCCGCGGAACGCGCGGACCAGGTCGCGATCAAGGAGACACTCCGCTATCTCCGCGGACGTGCCCGCAACTCGATGATCGGCGAGTTCCGGGAGGGGATTCGCGCCGGAGGCGGGCGACCGGCCGAGGTCCCGGTATACGAGGACGAGGCGGGCTCCGTGCGCGGCGAGCTCACGGATCCCTCGCGCATGGCGGGTGGAGGTTTGCCCGGAGTGCTCGTGATCATGTGCCACGCGGATCGCGATGCGGTCGTGGCCACCATCCTCGAACTGGGAGGCGCACCCGCCACGTCCGTCGAGGCGCTGCGAATCGGCGCAACGGGACCCCGCCGAGGGCCATAATCGCGGAGCTGAACCCATCGCAGAGGGAGCGACATGGAGACGCTGATCGGCATCGCCCTGGTCGTGATCGCGGCGCTCGAGATCTGGTTCATCGTCCGCGCCGTCGGAAAGAACATCCCCAGCGACACGTAGCTCGGCCGACTTCCCAGGGGAAGCTGAGCTTGCCCGGCTCCAGGTGGAGCGACCAGGTCCGATTCCCGGAAAGCCCCGAATCGGCGCGGAAGATCCCGGCGTTGAACTCGATCCCGAAGAGCACATTCGTCAGGTTCGCTGCCAGCAACTGGAGCCCGAATGTGCGCTTGTCGTTGAGCGGCGGGCTCTCGAACCCGCCTATCCCTCGGGGACGGCGAACTCCCCCGGATCGGCGATGGCCCGGCCGGCCCGCTCGCCGCGATCGAGGGCCATCGCCTCGCGATAGACCGCCGTCGAGTCGTCGGCACAGATGACGACGAGGTCGCCCCGGCGAGCCCGACGCATGCCGGCCTTGGCGGCTTCGAGCTCGTCCAGCACGGGCTCTGCGTTGCGGCAGCGCGCCCCTTCGGCCTGCGCCTGGCGGATGCCGTCGAGGACGTTGGCCGCAGCCTCGCCGGGCTTGCGGCCCCGCAGGTTCTTGTCCTCGCGGACCAGGATCTCGTCGAACGAGCGGGCGGCGATCGCGCCGTACTCGCGCTGATCCTGGTCGCGGCGGTCGCCCGGAATGCCGATGACGCCGATGGCGCGACCCTTGCGCTCGGCGCTCTTGCCGTTGCCGTTGGCCGAGCTCGAGCGCGGCCGTCTCCGGTCACCGTCCACCATCGTCAGGTCCACGAACTCCGTCAGGCGGCGCATCCCGTCGACGTTGTGGCAGTAGTCGATGATCACCTTGAAGCCGTGCACGTCGACT
>JBBRYO010000213.1:0-4575 GCA_038237595.1 Candidatus Limnocylindrales bacterium | reverse complement strand
TGGCAGACTCATGGTGGGGGACCATCATGTCGATGAACTGCTGCTCGATCGGAACCTCCACTGAGCTGCTCCTTCCTGACTCTGCAAGCCTCCTCACCAGCTCGCGATGAGAAGAACGACCATGAGATGGTAGGGGATAGCAGGATAGTGCCCTGCTAACCCCTGCGGTCGCCCGACCGTCAGCGCAGCGCCTTGCCGACTGCAGCGCCGATCCCGTAGGTGATCACGCCTGCGATCGTGCCGAAAACGAGTTGGCGCAGACCTGACCAAATTGGGTTGATGCCCGTCAGTCGGGTGATGCCGGCGCCGAGTGCGAGGAGGGCCGAGCCGCTCAGGACGGCTGCGGCCATTACGGCCCCTCCACACCCAGTGCCCTATCAGGCCGTTCGCGATCCGGAATCGGTGTCGCGTCCGACGATAGGGATGGTTGCTAGCGGGGCCCCGTCACCTGCCGGGGACGCCATAGCAACCGAGACGGTTCCGGGCAGCGCGACAGTAAGCCCGAGTTCCGCGGCGTCGGGGATGAGCTGGACGGCCGCGAAGGCGGGGCCCGTCACCTCGACTCGTGCGTAGACCGCGCGTAGCATCTCAGCTGGCTGGGTATCGGCCGACGATGGGCTCCGAGTCGACGAGATACCGTCCTGCGGCCATCGCGTCAGTGAGTGCTGCGAGGGGTAGCAGCTGCCTGCCGATGCCCCGCTCGGCGAGAGCGCATAACTGAGCCCGTTACGCTCGAGTCCCCACGAAGGGGAGCACAGCGCTGAGGCGTAGAGGCTTGGAAGGCTGACGCTCTGCCAACTGAGCTACTCCCGCCCGGTAAGCGCCAGTTTCACGCTCAGATAAAGCGCCAAATTGGACTGGCTGTCAGAACCGACGTTAGCACAGCGCTCGTACAGCGGGTAGCGGGGCGGATCGAGCGCATGACCGCCACGAACGGGGTGCCGTTGTCGGTCATCAGCCGAGGTGGAAGCGCCGGCACGCCGCAGCCGGCCGGGCAACGTACGATCTAAAGCAGACCGCGGCCCAGCGCCATGGTCGGTCAGGGTCCGGGAAGCGGTGGCGGGCGGTGGAAGATCGGCTCCAGCCCCAGGCGCTCAGTGTGCGCGGCGATCTCGTCGAGGGTGGCGATCCATAGCCCATCGATGCTTCGCGCGTGGGCGACGAGCCGGTCGAGCGCCTCGGAGCGAGATGCGCGGCCAGAGAGGAACGGGTGCATGGTGAGCACGAAGCAGCCGCCCTCGGCGACCAGCGCATCGAGCTCGGCGGTCCACAGCTCAAGCGCCTTGGCCGGCGTCTCGATCACCCCCGAGCCGGTCAGATCGGGCAGGAAGGCGTACTGCTCCCAGTCGTCGAGCGCCCACTGGATGGGGATCTCGACCAGGGTCGCCGCGCCCGGCTCCGGTCCCACCGCCAGCCGGTACGGCCGGTCGGCGTCCATCAAGCTCGAGTCATAGCGAAAGCCGTGGCGGGCCAGCAGTCCGGGGGTCCGGTAGGTCGCCTCCCACCACGGTGCACGGTAGCCGGTCGGCCGCACGCCGGCCACGCGGTCGAGCGCTACGAGCCCGCGCAAAAGGTAGCGCTCCTCCTCCTCGGCGGTGGCGCGGTGGGGGGGCTCGTGGAGGTAGCCGTGGTGGCCGATTTCGTGGCCGGCATCGCGGATGGCCAGCACGGCGTCGGGGTGGAGCTCGGCGGTGTAGCCGGGAACGAAGAACGTGGCGCGCACCCCGTGGCGCGCCAGCACCCGCAGCAGGCGCGGGACGCCGGTGCGTGGCCCGTAGGCCTGGTGCGACATGACGCTCAGGCGCGCGGCGGCCTCCGGTCGATCGGCCAGGATGGCGCTCTCGGCATCCACGTCGAAGGTGAAGGCAGCCGCCGCGTGGTAGCCGGCCGGCCACCAGAACTCCGTCATGGAGCGCTCGCAGTCGGCCGGCTCGGTGCGCTGGGGGTCACTCGACCGGGATCTCTGCGAAGGTCGCCTCCAGCCGCACGCCGCGTTGCGCGCGCACGATGCGCGAGACCTCGTAGATCACCAGGCCGGACACGATTGTCCCCAGTGCGATGAGGAGCCGGACAGCATCCTTGGTAAGGCTCCCGTCCTCCCCGGTGAAGACCGGGGTCAGTCCGTTGAGCACGTTGACCCCGGAGAGTGGATCGTTCAGGTACGCCCACTCCGCGACCAACAGGGCAGCCAAGCTGAGGACCCCCATAAGGGTGATCACCGGCACGCCGGCGATGCGCCAGGCGATCGGCGACGACTCCCACACGGCGCGGCGGCGGTACGGGAAGACGATCGCCGCGATCGAGACGATCATGAAGCTGACGATGAACGCCACGATCCCGACCAGCGTGGTGAAGTCGGGGTTGGTGGCGTACACGTACAGGGCCAGGGTGCTCATCACGCCGACCACCACCAGCGAAAAGATGGGGGTGTGGTACCTGCTGCTGACAGCGCCGAAGCGTGACGGCAGCACGCCATCGATGCCGTAGGCCAGCAGGTTGCGCGACGCGTTCAGGATCTGTCCCGGCAGCCACGTGTAGCTCCAGAAGACAAAGCCGACGCCGACCAGCAGGGCGATCACGATGTTCCCCGACTCGTAGGCCACCACCTCGCTGAAGGGCATCGCGTACGAGAGGTGGAGGACCGATGCATCGGCGAGGTAGGGATCCCAGCCGAGGGCACCCATGAAGGTGTTGCCGATGCCGGACTGGAAGAGGGCGGTCAGCAGCATGGCCACGCTGACCGACACCACGGCGGCGATCGGCATTGACCAGAGCTGGACGCGGGACGCCCGCTTCACCTCTCCGCCGATATAGGCCGACGATTGGTTGAAGACCAGCTCCAGGTAGATCCAGGTGATCGGGATCAGGGTCCAGTACAGGTCGTTCGGCGCCTGGGCGAAGCCGCCGGCGGCGGCCGCATCGATGACCGCCTGGTGCGTGTCGGACGTCCCGGTGATCGGCGCCCAGAATCCGTTGAAGTTGCTGACGAAGGTGGTCACCGGCGTGCTGATGAGCACGATCCCCGTCACGGCAAGGCCAAGCATGGCGATCACGAACAGGATGTTCTGGATCCGGAAGTAGGCGTTGAGGCCGAGGCAGAAGACGGTCACCAGTCCCGCGACCAGCAACGCACCGGTGAGAACCGTGCCAAACGGCGTGACGAACCAGTTGCCGATGTCGACGAGCGCCTGGTTGCCGCTGATCACGCCGACGCTGCGGAACAGCGGCCCGATCCCGAAGCGGGCGAAGAATGCCGACGGCACGCCGCCGTAGATGAACCACCAGACGGTGTTGATCCACGACGACATCATCCCCAGCCGCGGGCCGAGGATGCGGCTGACGTACACGTAGTCACCGCCCGAACGTGGCAGGGCGGCCGCCAGCATGGAGAAAACGAGGCTCGTCGGCAGCACGATGAGCAGCGCCAGCAGGTAGCTGGCGAGCATATCGCCGCCCGGATAGAAGGACGGTTCGAGCTGCAGGACGAACATCATCATCAGTCCGATGCTGACGAAGTTGATGTTGTAGATCAGCGTGCTCCAAGTGCCCGCCTCACGCACGAGACCGGTCGCCTGTCGTTGGAATTGGGCCCCCGACAAGGTCGCCATGGCGAGTCTCTCCTTTCCCTCCATCCCCTTGAGGTGTGCTCCAGGCCTGGTCAGCCTGATACGAGCTGGTGCGTCAGAACCTGCCCTCGTTCCAGGGTGATCAGGGCGCCTTGCAGCGTCCCTTCGCCGTAGACGCTTCCCGGGTTGATCGTCACCGTTCGGCCGATGCGCGCCGCCGCGCGTGACTCGTGGATGTGCCCGTGCAGCGAGAGGATCGGCTGCACGCGCTCGATCGCCTCGCGAACGGATCGGCTGCCGACCGCCGCCAGGAGTGCCTGTCCGCCTCCGCTCTCGACGCGAAGGTCCGCGGTCAGCTTAGGTGCCATGTCGAGTCCGGAGCCGTGCGGCGGGTCGTGGAAGTTGAAGATCGCCGGTCGCGCGGGGTCGAGTTGCACCACGAGCCCATCGATGGTGGTCGCCATCTCCTCCTCGGTGATCTCGCGCGGGCTGTGCCAGGGCGTGGTGGTCGAATAGCCGAAGCTGATCACCTGGTAGCCCTCGAGCTCGATGCAGCGGCCCTCACCATCGATGATCCAGTCGCCCTGGCCCAGGATGCGCTTGAGCGCCGGCTCATCGTCGTTGCCAGGCATCATCAGGGCCGGGATCCCCGCGGCCCGGAATCGCTCGTCGGCCAGGGTGACCCAGCGCTCGGCGGTCTCGGCCATGACTCGGCTGAAGACCGCCTTGAGGTGGGCGGGGTCCCGGCGCATCTGTGCCAGCTCGTCGGGGGTGGTCCGATACGGGTAGAAGCCGTTGTTCCGGATCCGCGTCTCGACGTCGTCGAGCGCCGTGCCCGGCTCGACCTGGTGGACCTGTCCGAAGAGCTCGATGCGAAACCGCCCCGGTGTGGTCTCGACGACCGGAATGAGAGCCTTGCCGGTGATGTCGCCGCCGAAGATGACCGCATCGGCCCCGTAGAACGGTGCGGCGTTGAGGAACTTGCGGAAGACCCGCTCAGAGCCGTGGA
>JBBRYO010000212.1:0-4629 GCA_038237595.1 Candidatus Limnocylindrales bacterium | reverse complement strand
GATGCCGTGAACGACGAACTGCGGATGATCGCGCCGACGCTCCCCGAATGGCTGCCGGAGGTGCGCATCGAGAACCTGCGCGTCGGCGCGGCGGTCGTCGACCTGCTCGTCCGGCGCAACGACGGCTCGACCGGGGTGGAGGTGCTGCGGCGGACAGGGGACCTCTCGGTCGTGGTCCGCGTTTGACGCGACGCCGGAGCGTGCGGTGACCGCAACCGTCGGGTCGCTGCTCCACGCCGGCAACAACCGGCTGCGCGCCGCCGGGTCCGAGACGCCCCGCCTCGACGCCGAGCTGCTGCTGGGCCATACCCTGGGGATCGACAGGACCGGCGTCCTGGCGCATCCCGACGCGCCCGTAGGGGAAGGGCAGCTCGCCGCCTGGGAAGCAGCGCTCGCCCGTCGAGAGGCCGGGGAGCCCGTGGCCTACATCCGCGGCCTCAAGGAGTTCTACGGCGTCGCGTTCACGGTCGACTTTCGCGCGCTGATCCCGCGGCCCGAGACGGAGGGACTGGTCGAGCTTGCCGCGGAACGGGTGCGCGATGCCCTGGTCGGCGCTCCCCGCCCCGCCGACGCGTCAGCGCTGCGAATCTGGGACGTGGGCACGGGCTGCGGGGCGATCGCAATCGCCCTGACGATCACGCTTGAGCGCCGCGGCTACGGCGGGTACTTCCGCGTCCTCGCATCCGACGTCTCGGGGGAGGCGCTCGGCCTTGCGATCGAGAACGCCGTTGGCCATGGCGTGGCCGACGTCATCGACTTTGCGAGGGGCGACCTGCTGGCGGTCGACCCGCCGGCGGAGGCCCCCGTCGACCTGCTGCTCGCGAACCTGCCGTACATCCCGTCCGGGACGGTGCCGGAGCTGCCGGTGGCTGCCAGCTTCGAGCCGCGCCTGGCGCTCGACGGAGGCCCCGATGGCCTCGACCTGGTGCGTCGGCTGCTTCGCGCGCTGCCGGCGGTTCTCGGTCCGACGGGCGCGGCGCTGCTGGAGATCGGCGCCGACCAGGATCAGCTGATCGCCGCGGCGGTGGCCGAGGCGCTGCCGGGATGGAGCGTCAGGACCAATCCCGATCTGTCGGGCCAGCCGCGCGTGGCGGAGGTCTTGCCTCCCGGCCGGACTCCCTGACGATGCCCGAGGTCCTGTCCGCGGACGATCCCGACGCGCTGGAGGCGGCCGCGGAAGCCCTGCTCGCGGGCGGCATCATCGGAATGCCCACCGAGACCGTGTACGGGCTTGCCGTGCTCCCGCTGGCCGAGCCCCTCGACGCCCTTGTCAAGGCGAAGCGCCGCCCGGGTGAGAAGGGGATCGCGCTGTTGATCGATGGCCTCGACCAGGTCGATCTCCTGGTCGAGGCCGGCCCCGCCGCCCAGCGGCTCGCGGCGCGGTTCTGGCCGGGACCGCTCACGCTGGCGCTGCCGCTTCGCGCCGGTGTGCAGCTGCCCGAGGCACTGACCGGAGGGCGCCAGACGCTTGCGGTGCGCATCCCCGATCATCCCGTGCCGCGGGCCATGGCGCGCCGTCTCGGCCCGCTCGCGGTCAGCTCTGCCAACCCGAGCGGGGAGCCGGAGGCGCGCACGGCGGCAGCGCTCTTGGCGACGATGGGTGACTCGGTCACGCTCGTACTCGACGCAGGATCGGTCGGCACGCAGGCTTCCTCCACCGTCGTCGGCTTTGGGCCGGACGGCAGCCTCCTCTTCTTCCGGATCGGGCCGCTCAGCGAAGCGCAGATTCGCGCGGCGCTCAACGAATAGGTGCGCGCTTTCCGAAGGTCGCGGCAACCCGGGGATCACGCACGCGTACACTTGACTGCACCCGACAGGCCACGAGGAGACGCCGCATGACCCTGACTGCCGGACCCGCGATCGGCTGGGCGCCGCTCTCCGTTGTGGACCCCGACGTCTGGGCGGCGATGCTCGACGAGCGCGAACGACAGATCAAGCGGATCGAGCTGATCGCGAGCGAGAACTACGTGGCGGCCGCTGTCATGGAAGCCACCGGCTCCTGGCTCACCAACAAGTACGCCGAGGGCCTGCCCGGCAAGCGCTACTACGGCGGTTGCGAGTTCGTGGACGTGGTGGAGCGCCTCGCACAAGACCGGGCGCTCGAGCTCTTCCCGGGCTCGGAGCACGTCAACGTCCAGCCCCATGCCGGAGCGCAGGCCAACATGGCGGCCTACTTCGCCGTCCTGGAGCACGGCGACCGCATCCTCGGCATGAACCTCGCGCACGGCGGCCACCTCACCCACGGCTCGCCCGTCAACTTCAGTGGCAAGTGGTACGAGGTCCACGCCTACGGGGTACGCGAGGACGACCACCGCATCGACTACGACGCGCTCGAGCGCCAGGCCCGCGACGTCCGGCCCAAGGTGATCGTCGGCGGCGCGAGCGCCTACCCGCGCATCATCGACTTCGAGCGCATGGCCGCCATCGCCCATGCGGTGGACGCGCTGCTCTTCGTCGACATGGCACACATTGCCGGGCTGGTCGCCGCCGGCGTGCACCCCAGCCCCTTCCCCCACGCGGACATCGTCACCACGACCACCCACAAGACGTTGCGGGGGCCGCGCGGCGGCATGATCTTCAGCCGCGAGTCGCTCGCGAAGCAGATCGACAAGGCCGTCTTTCCCGGCACCCAGGGCGGGCCGCTGATGCACGTCATCGCCGCCAAGGCCGTGTCTTTCCAGCTCGCTGCGGGCGAGGAGTTCCGGCGCGACCAGCGCCGCACCGTGGAGAACGCAGCGGCGCTCGCGGACCGGATGATGGCGCTCGGTGCGCGCGTGGTCTCGGGCGGCACGGACAATCACCTCATGCTCGTTGACGTGACGCCGCTCGGCGTGACCGGCAAGGAGGCGGAAGCGCTGCTCGACGAGGTCGGCATCACCGTCAACAAGAACGCGATTCCCTTCGACCCGCTCCCGCCGAACACCGCCTCGGGCATCCGGCTCGGCACGCCCGCCGTGACGACCAGGGGATTCGAGCCGGACGACCTGCGCACCGTCGCGGAACTGATCGTGCGCACGCTGCGCGAGCGGGAAGATCCCGATGCTCGAGCTGCGATAGCCGCCGAGGTCCAGGAGATGTGCGCGCGATTCCCGGTTCCGGGGTTGCCACAGGCGTGATCTTCGGCATCGCGGCACAGGAGCTCGGCTTCATCGTTGGGGCTCTTTGCGTGGCGACGCTGCTCAGCTTCGCACTCACGCCGGTCGCCATCCGCCTCGCCAATCGCGCCGGGGCCATCGACGAGCCCGATTCGGGACGGCGCGTCCACCGCCTCGCGATCCCGCGAGGTGGGGGCCTGGCCATCGCGGCGGCGTTCATCGTCGTGGGTGTCGTCGCGACGAAGGTCAACAGCACCAGCGGGAACGTGCCGCAGGGCACCATCGGCGGACAGACGCTGGCGGTGCTGTTCTTCGGGGTTGGCCTCGCCGCCGCCTTTGGCTACGTTGACGACCGCTGGCAGATCCGAGCGCGCTGGCAGGCGCTTTCGCAGGTGATCCTTGCGGCCATCACGATCGCCGCCGGCGTGACCATCACCTTCGTCTACAACCCGCTCGCGTTCCTCGGCGACTCGTTCGGGGGCGACGAGTTCCACTTTGATGGCGTCGGAGTCATCGCCATCGTCATCACCACGATCTGGATCGTGGGCATGATCAACAGCATCAACTTCATCGACGGTCTGGATGGACTGAGCACGGGCATCGCACTGATCGCCTCGCTGGCGCTGGGGCTGCTGTCGATCTGGCAGGACCAGCCGCTGGTCGGGCTCCTGTGCGCCGTCCTGGCCGGTGCGCTCGCGGGCTTTCTTCCCTGGAACTTCCACCCGGCGCGCGTCTTCACGGGCACCACCGGCGTCATGGCCGTGGGCTATGCCCTGGCCGTCCTCTCGATCCTGGGCACGGCCAAGGTGGCGGTCGCGCTACTGGTGCTCGGCGTTCCCATCATCGACACATTTTGGATCATCATCCGCCGGGTCTCCCACCGGCAGTCACCGTTCACACCGGATCGCGGTCACTTCCACCACCGCTTGCTGGACCTGGGTCTGACGCACCGGCGCGCCGTGATGGTGATTTACGGGATCTGCATCGCGCTGGCGGTCCTGAGCCTGATTCTCTCCGGCACGGGCCTGCTGTACGCGTTCATGGGCATCGTCGTCGGTGGTGGGCTGGTGCTCTACCTGCTGACCCGCCGCGGCCGCGGCGCCCTGGACGCCAGCAACTACCCTGACGACCCACCGTCGACCGACGAGGAGGCGGATAGCCACGTCACCGGGCGAGCCGTTGCGGAAGTGCCGATCGACGACCGGAGGCACGGCACCCGCCCGGCGCGGTGACGCGCTGGTATACTCGCCGCGCCCTGACTGGTTGCCCATGAACGCTGTCGGCAGAGCGGCCTACGTAGCGCTGTTCGCCGAAGTTGGTGTCGCTCTCTTCGTGACGACGCTGCTGGGTGCCCTGTCGGGTCACTGGCTGGACCAGCAGCTGGCGACGAACCCGCTGTTCGTTCTCGTCGGGTTCCTCCTCGGCGCGCTGGCAGGGGCGGTGGCGGACTACCGCCTGATCACCCGGTTCCTGACCAGACTCAACGACTAGAACTGCGACTGAACAGCGACCGCGAAACTGCGAACGCGGTTGT
>JBBRYO010000211.1:0-4631 GCA_038237595.1 Candidatus Limnocylindrales bacterium | reverse complement strand
GGTCACAGATTCGAATCCTGTCGGGCGCGCTCACGAAAGACCTGCACCTGACGAAGATGGAAGGTTTGCTCGGTGTCGGGCGGAGGGCGAAACGGGGCCAGTCAACATTTCGGTCAACACCGTCCTGGCGTGGCCGTAGGAGTACCCTTGATCAGCTACTCGACGGAGCGAGCGGCAATCACGGGCTGATAGTCAAGGTCACAGACGATGCTGGACGAGACCGTCGCCGCCGGAGGATCGCTTACGCCGACATCCCGGACACTTGACAATTGCGGCCGCGGCAGGCCGCCCGGCGTCAACGGCCTGCGCTTGCTTCGGAAGAACCCTCTGAGCCGTCCGTACAGCAAGTTGCCGTAGCCTTTCTGACCGGCCTTGTTGGGATGGAAGGAGCCCGGCCCGGGGCAGATGGGTTTCCCGAGAGACTTATTGGTCACCCCGTTGACCCACTGCTTCTTCTTCTCGCAGTGCGCGTGACCCGTGAAGGAGAACTTGAAGGACCCATTTACGTTGATGAAGTAGACGCCTGTCCGATCAGCCGTCCTCGCGATCATCTTGTTGAGACGGTCGCCGGCGCTGTTGAGGTAGTCCTGCTCCTGTGGCTCCCATCCCACGCGCACCACGCTGGCGGCACGGGCGGCGATCGGAGGGACGGGGATGGTCGTCGACTCATCGGCGCAGGCCTGCTCCTTCTTCAGCTCCTTCGGCTCCTTGCCTTGCTTGGTCGGGAAGACGTGCGGGTAGCCGAGCGCGACGACCGTCGCGTTCGGGGCCGCGCGCTTGATCCTCGTGAACGCGTTGGTCAGTTTCGCGGGGAGCGTGGCGAGGCGCTGGTCGACCTTCTTGACGACCTTCCCAGGCTTGTTGCAGCCCTCTGTCAAGAAGCAGTCGGTGAGGACCTCGCTGAAACCGGCGTCGTTGCCACCGATCGTGATAGAGACGAGGTCAGTCCCCGTGTTGAGCGCGATGCGTTGGGACTGAGCGAACGGCTCATCACCCTGTCGCTTATTGATGATGTTCTCGGTCGTCGCGCCGGAGCAGGCGGCGAAGAGGTCGAGCAGGACCGGGCGGCCCTCGAAGCCGGACCTCTTAAAGAGGTTCGGGTAGGCAGCGTCATGGCGGTGGCAGCGGGAACCCCCCAAGTAGTTCTTGTCCTTCTTCCCGCCAAGGCCCTCGCCCGACGAATAGGAGTCCCCGAGCCCGACGTAGTGGATCGGGCGCTTGAAGGCCACCGATGGGGCGGGGGGTGCCGGCGGCGTTGGGGCCGGCGGTGCGACGGTGGCGGTCGGTGTGAAGCGGGCGACCTGGTCGGTGAGGGCGGCGCCGTTGACCTCGCCGCCGAAGACGTAGCCACCGGCGGGAGACGCGGCCGCGCTCGTGTAGGCCCTTGGCCCCAGCAACCGATCGACCACGCTGGCCGGCTCGTTGCCACGTGGGTCGTGGGCCACGGTCTCGTCGGTGGAGTTGTCATCCAGGCTCGAGACGTTGCCCCCGAAGACGTAGGCGCTCGCCGACGCTCCGGAGTCGCCCGGAAGCCAGACGGCGCTCGTGTCGTGACGAGGCGAAGGCAGACGGCCGACGACCGAGACGGCACCGGAGGCCGGCGCGAAGTTGACTATCTCGTCCGTGGGCCCCTGCCCGGTGTTGCCACCGTAGACGACGACGCTCTGGTTCTCCGAGACCGCGGAGGTGTGGTTGCGCCCGCTCGGCAACGTCTGGGGTAGCGTCGTCGCCGTCCCGCCGCCCGCGGTCGGGGTGAAGCGGACGATCTGGCTCGAGAGCTCCGATTTGGGCTCACCGGGCCGCCTGACGTACCCGCCGAAGATGTAGGCGCTCTTGCCGTCCCAGACGGCGCTGGCATCGCCGGTGGGCAGAGGCAGGCGAGCGACCACCTGGACCTGCCCCGTGCCGGGGTTGAACTTCACGATCTCGTCCAACGGAGTGAAAGCACGGTCATAACCGCCGAAGATGTAGGCGTTGGTTCCGTCCCAGATCGCGGCCGTGCCCTCGCGCCCGTCGTCCGGCGACCCGGCGAACTGCGCTGTCGGCGGCAGCTGACCCACGACCGTGCTGCCCAGGACCGGAGTGAACCGGACGATCTGCCTCGTGTTGGAGTACCCCTGTCCCAGGCCGGTCCGCCCTCCGAACAAGTACGCGCTTCCGTTGGCCCAGATCGCGCTCGTGCGGCTGCGCGGGCTCGGCAGGGTCCCCGCCGCCACGACTTCGGCGCTTGCCGCGTCGGGTCCAGCCAGCGCCATGAGAGACACCGGAGCCAGCCCGACGGCGGCAACCGTCACCGCCAGGCAGGCCGCGAGCTCGAGGCAACGTCTGCGGATCGAGCGCGGGGCACGACGAGCGACCACAACCGCCGGCAGATACGAAGGCGCGCCCATACGAAGCGATGAATATGGCGTACCGTCAAGACGTGATCCGCAAGAGGCTCGACGCCGGTGACTCTCAAGTACGCGAGTTGCCACGTGTGCATGGCAGACTAGCGACGATCGTCACCGTGATCGTCGTCGTGCGGCGTGCGGCCGATCAGCTCGACAAGGGAACGAGGCGAGCGCTTGGACACTGATCGGGTCCGCTCTGGAGATGGCAGCCAAGCTCCGACGCTTCGAGGACCATCTGCGCCGACGGTCGGCTGACGCGAGCCCTTCAGGCCTGGGAGTACAGCTGCCCGTAGAAGGCGGCCATGCTCATCATGTCCGCCACTCGGCGAACAGTAGATAACCCGCCGTCGTCAAGTGGCGCGAGGCGGCTTCGCGGATCAGCTCCGCGATTGCCGATTGGGCCCTGCGGCCCGGCGTTTGGCACTGCCCGCCACGTCGGACGGAGCGCCGCGTCGCTCGATCTCCAGTTGCGCTTCGCAGAGCCGCCGCATCCGTCGGCAAGCGGTGCGGTAGAAACGGAGCTGCTGCTGGCGCCCGAAGAGGCGGAAGCCGAGGCGGAGGAGGAGCGGGCCGGCTTCTGCAACTTGGGAGAAGGCGTGTAGCCGGAACTCGACTTCGCCGGTGTCCAGCCATTTCCAGACCTCGTAGTGCATCTGGCCCCGCTCGAAGTGGCCTTCGAGGGTCTGGTAGTACCAGCCGAACACCTGCGCTTGGCGCCCGTTGAGCTCGGCGGGCTTTTCGTAGACCTCGCCGATGCGTACGCCGACGTGAAATCGCAATCCGAGAAAGCGGATCTGCAGGAGCATGTCGCGGCCGGCCAGCGGGGCGTCGCGACGGTAGGACGCGCGGACGACCGCCGGATCGGCGACCTGGTAGTTGAGCATGAGGTCGCGGGCGACCTGCCAGCTACCGCGCTCCACCGGTGGTCCCGGAGGCTCGCGGGGGAGGGCTTCGATCATGTCGTCGATGCGCCAGCCGCGCTCGGGCGTGGCCATGTCGCCGGCTTGAGGGTCGAAGTTCACCCGGCGCCGGGAGAGCTCGGCGAGCCTGCGTCCGGCCCGGCGGTGGCGGGGGCCCGTGCCGCCACGAGCGTTGTCATCGTCGTCATCGGCATCCACCCGCCGGGTGGTCACAACGATCCCGCCCTCCAGCGTGCCGGCGGCCAGCTCGGCCATGCGCTCGAGGACCGAGGTCCACATGTGCAATTGGACCTCTTTGGCCATCCGCACGTTGGAGTACATGAGGTCGGACAGCCGGTCGCCGCTTCGCGCCCACGACTCGATCGAGAACTCGAGCGAGCGATGCTCGCGGGATACGCGGAACTCGATCTGTCCTGCCTCGAGGTGGCCATCGAGTGTGGCGAGGCGAAACGCTGTCGGGCTCGCCGCCACGACCCGGACCGGACCGTTCCAGGGACCGGGCATCCGTACGACGTACTCGTCGCCGGTCGCAAGTCGGCGCGCCTCGCCGTGGACTTTCTCGAAGCTTGCGAACTCGGATGGCGCAACCGTGTTGAGGTCGGCCGTCAGCCGCTCCATCAGCTGCTCGGCCGAGATGCGAGCGCCGTCGATGCGGGTCCGGTAGATCCGATGGATCAGGGGCCCAACGCCGTCCTGGGGGCGCTGAACGTCGTGGAGGTCGAGGTCGGCCGGATACGCCGGCGGCGCGTCGTCGGGCATCGATCCTGTCATCTCCCAGCGGTGCACCGGGGTCGTCCGCCACATGTAGCGCCAGGAGGTAAGGCCGACGCCCAGCGGCCACCGCGCCGCCGTCGAGAGCGGCTGGTCTGCGGGTGAACGGCGCGGCATTTGCTATTAGTACGCGCCGGCGGCTCAAACGGTCATTTCACAATCGATGAGGATCGGTCAAGCTGCGGGCATGGCGGGGCAGCCGATGAAGAGGGTCGAGCCGCGTGGTTGGCACCTCCAGGCTGCCTCGCTGGGATCCATCGCCCTGTGCATCGCCCTGTGGATTCGCGCAAAGACGGTCGGCGAAGACGAACGCGGGAACGCCGAGCGACGGGCGCTGTTCGTCGGCCTCTGGCCACCGATGCTCTGGCTGATCGGCGACACCGTGGAACGGCGCCGGGCGCTCCGGGCCCGCGGGGGATGGATCGCTCGTCTCCTGCCCCCGCGCTGACCGGGAAGGCGTCGATGCTGCCCGCGCGTGGGAGAAGAGATGGGCCATGCGCGAGGGGCCCCGCAGTCTGCGGGGCCCCTTTCAAGCTCGCGGGAGGCCGCT
>JBBRYO010000210.1:0-4640 GCA_038237595.1 Candidatus Limnocylindrales bacterium | reverse complement strand
TCAACCTGGGCCTCAACGAGGAGACGCTCCAGGGACTGATCGCGCTGACCGGCAACGAGCGCTTCGGCTGGGACGCGTACCGGCGCTTCATCCAGATGTTCGGGCGAATCGTCATGGACGTCGACCCGGCGCGCTTCGACCTCGCGCTCGATGGCGCCAAGGAAGCACGCGGCGCGAAGCAGGACACGGACCTCGATGCGGCCGCGCTGCGCGAGGTCGCGGAGGCCTTCAAGAGGATCGTGCGAGAGGACACGGGCCGCGAGTTCCCCTCCGACCCTGACGAGCAGCTCGATCTCGCGATCAAGGCCGTCTTTGCCTCGTGGTTCGGCAAGCGCGCCCGCGACTACCGCGAGTACAACAAGATCCCCCACGACCTCGGCACCGCGGTCAACGTCGTGACCATGGTCTTCGGCAACATGGGCGACGACTCGGGAACTGGCGTGGCCTTCACCCGTGACCCCAACACCGGGGAGAAGGTGCTCTATGGGGAGTACCTCACCAACGCCCAGGGCGAGGACGTGGTGGCCGGCATCCGCACGCCGCAGCCCATCAGCCAGATGGAGCGCGACCTGCCGCAGGCCTACGCCGAGTTCCTGCGCATCGCGGACAGCCTCGAGCGCCACTACCGCGACGTCCAGGACCTCGAGTTCACGATCGAGCGCGGCCGCCTCTATATGCTCCAGACGCGTTCCGCCAAGCGAACCGCCGCGGCCGCCGTGAAGATCGCGGCCGACATGGTCGACGCGGGCATCCTCACCGAGCGGGAGGCGCTCGCGCGCATCGAGCCCGCCCAGGTCGACCAGCTACTGCGCGACCAGTTCGACCAGGACGCCAAGGCCAAGGCCACGAGGCTCACCGCAGGGCTCAACGCCTCGCCCGGCGCCGCCGTCGGGCAGGCCGTCTTTGACGCGGATCGGGCCTTCGAGCTGGCCGGACAGGGCCAGAAGGTCGTGCTGGTGCGCATCGAGACCTCGCCGGACGACTTCCACGGCATGGCCGCGGCCCAGGGCGTACTGACGGCGCGCGGCGGCGCGACGAGCCACGCGGCGGTGGTCGCGCGGCAGATCGGCAAGCCCTGCGTGGCCGGCTGCGCGGCGCTCATCATCGACTACGGAACGCGCTCGGCCAAGGTCAACGGCCTCGGCTTCTCGGAAGGCGAGTGGATCAGCCTCGACGGCACCACCGGAGAGGTGTACCTCGGGGCACTCCCCACGGTCGAGGTGCGCTTCGAGGAGCAGGCGGGACTCCAGCGGATCCTGGGCTGGGCGGACAAGGTGCGCCGCCTCCAGGTCTGGACCAATGCGGACAAGCCGGAAGAGGCCGCGCTGGCCCGCAGCTACGGCGCGCAGGGCATCGGGCTATGCCGCACCGAGCACATGTTCCGCGAGGGCGAGCGCCTTGACATCGTGCGTGACGCGATCCTGGTTGCGTTTCGGGCGACGCGCGCCAAGGACCGCCGCGACGCCGGGGAGACGCTGAATGCGGAGGAGTCGGACGCCGTCGCGCGCTTCGACGAGGCGATGGCCAAGCTGGAGAAGCTCCAGCAGGGCGACTTCGAGGGCATCCTCCAGGCCATGACCGGCCTGCCGGTCGTGATCCGCCTCATCGACCCGCCGCTCCACGAGTTCCTGCCGAACCACACCGAGCTCATCATCGAGACGGTCACGGACCAGGTGAAGGGCGTGCCGGAGACGGACCCGGGCTACGCCAAGGCGCGCGCCATGCTGCGGGCGGTGGAAAGCCTGCGCGAGCAGAACCCGATGCTCGGGCTGCGCGGCTGCCGGCTCGGCCTGATGATCCCGGACTTCGTCAAGATCCAGACCCGCGCAATCCTCAACGCGGCCATTGCGGTCCGCAAGGCAGGCGGCGACCCGCACGCCGAGATCATGATCCCGCTCGTCGGACACGTGAACGAGCTCAAAGTCACGCGCGACATCCTCGAGGCCGAGGCACGCAAGGTGCAAGACGCGGCCGGGGTCGAGGTGGACTACAAGTTCGGCACCATGATCGAGGTGCCGCGCGGCGCGCTGACCGCGGACGAGATCGCTCCCCACGCCGAGTTCTTCAGCTTCGGCACCAACGACCTTACGCAGATGACCTTCGGCTACAGCCGCGACGACGCGGAGGGCGGTTTCCTGCTGACCTATGTCGAGCGCAAGATCCTCCCGGCGAACCCCTTCCAGACGCTCGATACAGTAGGCGTCGGCCAGCTCATGCGCACGGCGGTCGAGAAGGGCCGGGCAGCGCGTCCGGGCCTCAAGATCGGCATCTGCGGGGAGCACGGCGGCGACCCGGCCTCGATCGCCTTCTGCGACGAGATCGGGCTCGACTACGTAAGCTGCTCGCCCTTCCGCGTGCCGGTCGCACGCCTCGCGGCGGCCCAGGCCGCCATGGCCGGATCGGCGGAACGCGACAAGTAGTAGTCGATTTTCGGCTCCCACGTTCGTCGTTACTGTGATGGAGCGCCCGCAGCCGGCGCGACAGCAGGAAGGGCGACCGACGTGAAATACATCCTCCTGATCTATGCGGACCAGTCGTCACGCCCGGACATGCCAGCCGGCGCGATCGATGAGTTGAACGCGAGGTACCGCGAGTTCACGCAGGCCCTTGCGGCGTCGGGCAAGCTGGGACCGGCCGAGGAGCTCGAAACGCCCGCGCTCGCCAAGTCGGTACGCCGCCGAGACGGCGAGCTGACCATCACCGACGGACCGTTTGCCGAGGTCAGGGAGCAGCTCGGCGGGTTCTATGTGATCGACGCGGACTCGATCGACGAGGCGATCGAGTGGGCCGCCAGGATACCCAGCGTCGACGTGGGCACGATCGAGGTGCGGCCGATCGTCGAGGGCGGGGGCGGCTGAGGGCAGGGCTTGAGCGACCCTGAAGCGGCGAATGATGCGGTCGAACGCGTCTTCCGCGCGGAGCAGGGCCGCGCGGTCGCGGGGCTCATCCGCGTGCTGCGCGACTTCGACCTCGCCGAGGAGGCCGTCCAGGATGCCTTCGTGGTCGCGCTCGAGCGATGGCCGAAGGCCGGCATTCCGCCGAACCCGGGCGGCTGGATCGTCACGACAGCGCGCAACAAGGCCATCGACCGCCTCCGCCGCGCTCGCGTCCTGGCCGACAAGGAAGGGCTCCTGCGCCAGCTTGTCGAGCTCGACGCCGGGCCGGGCGCAGCCGTGAGCGCCGAGCGGGAGTCCGGCGGCGAGTCGGGCATCGTCGACGATCGCCTGCGGCTCATCTTCACCTGCTGCCACCCGGCACTGGCGCCCGATGCTCGCGTCGCGCTCACGCTGCGGACCCTGGGCGGCCTGACGACGCCGGAGATCGCGCGCGCCTTCCTGGTGCCGGAGCCGACCCTCGCGCAACGGCTGGTGCGTGCCAAGCGCAAGATCCGCGACGCCGGCATCCCGTACCGCGTCCCGCCGGCGCACCTGCTGGCCGAGCGCCTGGACTCGGTGCTCGCCGTCGTCTACCTGGTCTTCAACGAGGGATACGCCGCGACCAGCGACGAGAGCCTGGTCCGGCGCGAGCTCTGCGACGAGGCGATCCGGCTCGGTCGCCTGATGGCCCGGCTGATGCCAGCCGAGCCGGAGGCGCTCGGTCTCTACGCGCTGATGCTGCTCCACGATTCGCGGCGCGAGGGCAGGGTGAACGAGGCCGGGGACCTGGTGCTGCTCGAGGACCAGGATCGCAGCCGCTGGGACCGGGTGCGGATCGCGGAGGGAGAGCGCGTCCTCGCCGCGGCCATGCAGCTCCGGCGCCCCGGCCCGTACCAGCTCCAGGCTGCGATCGCGGCGGTGCATGCCAGCGCTCTCACGCCGGCCGCCACCGACTGGCCGCAGATCTGCGTCCTGTACGACGCGCTGCTGCACATGCGGCCGTCGCCGGTTGTGGAGCTCAATCGCGCCGCCGCGGTCGCGATGCGCGACGGACCGGCTGCCGGGCTCGCACTGATGAACGACCTGCGACCTGACGGGGTCCTTGACGGGTACCACCTGTATCACTCGGCGCGGGCCGACCTGCTGCGGCGGCTGGGTCGCGGCGGCGAGGCGGCCGATGCCTACCGGCACGCCCTCCAGACCGTCACGAACCCGACCGAGAGACGCTTCCTCGAGCGCCGGCTGCGGGAGGTCGGGGCCGCCAGGCCCGACTGAGCCCGCCGCCGGTCCGCGTCGGCTTCCTGGAGCGCCGCCGCACCGAGGTTGGGGGACGCATGCCGGACCGCCGCCGCTCCGAGATTGGGGCCGCCTGGTGGACTGACGCCGCCGCTCAGGACCCGTCGACGACCAGGGTGCCCACCATCCCGTAGGCCTCGTGCCCCGGCAGGTGGCAGATGTACTGGAGCGTGGCCGGGGCGCCGAAGATGATCGTCGTCTGAACCTCGGTCTCGGCGGGGATCGTCTGCTCGGTCGGCCGTGCGCCGTGGCTGAGCTCGGTGCCAGTGCGGTGGCGCGCCTGTACGCCCGCATCGCCGAGGATCCACTCGTGGTCGATGGGGTCGTTGTTTCGCAGCACGAACGTGACCGCCTGCCCGACGCGAGCGTGCACCACGGTCGGCTCGTAGTGGGACCACTGGATGTCGATCTCGACCGTGGTGGCAGGCGGCGCAGCCATCGCCACCCCGCCCGTCACGAGGAATACGC
>JBBRYO010000209.1:0-4649 GCA_038237595.1 Candidatus Limnocylindrales bacterium | reverse complement strand
GCATTCCTGGTGATGGCGATCATCACCTTCTACCCGCTCGTGTTCGAAGTCTGGATGTCGTTCACGAACTACGGGCTGACGAACCTCAAGGCCGGAGCGCCCAGCCCAGCCGTGGTCGGCTTCGGCAACTACGCGCGGATCCTCGACAACAACATCGTCATCCCCAACTTTGACTTCGTCAGGATCCTGGTCTTCAACCTCTTCTGGGCGTTCTCGAACGTCGTCATCCACCTGATCCTCGGCGTGGCGATCGCCCTGCTCCTGAATGTCGAGGGGCTGCGGCTGAAGCGCTTCTACCGGGCCATCTTCATCATTCCGGTGGTCATCCCGCCGATCATCGTGGCCACCGTCTGGCGCAACATGTTCGACCCGCGGTACGGCGCTGTGAACCAGCTCCTGAACAGCACGGTCGGCGTCATCTTCAAGCTGCCTCCGGTCACGACCGACTGGCTCAACCAGCCCAATCCGATCTTCGCGGCCGGTCCCCTGATCCTACCCCTGGCCTACTTCGCCTTGCTGGCGGCGAACGTCTGGCTGGGCTGGCCTCTCAACTCGGTCGTTGCGACAGGTGCACTGCAGAGCGTGCCCAAGGAGCTGTACGAGGCGGCCGAGATGGACGGTGCAGGCGCCTGGGCGAAGTTCAAGACCGTGACGCTGACGTTCCTGCGGCCGGCGATGCTGCCGTTCGCGATTTATGGCTTCGTCGTCACCTTCAACCTCTTCTATCTCTCGTACTTCATGTCCGGCGGTGGGCCCTTCGGCCAGACGGAGCTGCTCGTGACCACGGCCTACCGGCTCGTGTATGAGCAGCATCTCTACGGGGTGGCCGCCGCGTTCTGCGTCTTCGAGTTCTTCATCCTGCTGACGCTCACGATCGTGACGAACAAGCTCGGAAAGGCAACGGCGCAATTCGATGCGTAGGCCGGAGCTGCGGGAGGGCCACCGATGACCGCTGAGATCGCCGGCACGCCGGGCATCGTCGTCCAGCCGCTCGTGGCGCGGAAGACGCACGAGCGCCGCAAGCTCTCGATCAGCAGACAGGTGTTCCTGCAGGCCCTGTGCCTGCTGGTGACCGCCACCGTCGTCTTCCCGCTGCTGTGGATCATCAGCATGTCGCTCGACCCGCGGAATATTGCGCGGCCCGACGGCTTGAACCTGATTCCGCCGGGTTGGAGCTTCGACGCCTTCACGAAGGTCATCAATCAGCCCACGCTGAACCCGGTGTCCTTCTGGCAGCTCGCCCTGAACAGCCTGTTCATCGCGGCCTTCATCTCGGTTTGCAGCGTGACGTTGGGCGTGCTGGCGGCCTACGCCTTCTCACGCCTCCAGTTCAGGGGCCGTGGGTTCCTGATGATCGCAGTCTTGGCGGTGCTGATGCTGCCGGCCGTGGCCACGCTCGCGCCGCTCTTCGTGTCGCTCAACAAGATCCAGTTCGGGCAGTTCAACCTGCGTGCCTCGCTCCTCGGTGTGTCCCTGGCGGTGACCTCCGGCACGCTTCCCTTCGCCATCTGGAACCTGAAGGGCTACCTGGACACGATCCCGCGCGAGCTCGAAGAGGCCGCCACGGTGGATGGCGCGAACAAGTTCCGGATCTTCTGGCACATCATCCTGCCGCTCTCAAAGCCGGTGCTCGCCGTGACCGCGTTCTTCGGCTTCCTCGCCGGCTGGACGGAGTTCTACTTCTCCTTCGTGTTCCTCACGGACGTGCACCAGTGGACGCTGGCCATGGCGCTCAACGGGATGGTGGGCCAGTACGCCGGGAGCACGCCCTGGTCGCAGTTCGCGGCCTTCTCGATCCTGGTGGCGCTGCCGGTGGTGGTCGTCTACTTCATCCTCCAGCGCTGGTTCGTGGCCGGTTTGACGGTCGGTGGCGTCAAGGGCTGAGCCGGCGCCGAGACACGGTTCGCTCGCCTCCATGACTCGACTCCGGATCGTCGCCGCTCCGATGGCGGCAGTCCTGATCGCCACGTCGTGTGGCTCGACATCGGCGCCTACGCCAATCCCGGTCTCGTCGGCGCACAGCACCGGGTCGAGCACGCCAGCTCCAGCCTCGAACGCCCCGGCCTCGGCCACGACCGCGGCTGCCGCCGCCTGTCCCTGGACCGTGCCCGCTGCACCGGCCGAGCCCGCCGCGCCGAGGCCCAACTCGAAGCCCGGCTGGTGGCAGGACCGCGTCTTCTACGAAGCCTTCGTCCGCAGCTTCTCCGACAGCAATGGGGACGGTATCGGCGACCTGAAGGGACTCACCGCGAAGCTCGATTACCTCAACGACGGCAACCAGGCCACCTCGTCCGACCTAGGCATCACCGGGCTGTGGCTGATGCCGGTCATGCCCTCGCCCTCGTACCACGGTTACGACGTGACCGATTACCGTGCGGTCAACCCCGACTATGGCTCCCTCGACGATCTCCGCGCGCTGGTCACCGCGGCACACAAACGCGGCATCGCGGTGATCCTGGACATGCCCTTCAATCACACCTCGTCGCAGCATCCCTGGTTCACGGACGCGCAGACACCGGGCTCGACCCATGACGACTGGTATGTCTGGGCCGATAGCCCGCAGGGTGCCAACTGGTTCCAGAACGGCAGCCGCTACTACTACGCCAACTTCGGTGCGGACTTTCCCGATCTGAACCTGCGAAACCCTGACGTCACCGCCGAGATCACGGGAATCGCGCGGTTCTGGCTCGGCGATGTCGGAGTCGACGGCTTCCGGCTCGACGCCGCGAAGCACCTCATCGAGGACGGGCCGGTCACCCAGAACACGCCGGAGACGCATGCCTGGCTGCACGACTTCCGGCTAGCGGTCAAGGCCGCCGACGCCGGTGCCCTCGTGCTCGGCGAGGTCTTTGACACGCCCGCCATCAGCTCCAGCTACGTACCCGATTCGCTCGACCTGAGCTTCGACTTCGGCCTCGCCGGCGTCTACGTGGCAACGGCCGGAAGCGCCAGCGGCAACGCGCTCGGTCGCTCGCTGAGCAAGGTGACCGGGCTCTACGCGCAGGGAGCGTTTGGCTCGTTCCTCACCAACCACGATATGAATCGCGTCGCGACCCAACTGGGCGGCGACGCCGCCAAGCTCCACCTTGCGGCCGGGCTGCTGCTGGCTGGCCCCGGCGTCCCATTCGTCTACTACGGCGAGGAGGTCGGCATGAGTGGCGCCAAGCCGGACGAGCAGATCCGCACGCCGATGCGCTGGGATGCGAGCGGAGCTGCCGCGGGGTTCACGACCGGCGCGGCGTGGGAGCCACTTTCCGGTGATCCGGCAACCGTCAACGTGGCCACGGAGTCTGCCAATCCTTGCTCGCTGCTGTCCTGGTACCGCGATCTCATCCATCTGCGCGCTGCGCACCAGGCGCTGTCGAGCCCCGACTACACAACGGTCACGAGCACCCCTGACGGACTGGTTGCCGAACTCCGTTCGACGGCATCCGAGACGGTGCTGGTGGTCGCCAACACCGGCGGCACGGCAGTCATGGACGCCGCCCTCAGCCTGGCCGGCGGGCCGCTCCAGCCCGGGACGCACGCGGATCTCCTCCTCGGCCTGGGCAGCCCGGCCTCGCCACTGGTCGACGCGTCGGGTGGCTTCAGCGGGTACCAGCCATTCGCGACCCTGCCTCCCTACAGCGTCTCGGTCATCTCGCTCGGGCCATAGCGCGTCATGCTGTTGGGGCCGGCCCGGTCGAGGCACGCACGATGAGGCGTGTCTCCATGACCGTCTGCTCCGACCTGAAGGCGTCTCCCTGCTCGATGGCCGCGATCAGCAGCCGCGCGGCTGCCTCACCCTTGCGGCGTACCGGTTGATGGACCGTCGTCAGCATCGGTTCGACCAGCTCTGCGATATCGAGATCGTCGAAACCGACCACGCTGATGTCGCGAGGGATGGCAAGGCCCACTTCGCGCATCGCGCGGATCGCGCCGATCGCCATGGCGTCGCTCATCGCCAGCACGGCGGTCGGCCGCAGTCCGTCTTCCCACGCGCGCTCGAACGCCGCGTGCCCACCGCTGATCGTGGCCGGGCCGACCACCACGCACGTATCCGGCAGCCGCATTCCGGCGGCTTCGATCGCGCTGCGATAGCCGCGCAGCCGCCGGTTCATCACGACCTCCGGATCGTCACCCTCCGCCGGGTAAGGGGGCTCGACGCCGAGCACCAGGAAATTGCGATGCCCAAGAGCCACGACGTGCTCCGCCGCCAAGCGGGCGCCACCTTCGTCGTCGACATCGATCGCCGAGTAGTCCGACGAGGTTCCCGAGTCGACCATGACCGTGGGCAGCGACGCCCTGCTCACCTCCTCGATCTCGGGGTGATGCGGCGACATGCCGATCGCCACGATGCCGTCGACGGTCGCGCTCCCGAACGCCGCGGCCAGCGAGCCGTGCAGCGGTGAGATGAAGCGCAGGCCGTACCCGGACTGGTCGGCCGCCACTGCCACCCCCTCGCTGAACGCGGCAAAGAATGGGTTCGAGAACATGACCGGAAGGGGCTGGGGCGTCAGGATGCCCAAGGTTCCCGTGCGCCGGTTGGTGAGCATCCTGGCGACCGGGTGCGGCCGGTAGCCCATCGATTGTGCGATCTCCAGGATGCGCACCGCCGTCGCCGGCTTGAGGCGCTCCGGCTTGTTGAATGCGAAGGAAACGGAAGTCTT
>JBBRYO010000208.1:0-4665 GCA_038237595.1 Candidatus Limnocylindrales bacterium | reverse complement strand
GGGCTCGGGACCGTGCTTGCCGAACAGGTCGCCCTCGTCGCCCGCGCCCAGGATCGCGCCGGCCTCGTCCCGGCGGTAGAGGCCCACGCGCCCGAACTTCCGCACGTCGCGGAAGAGCATCCAGCGCCCGTCTGCGAGCTCCAAGCGCACGTGGACGTGGCGATCGTGCGCGGTACCGGCCGGCAGCACGAAGATCTGGCCGGTCATCTTCACCTGGATCGCCAGAACCGCGTCACCGCTCAGCGATAGAACGAGCCACTTCGCGCGGCGGCCCACGGCCAGGATCTCGCGACTCACGATCCCTCTCGCGAATTCACCCGGCTCCGGATGCCGGATGGCGCGCGGCCAGTCGGTCCAGACACCGCTGATCGTGGCGCCAACCACGAGCGGCGCGAGCTCGCGCGCAATCGTCTCGACTTCAGGCAGCTCGGGCATGCCGGGTCAGGGACGCAAGATCGGGGTCATCGACTCCCAGTCGTTGCCGACCTTGAGCTCCGCGTCGAGCGGCACATCCAGCGGCATGGCGCTCTCCAGCTCCTCGCGGACGATCGGCGCCAGCGCGTCGAGGTCCCCGCGCGGCACCTCGAGCAGAACCTCGTCGTGCACGGACAGCAGCATTCGCGCCGACGATCCGTCCCGCGCCAACCGGTCGTGCAGCCGGATCATGGCGATCTTCATGACGTCGGCGGCCGTGCCCTGAATGGGCATGTTGATGGCCATCCGCTCGCCGGCGCCGCGCAGGCTCGGGTTGCGTGCCTCGAGCTCGGGAATCCAGCGGCGGCGCCCGAGCAGCGTCTCGACGTAGCCGCGTTGCCGAGCGGTGTCGCGGATATGCATCATGTAGTAGCTGATCCCGCTGTACGCGGCGAAGTAGCTGCTGATGAAGTCCTGCGCCTCTTTGCGCGGGATGTTGGCGCGGCTCGACAGCCCGAAGTCGCTCATGCCGTAGGCCAGGCCGAAGTTGACCATCTTGGCCATCGATCGCTCGTCCGGCGTGACGTCGGCCGGGTCCTTCTTGAGCACGCGCGCGGCCGTCTCGCGGTGGATGTCCGCCCGCCGCTCGAACGCTTCCTTCAGGTGGATGTCACCTGAGACGTGCGCGAGGATCCGCAGCTCGATCTGGCTGTAGTCAGCGGCGAGCAGCACCCGGTCGGGATCGCCCGCCACGAACGCGCGGCGGATCTTGCGGCCGAGCTCGGTGCGGATCGGAATGTTCTGGAGGTTGGGATCGGTCGAGCTCAGGCGCCCGGTCGACGCAACCGCCTGGTGGAAGGTCGTATGCAGGCGCCCCGTCAGCTGGTCGAGCAGCAGCGGCAATGAGTCGACGTAGGTGCTCTTGAGCTTGGTGTAGAGCCGCCAGTCGAGCAGCATGCCCACCATCGGATGGGCCGCACGCAGGTCCTCCAGGACCGAGGCGTCCGTGGAGAAGCCCGTCTTGGTGCGGCGGCCGCGCGGGAGGTTGAGCTCGTAGAAGAGCACCTGCTCGAGCTGCTTGGGGCTGCCGAGGGTAAACTGGTGCCCGACCGATTCGAAGATCCCCTCCTCCAGCCGCCCGATCTCCGTGGCGAAGGTCGAGGCGAGCTCCCCAAGCGCCGACCGATCGATGGAGACGCCCGTCGCCTCCAGGTCCGCGAGGACCGGGATCAACGGAAGCTCGAGCTCTTCCAGCACCTTCTGGAGGGTCGGCTGCTCGGCGAGGTCGGCCGCAAGGGATTGCCGTGCCGCTGCGGCCGCGAGTGCCTGGACGGCCGCGTGCTCGCGGCCGCCCAGCTCCCCGGCCTTTGGCAGCTCCTGCGCGAGCCGTTCAGCCGCGATGTCCCCGAGCGACTGGCTGCGCAGCGCGGCGTTGAGGATGTACGCGGCAATCTGGGTGTCGAAGGCCGTCCTGGGCAGCGTTCTGCCAGACGCGCTGAGGCTGGTCAGTGCCTTCGGGTCGCGCCGCGAAAGTTCCCAAACGAGGAGTTGCTTGACCTCGTGCCCGACCAGCGGGCGGCCTGACGCGATGACCGCCGAGGCGAGCGCGGGGGCCGACTCGGCATCCGCGGCGATGATCCGGCCGTCGTTGCCCGTGACAGCCAAGCCGAGAAGGGAGCCGCGCCTGGGGCGCGGGTCGTCGAGGGCCGTGCCGACAGTCAGGTCCGGCTGGGCCGCGAGCCAAGCGCCGATGTCGTCTCCGGCCGAGTAGCTCTCGACGACCGTTGGATCCTGGAGCGCGGCCGCCAGCAGGGCCCGTGGATCCCCCGAACGCACCTCGGAGATGACCGTCTCTCCTCGACCGCGGCCGTTGCCCGAACCGTCCGAGGGAGCCTGCGGCGGGGCTTCGACAGCCGCCTCGGCCGTGGCGGTGCTGCGCTCCACCCTCGTCGTGGCCATGGTCTCGAAGTCGAGGCTCAGCTGGAGGCCGCTCCCCTGGCCGAAGACGGAAGGAGGCCGGTTGCGCGCGGAGGGCTCGCGACCGGGCACAAGCGCGGCCGGGATGGGACCCATCCGATCGGCCTCGCGCAACAGGTCGCCGGGGCCCTTCGCGTCCTCGCCCTCGACCGCGGGGAGCCGCTCGACAAGCGTGCGGAACTCGTACTCGCGAAAAAGGCGCAGGACCTCGTTGCGGTCGTAGTCGCCAGTGCGGGCATGCGCCAGGTCGAGCTCGACGGGAGTGTCCCGGTCGATCGTGACGAGCTCCCGCCACAGGAAGACGTCGTCTCGCAGCTCGCGAAGCTTCTCGCGGAAGCGCTCGGGCTTGAGCTCGTCGACGTGCTCGTAGATGCCTTCGAGCGTTCCGAACTGCTGGAGCCAGCCGGCGGCGGTCTTGTCGCCAACACCGGCGATGCCGGGGATGTTGTCCGTCGTATCGCCCTTCAGCGACTTGAAGTCGATCATCTGGGCAGCCTCGAGCCCGTAGCGCTCGTGGATGCGCTCGGGGTCGTAGATCACCGTCGACTGCACGCCCATGCGTGTGGTCATCAGCCGGGTCCGCTCGGTGACGAGCTGGAGCATGTCCAGGTCCCCCGAGACGATCATCGATCCGACGCCGCGCGCGTCCGCCTGGCGCGTCAGCGATCCGATCACGTCGTCCGCCTCGTATCCTTCGAGCTGAAGGACGGGGACGCGGAACGCGGCGAGCAGCTCGCGGATGATGGGGAACTGGTCGCGCAGGTCGTCGGGGGTCGGGCGACGCGTGGCCTTGTACTCGACGAAGCGGTCGTGGCGGAACGTGCGGCCGACGTCAAAGGCGGCCAGGAGGTAGTCCGGCTTCACGTCCTGGAGCCCCCGCAGGACGATGCTCCAGAACCCGAACGCGGCGTTCACCAGCTGGCCCCGGCTGGTCGTCAGCGGGGTCTCGAGAAGGGCGAAGTACGCGCGGTAGATGAGGCTGTGCGCGTCGAGCAGCATGAGCTGTTCCACGGTCCGAGTGTACCCGCCGGGCACCTCGACGCCCCGTTGCCGACAAGGTTGCTCGAGCGCGGATTGCTGCCAGGCGGTGCGCCGGATGGGGTCCTAACGAAGAAGGTGATCCTTCGTGGCGCGACGCGCGACCCATGTCAGCCCGAGCACGGCCAGGCCGACGATTCCGAGCAGCAGTCCGAACAGGGCGAGCGGCGAGCCACCGTCGGGGTGGTCCCCGACAGACGTGGGTGCGGGTGCCGGAGCGGCCACTGGTTCCGAAGTCGGCTGGGCGACGGCCGGAGGGGCCGTCGGCTCGGCCGTTGCGCCGCCGGCGAGCCCGACCTTGGGCGGCTCGGACGGTCCCGGAGAGACCGCCTCGTATGACTGGCCGCTGGCCTCAGCGCCCTGGGGCGACTTCTCGTTGTCTGGCTGGGGACGAGGGGATCGCGGCAGGAGGCCCGCATCGGTGCCTGCGGAGGGCATGGTGGCGCCAGGGGCGACAGGTTGGCGTGGGGGGGCCGAAGCCGCTGCGGCCGCGGTGGAGGCCGGGCTGGTGTCGTACGGTGCTGCGGCCATGACGGGGGTCGAGGTCGTGGCCTCCTGGCTGGCCCGCACGGCCGCCGAGCCGGCCGCGCCCGCGGTGTCCAGCCTCTGTGAAGCGCCGCCGAAACCGGGCAGGCCGCCCCCGGCGACGACGAGCAGCAGCCCGAGCGCGACGGCCGCTCCGGCCAATGGACGGAGGCTGCCCATGCCGGGCGATGTGAGCCCGCCGAGCCAGCGCCGGATGCGTGAGCCGTGAGCGGCGGCTGCCTGCTCGGGACTGAGGCTGAAGTCGCGTGGCCGCGAGGGAGCCAGTGAGGCAGCTGTTGCGCGGGAGATCGCCCTGACGTCGACGGCAAGCGCGGCGCAGTCCGGACACCCGGCGACGAGGGCTCGCGCCCGGGCGCCTTCGGTCGCGTCGAGCTCGTCGTTCGTCGCGAGGCGCACGACGAGCAGGCGCTCATGCCGATCGTGCTCTCCGGGGCGGATGGTGCTACCTGTCACGGGCGTTGGACGGTCCTAATCACGCAGCAGTTCCATCTGGTCGGAGAGGAGGTCGCGCAGGGCCAGCCTTCCGCGGTGGATTCGGGACTTGACGGTGCCCAGCGAGACGCCCGTCATGTCCGCGATTTCCTGGTAGTCGTAGCCCTCCACGTCGTACAGCACGATGGCCGCGCGCTGGTCCGTCGTGATCTGCGCCATGGCCTGGGCGATCACCACGCTGCGGCTGCGGCGCACCGC
>JBBRYO010000207.1:0-4688 GCA_038237595.1 Candidatus Limnocylindrales bacterium | reverse complement strand
CTCATAACCCGAAGGTCGCAGGTTCGAATCCTGCCCCCGCTACTCACGAAAGGCCCGCAAACGCGGGCCTTTCTCGTTGAGAGGCTCGGCACGAAGGGAGTGCCGTGGTGCCAATATGGTTCCAATTTCGCAAGTCGAGGGGGGCCAATTCTGATCTCGCGCATCTAAGTAGTAGTGACACCGTCACGTCTGCTGACAGCCGCCGAGGTCGCCTCGATCCTGCGGGTTCCGAAGTCGTGGGTCTACGAGCAGGCAAGGTCCGGCCAGCTGCCCACGGTGTCTCTCGGGCGCTACCGCCGCTTTCGCGAGGAGTCGATCCGCGAGTGGATCGAGCGCCACGAGGCGGGCGTGGGGCAGGGGCGGTAGGCCGTGCTGGCCGCCGAGGTCGCTGAGATGGCCCGGCGCTCTTATGGCAGTGGGTCGCTCTTAGTCCGCCGCGACGGTCGCGGGCGGGAGACCTGGTACGGCTCGTGGCGGGTCGGAGGCCGGCGCGTCAAGCGTGCATTGGGCCCGAAGCGCAGCCAGGGCTCGCGCGACGGCCTGACGCGCACGCAGGCTGAGGGCGAGCTGCGCCGCCAGATCGACGCATCGGTGCTGGCCGTCGCGCGGGGCCAGCGCAAAACGATCGAGGAGGCGGGGGAGCTGTACGTCGAGCACCTACGCACCGTCAAGCAGCGAAAGCGCACGACCCTGGCCGACTACGAGGGCTACCTGCGCCGGCACCTGGTGCCGTGGTTCGGTGCGCGGACGGTGGACCAGATCAGTGCCGACCACGTCGAGGCCTACATGCTGGCCAAGCTTGCTCAGTTGTCGTCGAAGACGGTGACCAACCACGTGGCGTTCCTGCACGGGCTGCTGGCGTTCTCGGTGCGCCGCCGGTGGCTGGCGGCCAACCCGGTGGCTCAGGTGGACCGGCCGCCGCCCACGCGGCAGCATTCCCGCCGCATCCGGTTCCTCCAACCGGTCGAGGTGGAGGCGCTGCTGCGCTGTGTGCCCGACGACGACCTCGGGCGGGTCGAGCACCCGGTCTACTTATGTGCGGCGATGACCGGGCTGCGCCAGGGCGAGCTGCTGGCGCTCAAGTGGCTTGACATCGACTGGACCTCGGGCCGTGTGCGGGTGGCCGACAACTATCCGCGCGGCTTCACTGCCCAGGTCGACTCGCCCAAGTCGCACTTCCTGCGCTCGGTGCCGATGGCCGACCGTCTGGCCGGCGAGCTCGAACGCCACTTCCAGCGCTCGGCCTACCGAAGCCCCGAGGACCTCGTATTCTGCCACCCGCACACCGGCCATGTGCTGGACGCGTCGAAGTTGCGCAAGCGGTTCGTTGAGGCAATCGACCGGGCCGGCGTGAATGCGATCACCTTCCACGAGCTGCGCCACACCTTCGGCACCCAGATGGCCGCCGCCGGGGCACCGCTACGGGCGATCCAGGAGTGGCTGGGTCACGCCGACGCTAAGACCACCGAGATCTACGCCCACTACGCGCCAGACCCGACCAACGGCGCGGCGTTCGCTGCCCGCGCGTTCGGGACCGGCAGCGTGGGTGTTCCGGACCGGTCGGAGGTGGTGCCGTGAACACGTTGGAAGCGGTCAAGCGTTACGACAGCGCGGCGATCATGCGTGGCCGGCGCGAGAACGGCGTGCGGCCGTGTGCGATCCAGCCGCGCGACCTGGCGATCGTGGTGGCGGTCTACCGACACAAGTTCCTCGACGCTCAGCAGTTGCTTGAGCTGTGGTGGCCGGACGGAACGCCGCAGGTCGGGCGCCGGCGCCTCGCCCGATTGTTCGAGGCGGGGCTGCTCGACCGCTTCCGCCCGGTCGCCATCCGAGGCTCGTTTCCTTGGACCTACCAGCTCGGCCGCGAAGGCCACCGCATGCTCCAGGGCGTTGGCGTGATCCCGTGGGGCAAGCGCTTCGAGGTCCAGGAGGTCTACGACTACCGCTACGTCCTGCACGAACTGCACCTCAACGCCTGGGTGCTCGCCTGGCGCCGGCTGCTCGGCCCGCGGTTGCTCACGTGGGGAGGAGAGGAGGTGATTGACCCGCCTCGGGGCCTCGACAAGCCGCCGCTGCACATTGGCGGTGACTTCACGGTGGACGACCTCTACGACACCTACGCCAAGCAGATCCGTCCCGACGACGTTCTCGAGGTTGTGGACGACCGAGACACCGTGCGCACGATCTTCATTGAGTACGACCGCACCCGGCGAGTGGACAAGAACTTCGAGAAGTTCCGCCGCTACGACACCTTCCTCTGCTGGTGGCGCCTCTACACCGACGACTACCGCGACGACGAGCCACCGTTCGTGATCTTTGTCTGCCAGGACAGCGAGCACCGTGACCTCTTTGCCCAGGCTGCTGACTACGAGCTAACGGGCAACCATTTTCGCCCATCCGGAGAACCTAGCCCCACCCTTTACATCGGGCGCCGCAAGGTCCTATTCGTGGTGGAGTCCGAGATGCACGAGGGCCGCGCCCGAGCAATCGGGGTGCCCAAGTACCCGCCGGGACATCGCCTGCGAGAGGACCTGTTTCGACCTGTTCGCCTGCCCGGCCACCCCGAGAATTGAGGCCACTACCGGGCGCTTGGGCCCGCGGTTCTCTAGTTGGTTCGCTCTGGGTCGTTCGCTCTGGCCGGTGCCCTCCCTCAACGAACCGGACCTGCTGCCCCGCCGCCGGCCGCAAACCCGCTCCCTGCCGGGCCTTGCGAGGAAGGGCCGTCCGCCACTACGTGCCGGACGGCCCTTCCTCGACATACCAGTGAAACTGGAGTCGGCCGGGCAGGGAGCGGGAGGGGCCTTTAGCGGGGCAGCAGCGAGAGAGGGGAAGGGCGAAGTTGTCTTGGGTGACGGGTCAGTACGGGCGGGGATGGTTCAGCGGGCGACGCGGTGGGTTCGGCATAGAGGAGTGGCGAGGTGAGGGCATGGCGATTCGGGGCGGACCGGATTCCGAGAAGACCGTGTTGAGGTGTGGAGCCACCAGGGCCTACGGACGAGGGTTCTGGTCTGGCTGAGGGCAGGTGACCGCGACTATGGCCGTCGCGGGGACCGGCGCGCCGCCGCCGTCGTATCCCCAGGTGGCATTTGCACTGCGCTCCCCGCGCAGGGCCGCTTCGACATACCAGGCGGCGGACGCGAGAGCCTCATCGACGCTCGTGCTTGGTATCGCAAATTCGACGATGCACGGAGTTGTGGCGGCCCGGTAACGCTTGCCGAGGTCAATGCCAAAGCGTTCGTGCACCGCCTCGCAGATGTCGGATGGGATCTCCGGACCCTTGAGGTAGTCCACGGCGTTGTAGTCGTCGGGATGCAAGAGCGCATCGCGTAACAGATGCCCACAAGGCCCGTGGTCGATCGATCCGTTGACTCTGAGCGGGTAGGTATGTGGCCCTACAACACCCGCGGTGAGATCGTCGCGCAGGCGGTGGACATCGCTGGCGGGGAGCTCAGGAGCAAGGGCGGCCAGTTCGGCCCAAACAACGTCCAGCATGGCGAGAAGCGGGCGGAGACCTTCGGCAGCCAACCCGACCGGGTCCCACACACGGGTGCCGTGAAAGTAGTGAATCGTGTCTGGAGGCTCCGGAAAGCCGCTCAGTTCCTCCGCCAGCGCCGCCGGAAGCGCACCGACCGGGTCCGATTTGTCGCTGAGTGCCGCCTTCGCGGCTGGCACGAGCGCCTGCTTTAGCTCGTTCGCGGGTACGTTGAACAAGCTCGCGAGGCTGTCAAGAGCTGCTTGTGCATCGACGCAGCGCAACACGCGTGGCATCATCGGATCGTGACGAGGTCCTACCATCGGCGCACCTTCGCCCCTCGAGCGGCGGGGAGTTGCCTCCGGGCATCGCCAAGCAGAAAGCCGATGGTGCCGCGTCACGAGCGCGTCTTGCATGGAGGGTGGGCCGTGATAAAGGCTGAGGTGACCGCTGGTCCGCTACGCACACCGTTGCGGACCCAGGCCACGCGGCCACGCGCGAAAAACCGAACTCTTCCTCTCGCTGCGCAACGGGCAGGCAGTAGCACAGATCGGCCAGCCAGTCCCTACGTCTGTGGCGCCTGGAGCCAAGATTAGGTGAAGTGGCGGCGCTTCGAGAGCACAGGCCTACCCGACCCAGGCGATCTGGAGAGCCTGCTGAGAGTTCTGGGACATCGAGACGCCAACCGGCGGGCTGATGCGGCTGCAGAGCTTGTAACGCTTCGAGACCCAGCCGCCTTCGAGCCGCTCGTCGCGGCCCTTGAGGACCAGAGCCCTGTAGTGCGACGGCTGGCCGTACGAGCCGTAGGTCGTCTTGGGGGGTCTCCCGCGATCGAAGCTCTTACGGGCTCGTTGGAGCGTGATTCCGACGGAGGTGTGCGAGTCGAAGCGATTGCTGCGCTCGCCCGACTCGGTGCCCCCGAGCCCGTTCTTGAGGCTCTTCGGACCTTAGACTGGCGTGAGCGGCGAGCCGCCGTCTGTGCGCTGGGCTGGCTGCGATGCGAGGGGGCCGTTCCAGGCCTGATTGAGACGCTCGATGATCTCGACCAGGACGTGCGGGCGAGGGCAGCTGAGGCCCTAGATGGTTGATTCCACGGGAGTGGCCGTGTTTGAGGGGTTTTGGGCAGAGAGGCCGAAGTCGGCGGTGTCAAGTACACCGTCTGCCTGGAGGCCACGATGGACGCCGACCTCGACACTCTCTGCATCGCCGTTTATTG
>JBBRYO010000206.1:0-4701 GCA_038237595.1 Candidatus Limnocylindrales bacterium | reverse complement strand
TGAGAAGATCGCATCAATCAGGTGCTCCTCTGTTGGGTTGATGGGCTGGTTCGCAACGCCATCTTCCCAGTTCAGATGGGCACCTGATTCGTCGTTTCAGCGCTCCTGCAGCCGCGGCTCATCGGTGGATCCGGGCTAAGTCGCACTTCACGGTCAGTCCGTCCCACGGCCGTCCCGACGTGGGGTCGACGGCCGACGGATTCGACTTCTTCCCGGTGAGCCCGTTCGTGCTCACGTGGGACCCGAATGGCAGCAACATCAATCTCGGGAACGCGAGGACGGACAGTGCCGGCCGCGCCACCGTGAACTTCAGCGTACCCAACGTGGGTCCGGGCAAATACACGATCAGGGCCTGCACGACGACCCGTACGGGCTGCGCCAAAAACGATGCGCACACCGTGACGTTCCTGGTGACACAATCGAACCTGGACGTCAACCCTGCACACGGGATGGCTGGCAACCAGATCGCAACGTCGGGCCAGAACTACTACCCCCAGTGCGAACTCCATCTGTTCATCGGGCAGGCTTCCGACCCGACACAGATGGAACTGACGCCGGGGGTGAACAAGCGGACCAATAGCGCGGGCGCCTTCGCATCCACGTTCCGTGTCCCGAATCTTCCCGCGGGGCCTTACCAGGTCACGGCGCGAACCAACCAGGGCGACATCTGCCCGCACGGCGACCTCGTCAGTCACGCATTCACGATGGTTGCCACGCCGACGCCGACGCCAACGCCAACCCCCACGCCGACGCCGACTCCCAAACCGACACCCACGCCAACGCCGACGGACACGCCACGCCCCACCCCGACGCCCGATCACACGCCGACATCGACTCCCACGCAGCAGCCGACGAAGCCGCCGCCCACCGACAAGCCGACCGAGCGGCCAACCCTGAAACCTGGTGAGACCGCGACTCCGGTCCCGTCGGAGACGGCGACGCCGATTCCTTCAGAGACCGAATCCCCGCAGCTGGAGTCCGCGTCACCATCGTCCGAGTCGCCGCCCCCGACCGTCGCCCCGGCGACCGCGCCGCCTGCCTCCGAGGCGGCAGGAACCGCAACCCCGACCGAACCCCCGCCCACGCCCGAGCCAACCGCAGCTCCGTCGGCGTCCCCGCTCCCGCCGCCGGTCCATACCGGCACCTGGCCGGACAGCGTCAAGGGCCCCATCGACGTGCGTGTTGACCCGGGCGCGGCCGGCGGCGGACTGCTCCTCTCGCTCCTGATCGCACTGCTCGTGCCCTTCCCGGGGACGCTCTTCAACAAGACGGTCGAGGCAAACCAGGAGGAGATCACCGGCTGGTTCGAGAGCCTGAAACGCCGGTGGCGCGGGCTTGTCGGGTTGGTCGCGGTGGGTCCGCTGGGAGGTGTGGTCGATCGCGTCGGTCGCAGCCTCGGCGGCGGTCTCCTCGGCGTGTGGGTCTTCCTCGGGCTGAGCGCGCTGGTCTACGGCTTCCTCAACCCCGGCTTCGGGCTCGACGCCCAGTCGTTCGCCATGTTCCTGGGGCTCCTCATCGGCCTCGCCCTCATCACCGCTGCGTTTGACCTGCCCCTGCGCGTCTACCACCGCACCAGGACGGGCGAGCTCGGACAGTTGCGGGCACTGTGGTGGACGCTGGCCGTGGCGGTCGTCTGCGTGCTGATCTCGCGGCTTGTCGGGTTCCAGCCGGGCTACCTCTACGGCCTCGTGGTGACGATCGCCTTCACTTCGGTCATCAGCATTCGCCAGGAGGGCATCGGCGTCTGGCTGGCCTCCGCCTGGCTGCTCGGTCTGAGCGTCGGCGCGTGGGTGCTGCTGGCTGTTACGCGTTCGGTTGGTGGCGATCCGTGGGTGATGCTGGTGCTCCAGACCGCGTTGGCCACCTTCTTCGTGGCAGGCATCGAGGCCCTTGCGATCGGGCTCCTGCCGATGCGCTTCCTGCCCGGCCATCCCCTCTTCGAGTGGAACCGGCTGGCCTGGTTCCCCATCTTTGCCGCCGCGATCTTCGCCTATGTGATGGTGCTCGTCGACCCCACCAACGGCTATTTCTCGACCGGAAGCTCGACGCCGTCGATCATCGGCATCGTCTTCCTGGTGGCCTTCGGGATCGTCTCGGTCGGCACCTGGGCCTACTTCCGCTACCGGCCGCAGCGCCCTGAGGGATCTGAGCCTGACCGACCCGGCGAAGCCGTCGAGGCGACGGATGGTGGACCCGAACCCGAGGCCTGAGCTCCCATCTGGAGGCTTGATACCGTGGCTGCGAGACGTGGCCATCAATAGCGGCCCGGCGGCCGCCGCTGGCGTCCCGCTGGCGTCCCGCCGACCTCGAGCGGGAACGACCCCTATGCCGAGACGGCGCGAGATCCATCGCTGTACGAGCAACTCTGCCAGCAGATCGACCTGATGATCCATGGCGATCCAACGAACCCCAATCCAGCCCCGGGTGCAGGCGGGGTCGGCAGTGGCGGAGCGGGGAACCTGGGCCCCAACGGGTGAAGGACCGCGTCAGGGCGGTGTCGGCCCTGCCAGCTCGGCACGACCTGTAGCCCGACCTCGCGGCCGCCTATCATCGGCAGCATGGCCATCCTCAAGACCCGGGTCGATCCGCACAGCGATGAGGCGCAGGCCAATGCGGCCGCGATGCGCGCCCTGGTCGCCGATCTCCGCGCCAGGACGCACGCCCTGACCGAACGCGGAGCCGCTGGTGATGAGCGTTCCGTCGCGCGTCACGTGGAGCGCGGCAAGCTACCGGTGCGCGAGCGCGTTTCGCGCCTTCTCGACCCCGGGGCCGCATTCCTGGAGTTGAGCGCTCTCGCCGCGAACGGCATGTACGACGACGAAGCGCCCGGCGCGGGTCTGGTCACGGGCATCGGCCAGGTCAGCGGCACGGACTGCGTCATCGTGGCCAACGACGCGACGGTCAAGGGCGGCACCTACTACCCGATGACGGTCAAGAAGCACCTCCGCGCGCAGGAGATCGCGCAGGCCGACCGGCTGCCTTGCATCTACCTGGTCGACTCGGGCGGCGCGTTCCTCCCCCTCCAGGACGAGGTCTTTCCCGACCGCGAGCACTTCGGCCGGATCTTCTACAACCAAGCGCGCATGTCGGCGCTTGGCATTCCGCAGATCGCGCTGGTGATGGGATCGTCGACCGCCGGCGGTGCGTACGTTCCCGCCATGAGCGACGAGACCGTGATCGTGCGGGGCACCGGCACGATATTCCTTGGCGGACCGCCGCTGGTGAAGGCGGCGACCGGCGAGGACGTCACGGCCGAGGAGCTCGGCGGCTCCGCGGTGCACGCGCGCGTCAGCGGTGTCGCCGACCACGAAGCCCTCAACGACGACCACGCGCTGGCGCTCGGCCGGGAGATCGTCGCGAGCCTGGCCTGGCGCAAGCCGGAGCCGCCATGGCTGCGCAGCGCAGTCTGCCCGCCGCTGGCCGGCGCCGGCGCGGCCGACGCCAAGGGTGATGATCCAAACGGCATCTACAGCGTCGTGCCATCGGATCTGCGGCGGGGCTACGACGCCCGCGAGGTGATCGCCCGGCTGGTCGACGGCTCGGAATTTCACGAGTTCAAGGCCGCCTACGGTGAGACGCTGGTGTGCGGCTTCGGACACATGGACGGCTATCCCGTCGGGATCCTCGCCAACAACGGCGTGCTTTTCAGCCAGAGCGCGCTGAAGGGCGCCCACTTCATCGAGCTGGCGTGCGAGCGCAAGGCCCCGCTCGTCTTCCTCCAGAACATCACGGGTTTCATGGTCGGACGCGAGTACGAGGCTGGCGGCATCGCCAAAGACGGCGCAAAGCTCGTGACCGCCGTCTCCTGCGCGGCCGTGCCCAAGTTCACGGTGATCACCGGCGGCTCGTTCGGGGCCGGCAACTACGGCATGGCCGGCCGTGCGTTCGGTGCCCGCGGGTTGTGGATGTGGCCGAATGCCCGGATCAGCGTGATGGGCGGCCAGCAGGCTGCCACCGTCCTGTCCACCGTGCGCGGCGAGTGGAAGTCCCCTGAGGAGCGCGCTGCCTTCGAGGCGCCGATCCTCGAGAAGTACGAGCGTGAGGGCAATCCCTACTACTCCACGGCGCGCCTCTGGGACGACGGCGTCATCGACCCCGCCCAGACGCGCGACGTCCTGGCGCTGGCCATCAGCGCGGCGCTCAACGCCCCGATCGAGGAGACGAAGTTCGGCGTCTTCCGGATGTAGCTGCGGGACAGGTCCCGACGCAGCAGGGTAGATATGCTCCGCCGCATCCCATCTCGCCGCGGTCATGCCAGCCGTGAACGATCCAGAGGGCGCGCGAAGGGCGCCGTCACCGTCTCCGGCGGGATCGGATCGGCCCGCGGAGACCCGAACGTTCCTCATCGCGGACATGCTGCGTTCAGACCCCGCGATCGAGGACACGAGCCTCGGCGTCCTCTGACTTAGGCATCATCCGGACCCAGGTTCGACGGCAATCGTCGCGGTCCCCTCCCGCGTTACATCGGTCTGTCATGACTGTTATCATCCATCTATGATCCGGACGCAGGTTTCGTTGACAAACGAGCAGATGGCTGCGCTGAAGCGGGAGGCACGAAGGCGGGGTGTCTCGATCGCCGCCATCGTGAGGAAAGCGGTCGATGCCGAGCTTCAGGGCGACGATCGCGAGGCGCGCATCCGGCAGGCGCTCGACGTCATGGGCAAGTACAGCTCGGGCCGATCGGACATCGGCGAGAATCAC
>JBBRYO010000205.1:0-4720 GCA_038237595.1 Candidatus Limnocylindrales bacterium | reverse complement strand
CCAGGGTGGACTTGCCACACCCCGAGGGGCCGATCATCGCCGTTACGCGGTTGGGCGCGAACTCGAGGTCCACGCCCTTGACCGCCTCGGCCTCGCCGTAGAAGGCGCGAAGCCCTTTGAGGCTGACCAGATGGCCGTCGGAGGTCGCGCTCTCGTCGGCGGCGGACTGGTCGCGCACGTGTGTCCGCGGCGGTCGGGTTGCGCTCGGAGTTGGCTCTGTGGTCACGTTCTCGATCTCGGGGTTGGCGGACGGATTCACGGTCATGCGGTGGCGCTCCTTCTTTGGACGACGCGGGCCACGAGAGTGAGCAGGAGGATCATCACCACGAGGGCGAGAGCGGCTCCCCAGGCTCGTTCGACGAGGCGGTCCTGCGCCTTCTGGACGTCGTTGAAGATCTGGATGGGCAGTGAGTTCATCTGACCCCCGAGATTGGCCGAGGTGGCGGCCAGGCCGAAAGCCGTGAACAGCAGCGGCGCCGTCTCGCCGGCGGCGCGGGCCACGGCCAGAAGCGAGCCGGTCACAAGGCCCGGCAGCGCCGTGGGCAGCACTACGCGGAGGATGACCTTCCACCGGGGCGCACCGAGCGCGAGCGCGGTCTCGCGCAGCGAGTTGGGTACCAGCAGCAGCACGACCTCGGACGAGCGCGTGACCACCGGGAGCATCAGCAGCGCGAGCGCGACCGAGCCCTTCCAGGCGGTGAAGCCACCGCCGATCTTGGTGAGCACCAGCACGATATAGACGAACAGGCCGAACACCACCGACGGCACACCGGTCATCACGTCCACGAAGTAGCGGACGATTCCGGCGAAGCGTGTGCCCTTGCCGTACTCGACCATGTAGAGCGCGACGCCGATGCCGAACGGCACCGCGATCGCGGCGGCCACCGCGACGATCAGGATCGTGCCGACCATTGCGCTCTTGATGCCGCCGGGGTCGCCGAAGAAACGGCCGGTTGGGTCGGTGGTGAAAAAGCTCACATTCCACGCGCCTGCGCCCTTGGAGATCAGCGTGTAGATCACGAGCACGAGTGGCACGAGGGCCAGGAGGGTGGCGCCGAGCAGCAACGAACGAAACATCAGGTCGGTGCGCTTGCGTCGTGGGCTGATGGCTGCCAGCGCGCTCATGCCGCTGCTCCGGGAGCCGCTACGCGGGCGCCGGCGTCGCCCTTGGCCGCGTTGATGCCGCCCATGCGCTCGGCACGGCGGACGAAGTAGCGGGCTCCGGCATTGATCAGGAGCGTGAGCACGAAGAGCACGAGCCCAGCCGCGATCAGCGCGGCTCGGTGCAGCGGATTGGAAGCCGCCTCGTTGAACTCGTTGGCGATCACCGCGGCCAGGGTATAGCCCTGCGAGAAGAGGGAGTTGCCGATCACCGGGGCGTTGCCGATCACCAGCGTCACCGCGATCGTCTCACCGATCGCGCGGCCCAAGCCCAGCATCGCGGCGCCGGTGATGCCAGCTCGCGAGTAGGGAAGAACCGACATGCGGATCATCTCCCAGCGCGTGGCGCCAAGGGCCAGCGCGGCCTCCTTGTGCTCGACCGGCACCGTGGCCATCACCTCGCGGCTGATGGCGCTCACGATCGGCAGCACCATGATCGCCAGGATCAGGCCGGCCACGAAGTAACTGGGCCCGGCCACGCTGCCGCCCACGAAGGGGAGGAAGCCGAGGTGGTCGGAGAACCACTGCTCGGCCGGCTTGAGCTTCGGGATCAGGAAGAAGACTCCCCAGAGCCCGTAGACGATTGAGGGCACCGCGGCCAGCAGCTCGACCATGATCGTCAGCGGGCCGCGCGCCTTGCCGGGGCACAGCTCGGTCAAGTAGATGGCGGTGGCCACCGCGATGGGCACGCCGATCATCAGGGCGATCGTGGCGGTGATGAGGGTGCCCACTACCAGCGGCAGCGCTCCGAAGATTCCCGCCGACACGTTCCAGTCGTTGTCGAAGGTGAAGCCGAACACGCCGAACTTGGCAAACGCGGGGTGCGCCTCGGCATACAGGCGGATGAAGAAGAAGGCGATGATCACGAGGATCAGCGCCGCCAGGCCGGTCAGGATCCACTTGGTGGCCCGGTCCGGAAGCTGCGCCAGCGGCGACCGCTCGAGAATCGAGCGGTCGCCACGGGCATTGAGGGACGATGCTTCCATCAATCAGGTTCTGGCTAGCCCTTGATCGGCTTGCCGTTGCACTGCAGGCCGGCGACCTTTGCCTTGGCGCTCTTGAGCAGCGCACTCGGCAGGGCTCCGTACTGGATCTTCGGGGCCACCTTCTGGCCGTCACCGGTGGCGTAGGTCAGCCACGCCTTGACCCGCTTGGCCTGGTCTGCCTTCAGTCCCGCCTTGCACATGTCCTCGTAGACGAGGAGGAACGTGGCGGATGCGATCGGGTAGGCCTTTGCTCCGGGCGCGTTGATGGCGCTGAAGCGGAGGTCGGCCGGCACCGTGATGCCCTCGCCGGCCGCCGATGTGGAGGCCAGGCTCGGCGTGATGAACGCGCCGGTCTTGTTCTTTACCGCAGCGGTGGTGAAGTTGTTCTGGAGGGCGAATGCCTGCTCGACGTAGCCGACGCCGCCCTTGTTCTGCTTGACGCAGCTGGCCACGCCGTCGTTGCCCTTGGCGCCGGTACCAGTCGGCCACTTGACCGTCTTGTCCACGCCGGGACCGTTCTTCCAGGCCGGGCTGTAGGCGGCCAGGAACGTGGTGAACAGCTTGGTCGTGCCCGACTCGTCCGAGCGGTGGCAGACCGTGATGTCCTGCGACGGCAGGCTCGCCCCGGAGTTCAGCTTGGCGATGGCCGGGTCGTTCCACTTCTTGATCTTGCCGAGGAACACGTCCGCGGCGGTGGCGCCGTCGAGCTTGAGCCCGCTCTTCTGGCCGTCGAGGTTGTAGGCGATGGTCACGGAGCCGAACACGCTGGGCACGTGGACGGTCTTGCCCTTCTTCTCGGCGGCCTTGACCTCGTCATCGGTCATGGCGGAGTCGGTGGCGCCGAAGTCGACGGTTCCGGCCGTGAACTGCGCCACACCGCCACCCGAGCCGATGCCCTGGTAGTTGACAGCCGTGCCGGCCTGCTTCTTGAATTCCGCGCCCCACTCCTCGTACACAGGCTGGGGGAACGTCGCACCGGCGCCGTTGATGGAGCCGCCGAGCTGCTTCGCCCCGCCGCCTCCGCTGGACGACTTGCTGCTACTACCACACGCCGCCACAACTAGGGCCAGAACGCACATCGCTGCCAGCGCGAGCCACTTCCTCATATCGTTTCTCCTTGGCTTGATCATATGGGGGCAACGTCGCACTGGCTGGCAGGCAGTCTGTTGCCCACTTGTGCCCACGATGTGAAAGAGATGTGAAAGGGCCTATGAAAGGCGCGTCAACGTGTGGCGGGCCGGCTCCGGATTGAAGCGGTAGCCAAAGCCGAAGTGGGTGTGGATGAAGCGGCGGTCCGGCGCGACCTCGTCCAGCTTCTGGCGCAGCTTGGCCACGTAGACGTCTACCGAGCGGTCGGACTTCCGGTAGGGGTCGCCCCACACGGTGCGGTGCAGCTCCTCGCGACTCACGATCCGCCCCTCGCGGGCGACGAGCGCTGTGAGCAGCTCGAGCTCGCGCGAGGTGAGGTTCAGGCGATGGCCCGCCGCCACGGCCAGGTACTCGGCAGGGCGGACCTCGACCTCGCCGGCGGTCAAGCGCATCGGCGGCGTGAGTGGCGCCGCGTTCACATCGACGTGTGGGTGGGTGGCCGCCTCCATAGGGCGAAAACCTGCCATGCGCAGGCAATCCGGCGGTTATGACCCCGTGACCCGCCTGTGAAAATGCTGTAACCGGGGGTAACCACGCCCGGATGTGGCGTATCCTGCACTGACGTGACCCCAACCGATCATGGACCGATCAGGATTGCGGTGCTCGATTCCGACTCTGGTTTCGTGCGCGTGCTCGAGAACCGCATGGACGGGCTCGGCTGGCCCCACCTCGCGCTCGAGTCCGCTCCGCGCGTCGACGAGCTGGCCACTATGCGGGTCGAAGCGCTGGTCGTGGACCTCGCGTTGCTCGGCCGCGACGCCTGGGATTTCCTGGAGCGCCTGTCCGCTGCCGCCCCCGGTCTTGGCGTGGTCGTATGCACGGGTCGTTCCACGGTGGCCCAGCGCGTGCGCGGGCTGCGGCTCGGCGCCGACGACTGGGTGAGCAAGCCCTGTCACCCCGAGGAGGTGCTCGCGCGGATCGAAGCCGTCGTACGCCGACGCAAGCAGGCCACCGGGACTTCCGACACCGACGCTCCGGTCGAGGCGGGCGACCTCCAGATCCGCGCCGACCAGTTCCAGGCCTTCTCCGGCGGCCGCAGCGCAGACCTCACGCGGCGCGAGTTCGAGGTGCTCCAGCTGCTGGCCCACGCCGAGGGCAAGGTGCTCCAGCGCGAGGAGATCTACCAGCGCGTCTGGGGCTACACGATGGCCCACGGAGACCGCTCGGTCGACGTGTTCATCCGCAAGGTGCGCCAGAAGCTCGAGAGCGTCTCGCCTTCCTGGCGCTACATCCACACCCACTTCGGCGTCGGCTACAGGTTCGATCCGGAGCGCCGCGACGATCCGGGCACTCACGGACCGACTGCCGATGCGCCGCCGCTAGGCGACGAGGAGGTCGGATCGGTGCTGGTGGGCGGTGCAGACTCCGCGAGCCAGCAGACCGAGCGGTCCGCTCACGGTGAGGGCCCGGCCCACGGCGGCATG